>DDRA01000052.1:0-1751 GCA_002343545.1 Bacteriovoracaceae bacterium UBA2428
TCGATACCTGGTGGCAGACGGAGACCGGCGGGATCCTGGTCTCGCCGCTGCCCGGCGCCGTCCCGACCAAGCCGGGCTCCTGCACGCTGCCCTTCCCCGGCATCGAGCTCGCGGTGCTCGCTGCGGAGGGACGCCCAGTGAAGCCCCCCCAGGGCGGGTTCCTGACGCTGGCGAAGCCGTGGCCCGGCATGCTGCGCGGCATCTGGGGCGATCCGGCCCGCTACAAGGAGCAGTACTGGAGCCGCTACAAGAACGTCTACTTCACCGGAGACGGCGCCCACCGGGACAAGGAGGGCTATCTCTGGGTGATGGGCCGCGTCGACGACGTGATGAACGTCTCCGGCCATCGGATCGGCACCATGGAGATAAAGAGCGCCCTGGTCTCTCATCCCGCGGTGGCCGAGGCCGCCGTGGTCGGGCGGCCCGACGACCTGACGGGCACGGCCATCGTGGCGTTCGTCACGCCGAAGACCGGCGCCCACGCCAACGCGGCGCTGCGCGAGACGCTGCGCGGCCACGTCTCGAAGGAGATCGGCGCCCTGGCCAGGCCCGCCGAGGTGCGGTTCGGCGACAACCTGCCGAAGACGCGTTCCGGCAAGATCATGCGCCGCCTCCTGCGCGAGCTCGCTTCGACGGGCAAGATCACGGGCGACACGACGACGCTCGAGGATTTTTCGGCCGAGGCTTCCCTTGGCAGCGAAGACTGAGCAACGCCGCCGAGGCCCCTTTCCCGAGGGCCGGCAAGAGGGCTAGATTCGCGGGCCGCCTTTGGCGACGATCTCATGACCCGAGAGTTCGGGGTGATTCTTGGCGATGTTTTCGGCGAAGAGCCGCGCGAGTTTCGCCGCGCCATCACCCTCGGGCAGGGCGAGGTACGAAGCCTCAACCCCCGGCACCCGCGTCGGAACCTCAAAACCAAAAACGGGATGCTTCACGAAAGATCCCCCTTCGAGCTCACCCGACTGGATGGCCCGCAGGAGAGCCCGCGTGACGGGGATCGGAAAGCGCGGTCCCTTGCCGTACCCGCCGCCCGTCCAACCCGTGTTCAAGAGCCAAACGCTCGCCCCCGAGGCACGCGCGCGTTCCGCGAGAAGCTTGGCATAGACCGCCGACGGACGCGGCATGAAGGGCGCGCCGAAGCAGGTCGAAAAGGCCGCCTTCGGTTCCTTCACGCCCATCTCGGTCCCGGCGACCTTCGCGGTGTAACCCGAGATGAAGTGGTACTGGGCTTGGTGGCTATCGAGACGCGCGACGGCCGGGAGCGCGCCGAAGGCATCGGCCGTCAGGAAGACGATCGTGCGGGGCGCCTGCGCGCCACGGTCCTGGCGGTAGATACTCTTGAGCGACGAGAGCGGATAAGATCCGCGCGTGTTCTCCGTCTTTGCGCGGTCCGCGAAGTTGATGCGCCCCGCTTCGTCCATCGAAACGTTCTCGAGGATGGCGCCCGGCTTCGATATCGCGCGAAAAATTTCGGGTTCCTTGTCGGCATCGAGATCGATCAGCTTGGCGTAGCAACCGCCCTCGAGATTCCACAATCCATCGTCCGTCCACACGATCTCGTCGTCGCCAACGAGGGCGCGCTCCGGATCCGCCGACAGCGTCGTCTTGCCGGTGCCCGAAAGACCAAAGAGAACCGAGGCGTGGGACCCGTCGGCACGGCAATTCGCCGAGGCGTGCATCGGAAGATTCCCGGCTTCCGGCAGCAGGAAGTTACAAAGGGTAAAGGCCGACTTCTTGATCTCGCCGGCGTA
>DDRA01000052.1:1880-2147 GCA_002343545.1 Bacteriovoracaceae bacterium UBA2428
CGACTTCTTGATCTCGCCGGCGTAAGCGGTGCCAACGATGCCGACCGTGAGCGACTGCGGGTCGAGCACGATGAGGGCTTCTTCCGTGGATTCCGGACGGAACGTCTTCGCGACCTGCGAGGGATCGTGGAAGATGCGAATGCGGCGACCCTTCCAACGATCGGAAGCTCCCGCCGGGATCGAGCGGAACATATTGGCGGCAAAGGCGGCGTGCCACGGCGAGCGCGTCGTCACCTCGATCTCGAAGGGGCCCACGAAGCCGCGGTA
>DDRA01000052.1:2286-3135 GCA_002343545.1 Bacteriovoracaceae bacterium UBA2428
CCCGCGAGCAGGAATTTTTCGAGCCGGGCGTGAAAATCGCGCGCGTTCGCGGCGGGCCAGGCCAAGTTCGTCGCCCCCCAGTTGACGGTGTTTTCCGTCACGTCGTTTCGGGCGATGAGTCGGGCCGAAGCCGCTCGCCCCGTATAGCGACCCGTTTCGGTCACGAAGGCACCGTTCGGGCTCAGACGGCCCAGTCCGCGTTGGAGGCTCTCTTCGATCCAAGATTTTTGCGTCATGCCGCGAGCCTAAGCCCGGGGGGGCCTCCCTGCCAAGCCCCCTCCCCTCCGCTCAAGCCCGGAGTTGCTTCGGCCGATAGAGATCGAGATGGCTAAAGCTTTTGCGCGCGTGATCGCCCTCGTCCTCTTGGCCCTGAGCGGACTCGCCCGCGCGGACTCGTCCGCCTCGGCCGAAGAAGCCTTCGAGCACCTTTCAAACCGCATCCACTCGTGCTCCCCCGAACTCCTCGAGGACGCCACGAACCGCGCCATCGAAAGCACCGGCAAAGGGGAACCGCGTCGCAAGCTCATCGAGCAAATCCGCACGCGGAGCGGGGACTGGAGCACGTACTTCCCGCAGATCGAAAAGTTCTTGGACGAAAAGTCACACGACTGATTTCGACCGAGAAGCGTCCGGGTCTAAGCCGTTTTGTCTTCGAGTCTGAAGATGGGCTTCAGCAGCAGCATCCCCGGCAACGCGATGAGCGTGCACGCCACGAAGAAGCCGGTCCAACCGAGTTCTTTCGCCAAGAAGCCAGTCGGCGCGGCCGCGATGACGCGGGGAACGCCCATGAGGCTCGTGAGCAAAGCGTACTGGGTCGCGGTGAACTTCTTGTTGGTGAGCGTCGCCATG
>DDRA01000052.1:3265-5814 GCA_002343545.1 Bacteriovoracaceae bacterium UBA2428
TTCTTGTTGGTGAGCGTCGCCATGAAGGCGACGAAGGCCGCCGTACCCATGCCCGCGGTGAGGTTTTCGAAGGCGATGACCGCGGTCAACACGGCCTGCGATTTGCCGACGATGGCGAGCGCGGCGAAGGCCAAAGTCGAGATGGCCTGCAAGATCCCGAACCAGAAGAGCGCGGGCTTGATCTTGATTTTGAGGATGATGGCACCGCCCACGAGGCCGCCGACCGTGGTCGCGATCCAACCGAAGATTTTCGTGACGGCCGCGATATCGGTCTTCGTGAAACCGAGTTCCAAGTAAAAGGGCATCGTCATCGCCGAGGCCATGTTGTCGCCGATCTTATAGAGCAGGATGAAAGCAAGGAGGATCCAGGCGCCGGACTTCGAGAAGAAATCCACGAAGGGTTCCACGACCGATTCCTTGAGCGTTCGCGGCGGCGCCGTCGAGACCTCGGGCTCCCTCGCGACGAGCGTCGTAGCGATGCCCACCGTGACGAGCGCGCCCATGATCAAGTAGACGCGGTTCCACGGCATGTGGTCCGCCAGGATGAGGGCGAGCGCACCGGCCACGAGTCGCATCGAGATCAAGTAACCCGTCACGAAGGTCGACGAGCCGAGCCCAAGTTCGTCGTCGCTCAGGGCCTCGCGGCGCCAAGCGTCCAACACGATGTCTTGGCTCGCGCTGAAGAAAGCCACGCAAACGGCGAGAAAGGCGACCACGGCGGGCGCGCCTTGCGGATCGGAGAGCCCCAACGCGACGATCGAGACGCCAAGCAGAATTTGACTGAGCAGCATCCAGCTCCGACGCCGGCCGAGCCCCGGCAAGACCGTGTAGCGGTCCATAAGGGGAGCCCAAAGGAACTTGAGCGTGTACGGCAACCCCACCAGCGAGAAGAGCCCGATGACGGTAAGGTCAACCCCCGCGTCTTTCATCCAGGCCTGCAGGGTACTGCCCACCAAGAAGAGAGGGAGACCCGAGACAAAGCCCATGAGGAGAACGAGAAGCATCTTGCCACTAAGCATTCGAGACATCTTCGACATGCCCCCAGTGTCTCCGCGTCCCCCGGGCTCCACAAGGTGTTGAGGACACGGCGCTTATAATTTTCGGAGCTTTAGGCGTTTTCCGCCCCCCGCTCAGCCTCGGCCCAGCTAACCCGAAATTTCACCTACCCCCTCCAGCTTTCCTTCGAAACTTCCGAAACAAGCTTCATGAAAAAGACCGCTTCGTTTTTCTCCACGCGCATGCTCCTTTCCCTCTCGGCCGTCGCCATGACGGCCTGCTCGTCGACGCCGACGGGCGACCGGGAGCCGTCGTCGGTCCGAATTTCGAGCCTCGACGATCTTCGTCGCGCCGATCAACGCGAAGGTCTCAGTGACGTCGTCTACTTTAAGTCGGACGACGGCGACTTCGGACGAGTTCATCGGGTCGTAAAGCAAGGCCAAACTCTGCACAGCCTCTCGTGCTGGACCGAAAAAGGTCGCTACGAGTTCTGGTACGTCGGCCGCGGAGACGTCATCCGCGCCAACATGTCGCCCTACATGACCGTTGAGCAGATGGAAGGCATCTCGGCCGTCCTCGCGAAGCAGCAGCACGACCGCTACCACTCCGCGGGCGCGAACGCCGACGACTTTCTCTTCAGCCTCGATGACGATGGTCTCATCGGCGGCCCCTTCACGGGCACGGTACAGATCTTCAAAAACCTCGGGAAAGGATTTCAGAAGAGCTCGGAATCCGCTTCCTTCGACCCCATCGTGAAGTGCCTCAAACGCCATTGCCCGTCGCAGACCGTGATCGAAGTTCCGTCCCCGTTCTTCGCCTGCTCCGGCCTGAACGAAGCGCTGAAGGCGAAAAAGTAGCCGTTCTCCTTAGCCGCGGGCGGCGAGGCGCGCGAGCGAGCGGGCCTTGCCGAGCGACTCGAGGATAAGCCCGAGGTCGGGGCCCGCCAGACCGCCCGTCAACAGCACGCGCACGGGCTTGCCGAGCTCGGGCATCTTGACGCCCTTCTCGGCGATCGTCGCCTTCACGAGGGCCGCGAGCTTTTCCGCGCTCCAGTCGGCGTCGGGGCACGCTTCGAGCTTGGCGCCGAAGGCCGCGAGCACGTCGGTCTTGGCCGGCTTGAGCACCGTCTCGACCGCCGCGGGATCAAACTCGACCGCTTCCTTCAGCAGCCAGCTCGCGCCGCTCACGAAGTCGCCCAGACGGACGGCGCGTTCTTGCAGCGCCGAGAGGAGCTTGCGCCCCCCCGCCGTCGAAGCGAGCGCCCCGAAGTCCGTACCGTAGAGCGCCTTTACGTGCTCGACGATCTTCTCGAGCGGCAGGGCTTTGATGTAGTGCGCGTTGTACCAGTCGAGCTTGACCTTATCGAAGACCGAACCCGAAGTGCCGCAACCCTCGAGCGAGAAAACGCGGCAGAGCTCCTCGAAGGAAAAGATCTCCTGGTCGCCCTTGGCCCAACCCAAGCGGGCCAGGTAATTCGTCATCGCGTCGGCCAGGTAACCTTCCTGCCGAAACTGGGTGACGGCCACGGCGCCGTGGCGCTTGGAGAGCTTGGT
>DDRA01000030.1:0-336 GCA_002343545.1 Bacteriovoracaceae bacterium UBA2428
GTCGTCGCGCGCGCGCACCCGGAGCGTACCGCTCGCGGCGTCGAAGTCGGACTCGATCGTGAGCCGCCCCGTCTTCTTGCCGGTCGTGCCTTGGATCGCTTCGACCGAGTTGCGCAGCAGATAAAAAAGCGACTGCATGAAGTCCGAGTCGCCGCCCTTCACGTAGTAAGCGCCGGGAGCGAGTTTCGACTCGATCGTGATGCCGGAGTTCTCGCCGAGCGAAAGCAGATCGACGGCCTTGCGGGTGAGTTCGGCCAGCTCGTGCTTCTGGTCCTTGTTGAAGTGGCCGCCCGAGAAGGAGAGCAGGTTGTCGACGAGCTCGCCGATGCGCTGGGC
>DDRA01000030.1:429-1990 GCA_002343545.1 Bacteriovoracaceae bacterium UBA2428
GACGAGCTCGCCGATGCGCTGGGCCTGTTTGTCGACTTTCTCGAAGAAAGTCGTCTGTTCGGCGTCCGACGCCGCCCGGGCCTTCGTGAGCGCGCGCGAGACCTGGCCCCGCAGGATCGCGAGGGGATTATTGATCTCGTGGGCGACGTTGCCCGCGAGGTTACCCAGGAACGAGAGCTGCGCGAAGGCGAAGGATTTCGATTTTTCGACCCGCAGGTCGGCGAGCGCGTGCTCGACGGACTTCCGCAGGAAAAATTCGCGACGATGCCCGAGCGTTTTGCCGAAGGCGAGCGCCCCGCCAATGCAGAAGAAGGAAAGGTAATAGGAGACCGGCAGGATCGGATCCTCGACCGGGTGGACCAACAGGAACAGGCCCAACGCCACGGTACTGCCGCCGTAGCAGATGTAGATCTGCACCGGCGAAAAGAAGGTGAGGGTCACGCCGACGAAGGTCAAGAGCGACGCGCTCAGGTAAAAGGGATGGAACTCGGCGAGGCCCGAGACCCAAAACGTACCGATCATGCAGCCGAGCGCGAGGATGGCGTGAAAGATCACGGCGCGACGACGGGCCGCGGGCAAGAACGCGACGAGCGGCCCCAGTAAGATCGACGGGATGCTCGAAACGAGCCGGGTCACGAGACTGTCACGGACCCCGAGGTCGAGGGCAACCATGACCCAATGGAAACCGATATGAAAGGTGCAAACGAAGAAGGCCGAGAGCAAGAGCATGGGAACCGTTTCGCGGTTCATCCATTCGCGGTATTCCCTCTCGGTCGGATCGACCACCGCCATCGCCACGACTCAGGCCGTGGATTCGCGTACGGCTTCCACGAGCCGTCCGAGGTCGAAGGGCTTCGACAAGATTTTGCGCGCACCGAGTTTCTTGAGTCGATCCGAATCGACGTCCGAAAACCCCGTCACGACGACGACCGGCAAGGGTTGGATGACGCCGGACTGCAGACGCTCGAGCAACACGTCGCCGTTGCCGCCGGGCATGCGCATGTCGCTCACGACGATGTCCACCGGGTTGGCTTGCACGAGCGTCCAGGCCTCGTCGACGCCGCCCGCCTCGATCACGGAAGCTCCCTCGTCTTCGAGCCCCAGGCGCATGAGCTCACGAAGGTCTTCTTCGTCATCCACGATGAGGATTCGTTTGCCGCTTAACTGGGTCACGCTCCTAGCTTCCCACAAGGTGCCCCGCGGGACGGAGCGGAAACACGATTTTTTTTTGACGGAGGCGTCGAGGCAAAATGCCCAAAGCCTCGCCTTTTCATCACCCGAAAAGCGGATACTCTAAGGCCATACCTATGAGCTATCCCTACTACGAAGAGGACCGCGGTTTTCTGCACGACATGAGCTCTCCCGTTGCCGTCGCGCGCATGATGATCGGCCGCGGTCTGAAGGAACTCCAGAACGCCACGCCCGAGACCCTCGAGAAGGCCGTGCAGCGCTTTGAAAAGGCCGTCGCCGAGCTCGAACGCGTCGAGACCTTGCTCGCCGAGCAGAAGGCCCGCATCACGCTTCGCAACGCGGAGCCCGCCGGGGGCGCCTAGCCGGGGGC
>DDRA01000030.1:2135-3912 GCA_002343545.1 Bacteriovoracaceae bacterium UBA2428
AGCCCCCTAGCCGGGCGCGACCGCGCCAAGCTCCGGCGCTTCCAGATGTACTTGTTGACCTGGACGCGCGACGGAAAGAGTACGAGCCTCACGATCGGCAGCAGCACGAGGATTCCCATGACGTGCCAGAACGGCAGCCGCTGATAGATCTCGGGCGCCGACGCCAGGTAGATCGGCGCGAGGGCGCTCCAAATGAAATAGAACGGCACGGACAGGAAGATCGCGCAAAAAACGGATCCCATTTCGATATTCCTCTCTCGGTTACTCGCAAAAAATCCGAACGCGATGGGCCCCGTCGTCGACGTCGATCGTGAGCTCATCCATTTGCTCGAGCAAGGCGTCCAGGTCTTCGGGCTTCAAGCGCGCGAGATCGACCTTCACGCCGCTCTCGCGCAGGACGTGGTCGACGTGCGCCTTCGCGCTCGACGGGAGCAAGCCCGCCAACTTCACGCCCGCTCGCAGGAACTGGATCGACACGCGGATGTTCACGCGCGACGGCCCGCCCTCCTCGTCGCACTCCTCGGCGGCTTCCTCCGACTCGACGACGACGCGCAGATACTTCGGAGGAGGACGCTCCGAAGCGGCGCTTCCGAGGCCGCGACGCCCCCACCCGCCTGCAACGCGACGAGCAAGCGCTCCGCCTCTTCGGCGGTGATTTTGCCCTCGGCGAGCAACGCGAGGATCTTGCGACGAGATTCGTTCACGGTCATCGGTCCCTCCTAGCGCAAGGTAATTTCGATGCGGTGCCGCGACTGGCGCACGTCGGGTAGCTCACGCCAAACACCCGCTCCATAACCCTTAAGAATAACGCCTAAGCGATCCCGAGCACGTCAAAGTCCCTCGCGCGCGCCTTCCGAAGCTCCTCGGGAAGCGCGGCGAGAATTCCGGCCCCCAGGGCCTCGATAAGCGGCGCCTTGTAATGTTCGCGGCGATACGCGAGCCCGATCTCGCGCGCCGGCAGGGGCTTTTCGAAGTCGACGAGCTTCGTGCGGTCGTCGAGATGCTCCGTGGCGAGGTACGGCAACAGCGTGTAGCCACCGTAGGACGCCACGAGATTCTTGAGCGTCTCGAGGCTGCCGCTCTCGAACTCGTAGCGACGCTTGGCCCCGCCCGAACGACGGATCGAACAGACGTCGAGCACCTGGTGCCGAAGGCAATGACCTTCCTCGAGGAGCCAGATATCCCCGAACTTGAGCGACGGGTACTTGATCCGCTTCTGCCGGCCCAACTCGTGGCTCGAGTGACAAAGTACCGAGAAGGGCTCGTAGAAGAGCGGCTTCTCGAAGATGCGCGCGGCCTTGAGCGGCGTCGCGAGCAGACCGACGTCGATCTCGTCGGCCCCGAGCGCATCGATGATGCGCGAAGTCTGCATTTCGCGGATGTTGAGGTCGAGGTTCGGGTAATCGCGCTCGAGCACTGGGAGAAGCCGAGGCAGCAAATAGGGCGCGATCGTGGGAATGACCCCCAGCACGAGCTCGCCGCGCAGCGCCTGCGCCGTGTCCGCGCTCACGATGCCCTCGAGCTTCTTGGCCTCGAAGAGCACGGCCTGCATTTGCTCGAGGACCCGACGCCCCACTTCGGTCAGCAGGATCGGCTTTTTCGCGCGGTCAAAAAGCACGACGCCCAAGTCTTCTTCGAGCTTCTGGATCTGCATGCTGAGCGTGGGTTGCGTGACGCGGCAATACTCGGCGGCCCGGGCAAAATGCCCGAAACGCTGCACGGCGAGGGCGTATTCGAGCTGCGGGAGGGAAAAATCCTACGTCAGGATCATGCTTTT
>DDRA01000144.1:0-973 GCA_002343545.1 Bacteriovoracaceae bacterium UBA2428
CCCGGGCACTTAGTTACTAACGACGCTTAGAGGCCTGGTCGGCGGCCTGGAGCTTGCCGACTTGGGTCGCGACGCGATCGGGATCCGCCGCCGGATCGACGTCGACATCGACGGCCCGGACGACGAGCGAAGGATCGATGACGAAGGTTCGTCGTTTGGAAATCTTTACGAGCGGCATCTTGGTTCCGTAGGCCTCCGCCACTTTGGCGTCGGGATCGGCCAACAAATCGAAATTCAACTTATGATTCCGGTGAAAGTCGGCCTGCTTGGCCACGTCGTCCGTGCTGATGCCGTAGACTTCGGCCCCGAGCTTGCGGATGACCTGGATTTTGTCGCGGAAGGCGCAAGCCTGCTTGGTACACCCGGGCGTCTCGGCTTTGGGATAAAAATAGAGCACGGTCCAATGGCCACCTCGCTTGGCAAGATCGAAGTCGGCGCCGCGATGGTCCTTCGTCTTGAAAAGCGGAGCCGCCTTGCCGACGGAAGCTTGGCCGTGAACTTGCGCGCCCACGAAGACTCCGCACGCCAAAACGAGTCCCCTTGCCAGCATCGATACCTTCGCCTTCATGCGGCGAACTTTAGCACGGAGCAAGCGGTCGAGGGCGACGCAAATGAAGCGTCAAACAGAAATAGCGCAAACCCGAAGCATCCGCCGTCACGACGCAAAGCGCGTCCCGCCGATCCGTCGAGGATCCCCAAAGCGACGCCGAGAGACGCACTTTAAGCAACCCGGTCCCGCAGGCCCGTTCTTCCTTCGTGCTCGGCGTAATGGGCGCAGCAAAAGATCCTTTCGCCGGCTTCAACGCCGTGACCCACGATGCGGACCCCGCAATGCGCGCATTCCGAAGCCAGCTTCGTGATGGCGCATTCGAAGGAATCAAAACCGTAGGTTTTCGCGCCGCCGGCCGCGGTCACCTGAAAGCATTTGTCGTAGTGGTTGCCGCAAGTGTCGCAGGTTCCCATGGTGCTCCTC
>DDRA01000144.1:1059-8520 GCA_002343545.1 Bacteriovoracaceae bacterium UBA2428
CACGGCCGCGGGGTGAGTGGCGGGGGGGGGGGGGGGAGGGGGGTGTGGGGGGTGCCCGCCCCCCCGCCGACCGCCGCAGAGCCCCCCCCCCCCCCCCCCCCCCCCCGCCGTAAACGGAAGCGCCTTAGTGGGTCTTCGCGCCCGTGGAAGGGGTCGACGGACGGCTCGCGGTCGCGCCCGTCTTACCCGAACCCGTGAAGGCCTCGGCGGAACCCTTGGCTTCCTTGGAAGATGCCGCCGTAGCCGGCGCGTTCTGCGTGGTCATCGAGCTCGAGCTGAGATCCTCGCTCGACGAAGAAGCCCTCGAAGAAACCGCTTGCGAGGCCGACTTCACGACGCGAATCTGATTATGGATGTCGGTGACGCCGGCAAGGTGCTCGATGCTTTCTTCGGCCGCGCGCTTCATGTGGCGCTCCGTAACCGTTCCCGTGAGCGTGACTTCGCCACCCTTGACGTCGACTTCGATCTCGCTCGCGTCGACTTGGGGCGACGCTTCCAAGGCATCACAGACTTCGTCCTTGATGCGCTCGTCCGAGCGACGGTAGCCCTTGGGCCCCTTACCGGCGAAGCTCGAGCCGCTGATGGGGTCGCGGGATTCCTGCCGACCGTAGTTGCCCGAGGCCCGCGACCCTTGCGAGGAGTGCGACGAGCCCCACGCGCGGGCGTAGGGAGACGGCGTCGAGTCCGAGGCCTCGTAGCCGTTCCAAGTGTTGCGGAAGGAGCGTTCGCCTTGGCCGGCTTGCCGGTCTTGGCGGCCGAACTGCTGGCTGTACTGGCGCCCTTCGCGGCCGAAGTCACGATCTTGCGACTCGAGACGAGCCGAGCGATCGCCGTAGTTCATTTCGTTCGCGTCGTAGCGCAAGCCACGGCCGTAACGATCGCCGCGGCCGTCACGGTCGAAACTGTCTTCGCCTTGGGAGCCGAACTCCCGACTCGATTGCTGCTCGCGTCCCAGGTTAGGGTACTGCGAAGCCGCGTAAGATCCCGGCGCGTCCGAGCGCTCGTATTCTTCGCGGTTGCGTTCGTGCAGGGCCGAATCGTCCCATTCGCGCGAGGGCTCACGGCGCGTAGGCAAAGTTTCCCGATCGTCGGGTTCGCGATATCCGGGGCCGCTCGAAGCATTATAGCGGTCGCCGCGAGCACGATAAGATTGGTGACGATTTTTCATTGAGGACCTCCTTCTTAGAGCGAAAATACAGCGGCGTGAACATCCGTCCCACGGAGGGACGGATGTGGAAACGCACGAGCCCCATCAAGCAAGATCGAGACCACGACGAGATGTCGTTCATCGACTCCCACTTCTCGACATCGACGTCCCGTTTCGCGACGGAGAGCTCAGCTTTAGGGAGTTTATGGCGGGGGATCTTTTCTCGGCATTTTCGAAGCTGCCACGCCCTACCGAGAACTTCTGCCTCGAGTCGGGCATGATTTCACACTTATTAAGGCGTATAAGCCGGGCCCAGCTTTTGCACGCGAGCGTCTTGCCGAGAACTCCGAAGTCCGGACTTTTCGGCAATAGTTGTCCGTACACCAGGAGGAACCATGAAAAAAACCACCCTTGCACTCGCGTCGCTTTGTCTCGCCACCTCGGCCATGGCCGATTCGGGCGGCGCTTCGGCGTCGGACGCGCGACTCCAGGTTCTCTCGTTCGCCGACCTCCGCGCGGCTTGCGAGAACCCGGCTCGCTTCCACAACCAAATCGCTCCGACGAACATCCAAGTGACCTGCCGCGACATGCAGTACAAGTGGGTGCCCGACGAGAACGGCAGCTTCCAAATGCCGACGGCTCGCCACGTCACCGTCTCCGTGATGTCGGACAAGTATAAGACGAAGTCGATCACCGGCCCGGTCGGAATCGAGACCCAACTCTCGAGCTGCGCTCGCTACAAGCAAGTCGCGGAGCTCGTCGAGACGGTGCGTCCGACCACGTGCGAAGAGCTCATCGCTTACCAAGGAACGGCGATCGAGTTCTGCACGACGGCGGTCAACGCCCTCCGCACGGACAACGTGAACGCGATCCAAATTCGGGAAACCGGCAACACGATCGACTCTTGCGGCACGACGAGCGGTCGCTCGACGCGCGCGCTCGGTCCCCGCTAGTCGTTTCGGTCCCCCTACTCCGCGCCCCTTCCGATCCTCAGATCGGCGGGGGCGTTTTCCATCGAGGAAAACCATGACTTCACGTGCGAGATTCGCGTTTCTTCTCTCGGGCCTCTTTACGGCTTGCGGCCCCGGCGCCACTCTCCACGATCCCCCCGTCCTCGATCCCGCAACAGTCCCTCTCTCGGGGGACCCCGTGGAGGTCCTGCCGCCCGAGCTTCCCGGCTTCGACGCGCGCGAGGACTTGCGACACTTCGGCGACGTATTGCGGGACTCCGCCTTGCTGCGAAGCGATCCCCGCCTGGGCTCCTACTTCGAAGACCCCGGCCTCGACGCCGTTACCCGCGAGTTCGGGCCCGCCGTCATCTCGATGCAAAATCTTCCGTACCGAAGCCCGCTCGGCCAAGCCGCGCGAAAACCGTGGTCCTCGTGGTGGTACCCGAAGAAAGAAGACTACCTCTTCAAGGACCTCGAGGGCAGAGCCTCGGCGCTTAGCAAGTACGACGCCTTCCGTCGGCGCCGCACCGACTCCGCGCGACGCGCCTCGCTCGCCTCGGCCGCGGACTACGCGCGCCGCAACTACCGGGCCGATGCCCTCGCGTGGGAGGGACTCTGCGACGCGTGGTCGCTCGCCTCGATCGATGCGCCGGAACCCGCGCGCGCGGCCCGCGTGAGCGTGGGCGACACCCGCTACGCCTTCGGCGTCGGCGAACTCAAAGGACTGCTTTTGATGACCTACGAAGCCGTCGAAGAAAAGGACCTGCTTTACTACGGACAGAAATTCACCGGCGATCATCGCGGTTGGATCCACCCCGACGTCTTTCCCGAGCAGTTTCACCGTTTCGTCCAAGCCCAGATCTTCGAGCGACGCGAAGCCTTCGTGATGGACCACGACCCGGGCCCCGAAGTCTGGAGCGTCCCGGTCTTCAAGGCGAACTACACCCTCGAAGCCGTGGCGAACGATCCGAACGCCGTCTTCGTGCGGACTTGGCTCTTCTCGGCGGCGCCGACCCAAAGCCAAGATCGCGACCTCGTCGGCACGACCGAGGTCATTCGCGAATACGCCTACGTCCTGCGCGGGACGCGCGACGCGAACGGGAATCTCGTCATCAATTCCGGTTACTGGACCCAAAGTCCTTCGGGGGTCGACTCGCGGCGCAACCATCCCGACTTCTTCGTGCGCATCCCCTCCGGGCGTCCGCTTCCGCGACGAAGCTGGAACCCCGGCATCGACAACGCGACCGTGGACGAGATCTTGAAGGAGTCCCGCTAAACCAAGATGAGAAGGGCCGCCTGAGCCAGGATGAGCGTCAGCATCGATGCGCAGAGCAAGACGGCAAAACGACCCGCCCCCACCGAAAAACCGATCCCGGCCTTCGAAACGAAGCTTCCCATCATCGCGATGGAAAGGCTCGTGCGGGCCGTCTCGAGCGAAATCTCGCCCTGCGGAACCATCGAGGCAAAGGCCAAGCCGATGCCCTGAAGCTCGAAGAGCCCCGTCAAGAAGGCCACGAGCTCCGAAGCTTGATCGCCAAATCGGCGCTGAATGAGCCCGACCCCGATCAAGATCACGGTAAAGACGATCGCGAGGCGAAGCACGCCGCGCACGTTCAAAGGCGAGCGAAACTCGACGGGGGAACCACCGTCGCGCCCGAACTTCCACAGCAAGGCGATGCCGAGCCCCAACAGACCGATCGTCGCGACGAGCCAAGGCGCGACGGCTTCGACGAGGGGCCAGCTGACGAGGCCGACGACCACGACGAGCGCGAGGATCGAAGCGGCCTGCGCCGCGAGTACCCGGAGCAAGTTACGGGACCACGACTTGGGGTCCCGGCGAACCTCTTGGGCGCTCGACAGGGTGACGGCCGTGCTCGACACGAGGCCGCCGAGAAAACCCACCAGCAAAGAGCTTCGGCGCTCGCCGAAGACAAGATTCGCCACGTAGCCGGTGAACTCGACGATTCCCAACACGAAAATGAGGATGCCGAACTTCTTGGGATTCCAAAGCCCCCAAGGGTCGACCGTGCGATCCGGAAGGAGGTGGCCGACGCCCACCCCGATCAAGATGAGGAGCAGCGCCGCTTGGAGCTCGTTGCCCTTGATCTTCTTGGTGAAACCATGGAGCCAAGTCCTCGCGAAGAGAAGGAAAGCGACGAGGGGACCGAGAATCGAAACCATTTCCGGATTCGAACGTGCCCCGAGGCCGAGCAAGAAGACGAGGCCGGCCGCGATCTCCGTCGTCATGCTCAGCGTCTCGTGTTCGACTTTGTGCCGGCCGCCTTCGCGCAAATCCGACAGGTAGGAAAGTGCGATCAAAGCGAAGGCGAAGACCGACGCGACGATTCCGACCCAAGCCGCTTCGAAGCTCGAGGCCCAGGTCCCGAGGAGGGCGAGCAAGGCGAAGGAGCGGACGCCGAGGGCCAAACGATCCTCGTCTTGGGCGCGTTGGCGCTCGATCCCCACCAAAAGACCGATCGCCAACGAAAGGACGTAAGGACGCAGCTCATTCATAACGCGCAACCTAACTCTTTCGACGCGAGCCCTCAATCCGGTCGAAACGCCTCGGATCGTCGCGTTTTGTCCCGGCCATCCTGGCCATCTCCCGGTCGGAGCCGGACCAGGTTGGCACCACCCTTGCTGCCTTTGGGTCATGAAAAAGAACAAACAATCGAAGTCCCTGGAAAAACTCGATCCGGAACTTGCCGCCGCGGCCGTCACGCCGTCGAGAGCCCCGGAGAAGCACTACCGCGGCGCCCGTCCCGGTTATTCCCTCGAAGAGGTCTCGGGGAACCGGACTTTTCGGTCGGACGAAGACTTCGTCGACGATCTCGACGACGAGGAACGTATCTCCGAGAAGCTGACGCAAGCGGGCGTCGACGACATCTCGGATCGCGCCGACTTCTCGCGGGACGATACGATCCGCCGGGACCGCGAATTCGAACTGACGCACCTCGAGGAAGACGAAGAAGATCTCGAGTTTTCGGAAGAACAAGATCTCGAGGAAAACGACGAGAACGGCCTTCGCCAACTCGATCGCGTCGCTCCGCTCAAGGCGGAGCGTACCCTCTAAGCGGGCGAGAGATCGCCCCGAAAGGATTTCACCATGAACCTCACTCGATTCACCTTTAGCTTCGGCGTCGTGGTCTTCGCGATGGGCGTCTTCGGCTTCGTGCCGGCGATGCTGCACGCGCCGATCTCGGACACGGGCGCGGCCTACGACGCATTCCCCCGTCTCTTCGGGCTCTTCCCGATCAACGAGCTTCACAACGTCGTCAAGGTCCTCGTCGGCGCCTGGGCCTTGATCGCTTCGCGGCAAATCCTTTGGTCGCTGAACTTCTGCCGCATTTCGACGGTCGTTTTCGCGCTGCTTTTCGTTTTCGGCATGATCAATGGACTCGATACGATGTTCGGCTTCTTGCCGCTCCACTCGCACAACGTCTGGTTTCATGGGCTGAGCGCCGCGCTGCTGGGTTACTACGGATACCGCACGGCGAGCGTTTCGGCTAAGGACGCGAAACGCGGCACGGGCTTCGGACAGCCGACGCTCCGAACCTAGGCCCCGATCGTCGATTCCGAGCGAAGCTCGCGCATGGTCGAGAGCAGCTCACCCAACTCAAAGGGCTTTCGGAGACTTCGCCAGGCTCCGAGCCCTTTGGCCTGTTCAGAGATCGTGTCGGCTCCCGAGATGACGATGAGCTTCGTCCGGGAGCGGTCGAGCGTCTTGATGAGCTTCTCGTGGAACTCGGCCGTCGGCATGCCCGGCACGTTAAGGTCCAAGATTACGGCCGTCGGCGCGTCGTTCGTGGGCGCGAGCGCTTCGAGTGCCCCTTTGGCGCAAGCCGCGGTCTCGGAGTGAACGTCGAGGATCTTGAGGGCTTCGCAGTAGAGCTCACGCGTATCCGCGTCGTCCTCGACGATGAGAACTCGCAAATTTTTGGATTCCGTCCGCATCTGACACCCCTCTTCAAGTGGACACCTGCCCACCTAAATTTCCCCCGGGAGGCAGACTTCTGCGTTTTGGCGGCCTCGTCAAGGACCGTTTGCGGGCGGGTCCGTGGGCCAAAACCCGCTCAATCGATTGGATTGGAAAACAAAAAGGCCCGCCCCCCGATAAGGGGCGGGCCAAGTTATCGCGTCGGACCGAAAGATTTAGACGCGGGTCTGAGGACGGGTCGACGAAGAGGAAGAGAGCTCCCGCTCCGAGTCGATATCCTGCGCGCCGGCGCGCTCCAAGATTTCGCGAGCGCGCTTGGACCAGCGCGAATCGTCGACGTGCACCGACAGAAGCATGCCGCCGTCTTTTACGTAGTCCTCGTAACGCTTGGCTTCGTATTCAGGGATACCCATGCCGACCAGAGCGCCGGCGACGCCGCCGAAAGCTCCGCCCAGACCCGCACCGGCCAACGCCGAAACGATCGGGCCGGCCGCCACGAAAGGCCCGATGCCCGGGATGGCGAGCGCGCCGATACCGACGAGCCAGCCCAAACCGCCGCCCAGGAGAGCGCCGCCCGTGGCGCCGGTCGCGGTGCCTTCGGGGGCCTTGGTGGATTTCTCGTGGGCGAAGTCATTCGTGCTTTCTTCGCTGGGAAGCAGCGCCGAGATATCCGAGTTGCGGAAGCCGTCCGCCTTTAACTCGTCGACCGCGCGCTCGAGCGCGACGCGGCTGCGAAAGATTCCGAAAACCGACATATTGCCTTTTTTTCCGTATTCCATGTTTTCTCCTTCAATCTTGATTCGTTACTTGGCGATTTCGATTTCGTTCGCCACGGCGGCCGAGCTTCCGACCACCTTACCGGCGATCGAAGCGACCTTGGCGCGCTCGGCGTCGCTACGCACCGGACCGCGCAGCGTGACCTTGCCGTCGAGCGTGACGATCTTCACGTTCTGGGCGTAGGTCGACAGCGACGAGTCTTTCGTCAGCTCGCGGCGAATGAGGCGCGTGAGCTCGACGTCGCGACGGGTGCCGGAAGCTTGCTGGTCCGCCGTCGGCTTGGCCAAGGCGTCGTCACGAGCGTTCATGCCGGTATTGTCGGCACGCTTGCCTTCCGCGTGAACGGAACCCGGCGCCGATACGAGCGCGGCGACGCCGAGCCCGATCATCGTTTGCATGATTCGTTTCATATTCAAGAACCTCCTGTGGGCGGAGGTTTGCAAGTCACGTGCCTCGCGCGAGCGCAGAAGGAATCGCGCCGTGACGAGACGTCACGGGTCATTTGACCCCAAGCGAGGCGCGTTTTGACCGATGTCGCGAACGGCGCGCTAAGGCTCGAAGACGGGCGCGTCGGGAAAGCCGAGACGACCGATCATCGGCAGCTTGAGGGCGGGTCGCCAGAGATCCACGCCAAACGAGAGGCCAAGCAG
>DDRA01000144.1:8693-20666 GCA_002343545.1 Bacteriovoracaceae bacterium UBA2428
GATTGACCTCGACGCCTTCCGCGAGCCCCAGTGTCGCGCCCAAAACACCGTAGACCGAAAACTGCACGCCCGTTCCCGATTCGGAACGACCGAAGAAGTCTCCCCGTCCGATCCAATCCTTGCCCACCGCGTGCGGCGGCAACTCCACGCCGAGCTCCGGCACGTGGCGAATGATGTGGGCGACGAAGGTGTTGCTGTTGGGCCCCGGCCAAGCGCGGTAAGTTTCGGGATAAGCGTAGCCCGCGACCAATTCGCGGATGCGGGGAATCGCCCGCTCGGCGGCCGCGCCCCGGATCGTTTGGATGAGCTCGGGACGAGCTCCGTACCAATAGCGATCCGGAAAGTCCTCGCGATCCACGACGACGCCTTCACCCCGGCCGAGATTCCAACCGACGACTTGGTAGACGCGATACGCGGCCGCGTCCCGCTCCTTCGTGGCGATCCAGGCGTGCACCGCGAAGTATTTGCGCCAGCGAAAGGCCCGCGCGGCGTAAACCTGCACGACGGCCTCGCGCTCGACGGACGGTAGCGGGGCCAAGCCGGCGCTCTCGCGGCTCGCGGTGCGCCAATCGTCGTTCGACGAACAGGCGGCGAGCGCTAACGACGCGCCCACGAGCGCCGCGGCCAAACGCGATTTCCGGCGAGTCGATCGTTCGAAAAAACCCATCCGACGGGAATACCCCGGCCGGAGCGGCCAAGCCAAGCGACGCGCGGAAAATCGCGTGGGACCGACGCGCGGCCGGGCCCACGACGCAAGAACTACGGGCAAACGGGGATCGTGAACTTGCCGTTGACCTCGTTGTCTTCGTTGAACGAAGCGACGAGTCCGCCGGACACTTCGGTCGCGCTCACCGCGGTGACGGCCATCTTGCCGGCGCCCGAGACGTAGTTCATCGCGTCCGGCATATCGACCATCGTGATGACCTGGAGTTTGGTGATATCGACGTCGACCGTCGAAACCGTCTTGGGAAGGCTCAGGAGGACGCGGTCGCCCGTCGCGGCCGAGTCGTCGGCGCAAGCGTCCGCGAGGGCCTCACCGTACAGGGTCACGGAAAACGAGTCGCCGGCGTCTTCGGCCTTGCCCGCGAGGACTTTCCAGGCGCCGCCGCCGATCTTTCCTTGGGCGCCTTGGTCGGCGATCGTCAGTTCTTCCGCGTCCGGCAGGGCGGTCACCTTGGCGCCGCAAGCCGAAAGCGCGAGAGGGAAAAGAAGCATCCAAAAACGAGCCATCGAGATCTCCTTCTGGGCCGCAGCCCGGTTGATGTCAGGCGGGTACAACATGGAGCGGCGATACCGCTCAACGAGATCCGGGGCCCCGGCCGTTTTTGCGGGCACAAAGCGTGCGCAACTTGGGGCCCTCCGTTAGAATTCGGCGGAGCCCGAAGACAGCATCGAGGATGCCCGACATGAACGAAAAAACGAAATGGATCGCGCTCGGCAACACGACCGAGCTCCTCGCGGAACTGCAAGCCCAAGGCGGGCTGAAAGAAATCGTCGTCGAAGAAAGAAGGATCGTGCTCTCGCACGCCGGCGGAAACTTCGGCGCGCTGAACGCGCGCTGCAATCACATGGGCGCCCCGCTCGCGAAGGGCCGGCTCAAGGGAGGCTGCATCGAATGCCCGTGGCACTACTGGCAATTCGACCACGCGAGCGGCGAGGCCAAACACGCGGCGCACGAGCCCCTCGCGTCCTCGGGAGGCCAAGTTCCCCGTTATCCCCTCAAGATCGAAAGCGAGACCCTCTTCGTCGATCTCGGCGGCGAGTCGGAACGCGTTCGCCCGACGTACAACCCCGGCCACCCCGTCGGGCGCGAGCCCAAACGCGAAGCCGGCGGCATCCGCGTGCTCGGGCTCTCGACGACGGCAATGGATCGCGCGCATCCTCGCTACTCGACCTCGGAGGATCTGCTTAAATCCTCGCTCGCGCGGGCCGGCCGCGAACTCGGCGTCGAGACCCGTTTTCTGGCCCTCGCCGATCTCAAGTTCCGGGCCTGCGAGGGTTTCTACTCGAAGTCCGAAAAGGCCTGCACCTGGCCCTGCTCGATCACGAAGATGGACCCCGAAGACGAGATGGCGACGGTCTACGAAGCCCTCGTGCATTGGGCCGACGTCGTGATCGTCGCGACGCCGATCCGCTGGGGATCGGCGAGCTCGCTCTACTACAAGATGGCCGAGCGTTTGAACGCCGTGCAGAACCAGATCACGCTGAAGGACCGCGTGCTCATCCAGAACAAAGTCGCCGCCTTCTTCATCACGGGCGGACAGGACAACATCCAGGCGGTCGCCGGACAGATGCTGACCTTCTTCGGGGAGCTGGGTTTCACGAGCCCGCCCTTTCCCTTCGTGGCGCATTCGCGCGGCTGGTCGGCCGAAGACATGGAACGGAACGAAACGAGCGTGCGGCAGGACGAGTCGCTGCACGGACACGCCTTCGAACTGGTGGCGCGCGCCGTGGCGCTCGCCAAGAAGACGCTCCCCGAGGCGGCAGCGGCTCCGTCGGAGCGGCGCGAAGCCGAAATCCACAAGCCAGGCGCCCACTAAGAGAGTGGCGAAGCATCGAGGCGAGGCTTCGAACGAAAAACGCGGAGCAATCCCAGATCGCAGGCTCCAGCCTCGGCCCAGGCCCCCTCCGATTGAAGCTTCGCGAGCCAAGTGCCGGCGTCGGCTTTCGTGATCACGGTAAAGGCGTGATCGCGGCTGTAGGCATTCAGCTGCCGCAGGACGCGCTCGTAGGTCGAGGCGCAGAAGGGGTCGTACATGTAGTAGGCGTCGGCCAGCGGGATGCGAAAGTCGGGGTCGGCGAGGTCCTGTTCGAAGAAACGCACCCGGGTCGCGTGGCCGGCGCTCGCGGCGGAATCGCTCGCGACCCGAACTCGGTGGCCGACGTATTCGTAGCCCGTAAAGCGTAGATCTTCCCGCCAGAGCCCCGCGATCAATCCGACGCGGCCGAAGCCGCTGCCCAAGTCGACGAGGTGTCCGCCCGGCGGCAACGCGAAGTTCTCGAGCGCACTCAGGATGCTCGAGTAAGAAGTCTGAACGCCGGCTCCACCTTCCACGTACAAACGCTCGCCCGAGGCGAGGTCCGGCTTCATCCCTCGGTCCGTCTCGAAGCGAAGCCCCAAGATCTCGTCGAAGGCGTCGAAAGCGCGGTACGCCGAGGGCGGCAACACGTCCTCGCCTCGCACGGAAGCGAAGCTCTCCTCGAAGACGCAGATCTCGGTCATCGCGCGCACGGAACCGCGCAAGAAGGCGCGAAACGCCGGGCGATCGCTCGATCGGGAACGGGCGACCAGGTCTTTCGAGAGCGCTTTGGCCGCGGCCGAAAGGACCTTAAGGCGCGCCACGCCGAGCTCCGGGCCCAGCCAGTCTTTGAGAAAAGCGAGGGGCGCGAGTTCGCGTCCCAACGCGCGGGCGACGAAAGCGTCGAAGTCCCCCGGCCCAAAATCGCGGCTTCGCGACATGATCCAATGCCGCTCGGTGAGCGCCCGGAGCGCGCTCACCAGAAAGAGCAGCTCGACGATTCCCCGCTCGTCCGGCCGCGCTTCGATCGCGGTCCGGAGAGACTCACGGAGAACTTCGCCCTCGCTTAACATATCCCCAGTATGAACGGCCCCGCGGCAAAGTCACGCGCCCGCAAGAAAAGCTCAGTTTTGGCGCCCTTTGACCCGATATACGGAACAGGATGGACACTCTCATCGCCTTCTTGCTCGACCTCATCGGCTTGAGTCTGGAGACGAAGTCTAAGCAAGGCCCACCTTCCCGGCTCGGAACTCTCTTCGCCGCCCTCGTCTCGCTGGGCATGGCGGCCTTCGCGACTTGGCTGGCGCTCGATCGAAGGGATGCCGACTGGAAGATCCTGGGAGGCATCGCGTTCTTCGGCCTCTGCGGCTGGATCCTCCTGCGCTCCCTCTTGGGGCGGCGCGGGCCCGATGCTTAGTCCTCTTTCGTCTCGAGCATTTCGCGGTAGAGGTCTTCGACCTTCGCGCGCGCCCAGGGCGTACGACGCAAAAACTTGAGACTCGAAGCGAAGCTCGGGTTGCTCATGAAACAGTTGATCGGAACCGCGCGACCCATGTCTTCCCATCCGTAGTGAGCCACGAGCTCGTTCAAGATCATTTCGAGGGTTTTGCCTTCGAGGGGATCTTTCGATCGACGCTTTTCGTCCATCCCCTCTTTCTATTCGAAGTCGGGCGACGGCACTAGAATCCGAACATCGTATTCTCGTTGGCGAGACCCGTCGTCGGGATCTCCTGAACGATGCGCCAACGCTCGGCCAAGCGCCCGTCCTCGAAACGGAGCAGGTCGTAGATCGCCGACGGCACCCCGAGCCGAAGCCCTTCCGAAACGGAAAGGCAAAGGTTGCCCTCGCCGAAGACCTTGTGCTGCGTCCGGTACGCGAGGTCGGGCGACGCGTAGGGGAAGAGCTCGGAAGCCCGCGCCTTGTTGGCTTCCGTCCGGTCCAGGTCGGCGATCGGCGTCGCTCCCTCGTGCGAAGGCGAGGCCTCGGCCATGACGCTCCAGTGTTCGGCGATCCGCGAATCGGCGTCGAAGCGAATGACGTGAAAGGCGTCGACCTCGTCGTGGCCGAAGGGCGCGGCGTTTTCCCACCGGTGATGCATGACGACGTGCCGCCCGTCCTGGAGCATGCGAAGATTGCGGATCCGCGATCCGTGCGCCTTCAGCTTCGGCAGAAGCGCGACGAACGCCGCCCGGCCGGTCGCCACGAAAGGGTTGTGCTGAACGTAGTCTTCGTCCACCATGCGCTCGATCGCGGCGGCGTCGTAGGCGTTCACCGCCGTGAAGTAGGCCCGAGCGCGCGCCTTAAAGTCCATGGACGAGGGCCTCCGGCGTCTCGATCCGAGCGCTCATCTCGGCCAGCGTTCCGTGCGCCGCGATGTAGCCGTCCGGGCGTACCAAGATCGCTTCGGCCGCGGTCGGAACTCCGTCCGGCACGTCCACCCGCCGCACGTAGTCCGGCAAAGGGGCCGGCGGCGACGCGACTCCGAACACGAGGAGCGTATACCTCGAGTAGTCGAGCAAGGAGTAGATCCGCCGGGTCTCGCCGCCCGAACGGAGCTCGAAGTCGGGTAGCCTCTGGCCGTCCAGGCCGTCGCGGCCGTAACGGATACCCATGCCCGTGATGTTGCCCGCACGCCGCTCGACGATCTTCACGTAGTCTTCGGCGTGGGTGCCCGTCGCGGAATACTTGGTCGAGCGGACGAGTTCGCCCGAACTCTCGATGACGCTGACCGCGACGGGCTTGCGTTCCGACTCGTAGCTCGCGAGCAGCGAGGACGGGGCCCCGCGCTTGAGCACCAGGGCCAGCTTCCAGATGAGATTGAACGCGTCGGCCAGGCCGGTGTTCAGCCCCTGCCCGCCGTTCACGGAGTGGATGTGGGCGGCGTCGCCCGCGAGGAAGACGCGATCCCGCACGAAGTAACTTTCGGCCACCGACTCCTTGACGGAGAAGCGCGAAAACCACACGAGTTTCTTGAGCGAGACGGCGTGGGGCCACGTGGCCCGGTTGACCTTGGCCATGGCATCTTCGAGCGTGAAGTCTTTCGTGTCCATCCGCACGTAGAAACGGTCGATCGCGCCCTCGCGCGGAATCCAAGCCACGTCCGAGGTGTCGGCCTGGAAGACGATGATCTCGGGAACCTTCGGAAAGTCCGTCTCGAGCTCGGCGTCGATCACGGCCCAGACGATCTGCGGTCTCTCGATGACGAAAGGAATCCCGAAGAGCTCGCGAACGAGCGAGCGCGAGCCGTCGGCGCCGACGACGTACTTCGACTCGAGAAGCTCTCCGCCGACGAGCGTCGTGCGGCAGCCTTCTTCGGTCACCTCGACGCGCTCGACCGGCGCGCGACGACGCACGGACGCGCCCAACTCCCGAAGTTTCGCGTCCAGGGATTTTTCCAGGAAAGACTGCCCGAGCATCAGGAAGTGCCGATGGAAGCAGCCCTCGAGATCGTCCCACCAGGCCGACTGCCGCGAAACGAAGCGACCGTCCTTCCAGACGGAACTCGTGTTGCAAGGTTTGCCGAGCGGGTAGATCTCGCCGAAGAGCCCCGCGAGCTCGAGAAGCTGCAAGGTGCGGGCGTTGAGGGCATCCGCGCGACCCACTTCGAGGGGAGCTTCCGACTTGTCGAGCACGATCGCGCTCAGGCCGCTGAGGCGAGCCAGGTAGGCGCACATGAGCCCGACCGGCCCGGCACCCACGATGACGAGGTCGAAGCTTTGCGCTTTCATCGGTAGGACTCCAGGCCCGGGTTGACGAGGGGCGGATGGCTGAGCACCTGAACGCGCTGGATGTGACGGGGCGACTTGGACGTAAAGTCGTCGCGGCCGTGGAGCAGCGTGAAGTTGTCGGCGATGACGAGGTCCCCCCGCTTCCATTCGTGCGCGTAGAAACTCGCGGGCGAGTAGAGCGCTTCGCGCAGCGCGGCCCGGAACTCGCCGAGCTCCCCGGGCGCGACGCCGCGAAACTCCTGGTCGGGCGGATTCACGAAGGTGCCCTTCTCCGCCGACGGGGCCTCGTTATAGCGCAGGACGGAGAAATCCCGGAAGGGATGCTTCGTGACGAGGGGAGAGACGGTGCGGCTGTCGTAGAATTCCATCTTGCGTTTGTAAGTGGCGGTGACGCCCTTCCAAAGCTCGAGCCGCTCCGGAGAGGCGCGCTCGAGGACCCGCCGCGTGTTCGAGAAAGTCGTTCGTCCGCCGTGGCCGGGCAAGGGCGCCGTTACGCAATGGAATATCTGGTACTCCGGCACGTGCGGACGGTACATGCCGTCCCAATGCATCGGCACGTAGCTGCAGTCGAAGATGTGGTCTTCGGGCTTGTCCTGTTCGATCAACTCCAAGACCTTGCCGAAGGGCCAAACGCTCACTTCGCCCCAGCCTTCGCAGTAGTCCGCGAAGTCTTCCGACGAGGCGAAGGTGCCGAAACCCCGCAGCACGAGCAGGTGTTCCTTCGCGAAGAGCTCGCGGAGGCTTTCGACCTCGAGATCCCGCACGCCGAGACCCGGCCGCGCGGCTTCGATGAGGACGCCGAAGGGATCGAGCGCCGTGACCGCGTACGACATGCTTAGACCCTCCTTTGGGCCAAGCGGGCCTCGCCCACCAAGCGGTAGTGGCTGGGACGTCCGCCCGCGTCGCGCACGAGTTCGGCCCCCGAAGCTTCGGCTTCCGATCGTTTGAGCAAGACGTAGCCGTCGCGCGTCTCGACCGCGACGCCGTGCCAAGGCGTCATCCAGCTTTCGTCGCCGACGAGGCGGATGCCCAGCTTTTTGGAGTCGCAGCTCTGCGGATGGATCGAGAGACGAACCGAGCTCGGGAAGAACTCCGCGATCAACTCGGTCCAGGCGTTGCTGCGGCGGATGACTTCGTAAGCCTTCGCCCGGGCCTCGGTCTGCAAGCCCGACTTGGTCTTGGTCTGGCCGGGAAAGAGCGAGTCTTCGTACATGAAGCGCGTGATGCCGCGGTACATCCGATTGGCTTCTTGCTCTTCGGCGGTGGCCGTCGCTTTGGCGCCCTCGCGGACCTTGTTGCGGAGGGAAGCGAGCGGGCTCCCGTAGCGCTGCATGAGCGCATCGCGCATCGCCACGAAGTCGAGCCCTCGGTAGTGGTCGTCCAGATTGAAGGTCGAGACGTCCGCGAGTTCCATCTCTTCGATCATGCGATCCAACTCGATCTGATAGGCCGTGACGTCGCTCTCCTTCATGCCCACGACGTCGCTGAAGACCCGGCCGTCCGAGCAAAGGATGATCTTGATGCCGGGGGCGTAGTAACGTTTCACCGTCGCCGCGAGTTCGCCGAGAAAACGCAGCGAGAGACGTTCGGCGAAGTCCGGCAGCGTGCCCAAGACCTTCTCGGGATTCGGAGACTTGCCCGGAAAAGCGGGCAAGACGAAGCTGACCGGCCGCTCCGCCGTCACGGCCGCGGCGATCTTGGGCAAGTGCCAGGACGAGCACTTTTCGCAGCCCCGATCGCCGCAAGTGTCGTGCGCGCCCGGCACGCGGCGATACCGCATGACGTCGGCCAAAATTCGGCGGGCCGTCAGGCGCGAAAGACTTTCGGAAGGGGCGACTTCGATGGCGGCATCCATGGACGGCAAAATGCCCAGTCCGGGCGCGCGAAGGAAATCACATGTTCATATTGCTGCGATAAAGCTTCCTTATGCCCCGTCGCGCGGGCCCCCAACTTGGCGTAGTATCGACGCCATGAAATGGGGTCAGGCCGAGAAGAAAAACTGGTTTCAGTCGCAAAAGGTCCAGCGTTCTTACCGGGACGACGTGCTCGGAAAGATCGAAGCGCTCGCGAAAGACTTTGAGCTCGTCCGCTACGGCGCGCTTTCGCTCGATCCGGAGCGCTACCCGCTTTACCTGCTGAAGTCGAAGCGCTTCGACCCCGCCAAGCCGAGCGTGCTCATCACGGGCGGCGTGCACGGTTACGAAACGAGCGGCGTGCACGGTGCCCTGGCCTTCCTCGAACGGGCGGGCGACGACGGCCGACGCTTCAACGTCGTGTGCGCGCCGTGCCTGAGCCCTTGGTCTTACGAAACGATCAATCGCTGGAACCCCGAGGCGATCGACCCCAACCGTTCCTTCCGCGAGGCGAGTCCGGCCGAAGAGTGCCGTTTCTTTTTGGCCGCGATGGCGTCCCAAGGCCTTCGCCCCTTCGCCCACTTTGACCTGCACGAGACGACCGATACGGACAATACGGTTTTTCGTCCGGCCCTCGCCGCGCGCGACGGCGTCGAGGAAGAACCCTTCTCCGAGATTCCCGACGGCTTCTACGTCGTGGGCGACAGCGAGAATCCCCGCGCGGAATTCCAGCGCGCCATCATCGAAGCGGTCGAGAAAGTCACGCACATCGCGCCGCCGGACGCCGAAGGGAAAATCATCGGCCAGAAGATCGAGCAGCCGGGCGTCGTGAACTACCCCGTGAAGAAGCTCTTCCTTTGCGCCGGCTTTTCGAGCGCCGCTTACGTCACGACGACCGAAGTCTCCCCGGACAGCCCCCGGTCGACGGCGGCCGTTTGCGTGGACGCGCAGGTCGCCGCGATCCGCGGCGGGCTCGATTACCTGGCACGCCTCTGAGCCGGGGCGACGAGCCTTTCCCGCGCTAGCTCCCGCGTCCGACGCGTTACGAGCCTCGCATTCTATCCGATCGCGCGGACGGGATTGACGAAGATTTCGTCTCCGGATATCTTTGGGCTTAACTATTGGGGAGTAGCCTCCTACCCAGGGATTCAATCAACAAACTTGTACGAATGTACATGGTTGAATCGGCGCCCAACCCGGCGCTTGGCGAGACCAGTACCTTGCTTCGACCCTTCCGGAAGGTCGATGGCAGAGGTATTGGTTTCCGGTGCAAAGAGGCGCAATGAGTTTAACTTCCACCACCATCATGGCCTTTAGTATGTCCGCGGACGCCTTTGCCGTGGCCCTTGGCAAAGGCGTCACCATGAAGGAACCCCGCCTCAAGGAAGCCCTCAAGGTGGGCGTCCTGTTTGGCGTCGTCGAAGCCATTACCCCCCTCCTCGGGTGGCTTGCCGGGACCGCGGCGAGCGGCTTCGTGGCATCGATCGATCACTGGATCTGCTTTGCCATCCTGGGCCTCGTCGGCGCGAAGATGATCCACGAAAGCCTTCAAGCCAAAGAAGACGAAGCACAAGTCCGCGCCGTTTCGAAACGGCGCAAGTTCGCCCTTCTGCTCCTGACGGCCGTGGGCACGAGCCTCGACGCCATGGCCGTCGGCGTGTCGCTGGCCTTCATGAACGCGAACATCTGGGTCTCGGCGGCGGCGATCGGAACGGCCACCATGTTCATGGTGGCCGTCGGCATGATGACGGGCCACTACATCGGCGTGAAGGCGGGCCGCCTGGCGGAGGCCTTGGGCGGCGTGGGCCTCATCCTGATCGGCACCAAGATCTTGCTCGAGCACCTGGGAGTCATTTGATCGGATTTTATTTTGCTCCCTGGGCGGGTTGCAGGGGCAACGCGCGAGCGGGGAACAAATAACAGAAGGAGAAACCATGAAGCGACTTATTCTTTTCTCGACACTGCTGGCCGCCGGGACCGCATCGGCTGGACCCGAGTGCACGAAGGAGCCCAAAGCCAAGTGGCTCGACCAAAGCAAGTTCCAGGCTTCGCTGAAGGAACAAGGTTACAAGATCAACAAATTCAAGGTCACCAGCGGCAACTGCTACGAGATCTACGGGTTCTCGAAGGAAGGCAAGAAAGTGGAGATCTACTACAACCCCGTCGACGGCAAAGTCGTTAAGGAAGAGATCCACTGATGAGCTCCCTTGAGGGCGGGCGCTGGCCCTTAGCCGTGCGGGCGATCCACTGGACGCTTGCGTTCGCGCTCGTCCTCAACCTTTTCGTTCTGGAGGAGGGCGACCCACCGCACTCCTATGTCGGGTATGCCGCGGTTGCCGCCGTCGCACTTCGGCTCCTGTTGGGGCTCTTCGCAAAAAACGAAGCCGCCTTTGCGACTTACGGCAAAAACCTCCCCACCCTCGTTTACGCCTTGATCTGGTGCACCGTGATCGGTTTGGGCGTGAGCGGCTTTCTGATGGGGCTTGATGCGTTCTGGGGGGACGAGCGCGTGGAGAGCGTTCATGCCGCCCTCTCCAAGTTCTTGATGGCCCTGACGGCGATCCATTTGATGGGAGTGTTACTGGATTCCCTCCGACACCGTCGCCGAACCTGGATGAGGATGATCGACGGTCGCCGGCCCGGGCGCGCAGAAAGCGCCGAAGCACGTTCGAAATTCTGAGCCCGCTCGATTTGCGCCGCGTCCCTCCGCTGCTACGCTGCAAGCATGACGACTCGCTGGATGGTCCTTCCGCTCTTTCTCGTCGCCTGCGCCACCCCGCGGGGTCCCGAAGCCTCTCGGACCCCCGCCAGCTCGTGCGCCAAGAGCAACGAGACGATCTCCGAGCGGATCGTCTCGACCTGCGGCTACAAAGACGACAACGTCGGCTTCATGGCCTGCGTCCAGACGCAGTGGTTCGCGCTGCGCAAAGCGATCCCGACGGGCTGCGAAGCCGAAGCCGTCGCGGCCTGCACGAGCGCCTGCACGCAAACCCAACGCACGAACGGCAACGACACCTCGGAATGCACCGAGCGCGCCTGCCCGCTGGAACGCTAGGAGCGATTGCCCAAGACTAAGGCTTCACGACGCGAAAGCGTTCGAAGCTCCGCAGTAGCGTCGGGTCCAACTCGGCGCAGTTGCCGCCGCTTTTCGTGTAGATGAAGAGCAGCGGATCGCCCGACGGCACGGGCTTGAACAACGAAAAGGCGGATCTCTTTCCCTTGATCTCTCGGCAGTACCCTTCGAGCGTGCCGTAGGCCTGCGTCGCGCCGCAGCTCCTTCCCTCGCACTCGATGCCGCGGATGAACGCGACGATCTCGCCCCACTTCTTTCCGGAAAAGTCGGCGCGCGGGATCGCCGTCACCGAGAGGAAAGTCTTGGCGTCTTTGACGTGGCGAAAACTCGCGACCGTATGACGATCCGAGAAGCCGGGGATCGAAAAGTCGTCCCGCACGAAGTCCTTGGGGACCTCGATCGAAAAGCGGCCCCCGTTCTTGCCGTCGAACTCGAGGGATTGCGCCCGCGCGAAGCCCACCGAAAGAAACCCGACCCAGACGACAATCCGCTTCCGCGACATGCGTTAGCCCCTCTCGAGCAAAGTCTTGAGCGTCGCGAGATCTTCCCGCGTCCGTTGGACCGAAACGCCGATGTGTTGAGCCGTATACATGGATTCCCTCCGCAAGCCTTAGCATAGCAGACGCCACGATATTTCCTGACGAGGGTAATCCCAGCTGCCGTGCCACTGGATGAAAAACGTGGGCGTCTTGGCGGGCGTGGGCGCGGGGGTCGTCGCTCGAAGCGAAGGCGAAGTACGTCGTGTCCGCTTCGCGGACCGATTTTCCGTGGTCGAATACGTTCAAGGTGGAAGGAGAGC
>DDRA01000144.1:20758-22935 GCA_002343545.1 Bacteriovoracaceae bacterium UBA2428
AGGTGGAAGGAGAGCTTCGCGAGGCCATCGCGAAGCTCAAAGCGAAGACGGATCGAGGCGTTCTCGTCGGTTCGCACAAGCTCGGGATGGCGCTCGAGGAACTCGGCCTCATCGACGAGTACCGTTTCGTCATCCACCCCGTCTTCAGCGGACACGGGCCGACATTGTTTCAGGGTTTGTCGAGTCGGCGGGAGCTCGAACTTTTGTCGGCGCAAAGATTTCGGTCCGGCGCGCAAGCGCTCCACTACCGCCGCAAGGCGGGTTGAGCGAAAAGAAGCGGCGAAGCGGAGGCCGGTCCGCGAGCCAGCCCGTGCTATGATCTTCGCGTGTCTACCCCGTCGAACGCCGCCAAACTTTCCCTCGTCCGTCGCGCCCTCAAGGGCGAGCACCATGACTACACCTCGGGCAGCATCTCGGATGCCGTGATCCTGCTCGCCGTGCCGATGATCCTCGAGATCGGCCTGGAGAGCGTCTTCGCCGTCGTCGACATGTTCTTCGTGAGCGGCCTGGGCCGCAACGCGATCGCCACGGTGGGGCTCACCGAGTCCGTGATCACGCTCGTCTACTCCATCGCCATGGGCATCAGCATCGCGGCCACCGCCATGGTGGCCCGCCGTATCGGAGAAAAAAGACCCGACATGGCGGCGCACGTCGGCGCGCAGGCGATCCTGCTTTCGGTGCTGATCTCGGTCGTCCTGGGCACCGTGGGCTTTACGTTCGCGCCCGATGTCTTGAGGATGATGGGCGCCGAAGCGGACGTCGTGCGCGAAGGCGCGCCCTTCGCGCGTTTGATGCTGGGCGCTTGCGCGCCGATCCTGCTTCTTTTCCTCATCAACGGGATCTTCCGGGGCGCGGGCGACGCGGCCATGGCGATGAAAAGCCTGTGGCTCGCGAGCGGCATCAACATCGTGCTCTGCCCGATCCTGATTCATTTTTACGGCCTCACGGGCGCCGCGCTCGCGACCGTGATCGGACGCAGCTCCGGGGTCGTCTACCAGCTCTACCACCTCTTCAAGGGCGACGGAGTGCTGCGCTTCGAGAAGCGTCACTTCGCCTTCGATCTGCCGGCGGTCCAGTCGCTCGTCAAAATCGCTTGGCCGGCTTCGATCCAATTCGTGGTCGGCAGCGGCAGCTGGATCGTGCTCAACCGCTTGATCGCGGAGACGGGCGGCACGGCGGCTTCGGCGGGGTCCCAGATCGCGTTCCGCAACTTCGTCTTTTTCATCTTGCCGGCCTGGGGCATCAGCAACGCGGTGGCGACCCTCGTGGGGCAGAATTTGGGCGCCAAGCAGCTCGACCGCGCCCACGAGAGCGTCGTGGTGACCGCCAAGTACAGCGCCGCGCTCATGTCGGCCGTGACGATCGGGCTGCTCATCTTCGCGGGACCGCTCGTGGGGATCTTCACGCATGACCCCGCGGTCTACGCGTTCGGCGTCTCGGCCCTGCGGATCTTAGCTTCGGGCTTCGTGTTCTACGGCGTGTCGATGGTGCTCTCGCAGGCCCTCAACGGTGCCGGCGATACCAAGACCCCCACGCGACTCAATCTCGTGTGCTTTTGGTTGTTCCAGATCCCGCTCGCGTACTACCTCGTCAAGCACACTCCGCTCAAGGAAACGGGAGCCTTGGTCGTCATCCCACTCGCGCACGCGGGACTCACCGCCCTTGCCTGGCTCGTCTTCCGCGCGGGCAAGTGGCGCGAGATCAAAGTCTAAGCGCCTTCCCCGCCATCCATCCGGCGCGCCCGCCGGACGCTCCCCAAGGCCTTCCACGCCAAAAATGCCGCATACGCATTAAATGAGCAATCCACGCCCAAAAGCCATGCTCTTTTCGCTCGCCCATCGCTTACAAAGATCCTTCGGCGCCGCTTGCGCTCCGCCCACGCTCCGGGCTTCCGTACAACTTGGTCATCGGAGGTCCCATGAGAAACTTGCTTTCGGTGCCGGGCGTTCGGAAAACCCTGTTTGGCCTCTCGCTCTTTTTCGCGACGCTCAGCGGGCACGCGAATTCGTCTTTGCAGTCCCTGCAGACCCTCACGCTCACGAGCCAAGGGCTAACCACGATCCTCGATCCGGCTCAGTGGAAAATCTCGGTCACGAGGCCGGTCGAGACCGTCACGATTTTCGAGACGCCGAATCAATCGGTCGTCTACGGGGAATCCATCCGCTTCGACGTCGAGA
>DDRA01000085.1:0-718 GCA_002343545.1 Bacteriovoracaceae bacterium UBA2428
TGAACAAGTGCGACATGGTTGACGACGCCGAGCTTCTCGACCTCGTTGAGATGGAAGTTCGCGACCTTCTCTCGAAGTACGAGTTCCCTGGCGACAAGATCCCGATCGTCCGCGGTTCGGCCCTCAAGGCTCTCGAAGGCGACACCGGTGACCTCGGCACGCAAGCTATCTTGAAGCTCATGGCTCAAGTCGATTCGTACATTCCGTTGCCGGAACGTCCGAAGGACAAGCCCTTCTTGATGCCCGTCGAAGACGTTTTCTCGATCTCGGGTCGTGGTACGGTCGTCACGGGTCGCGTTGAGCGCGGTATCATCAAGGTCGGCGAAGAAATCGAAATCGTTGGTCTCAAGCCGACTACGAAGACGACGATCACGGGCGTCGAAATGTTCCGCAAGCTTCTCGACCAAGGCGAAGCTGGCGACAACATCGGTGCTCTCCTTCGTGGTACGAAGAAGGAAGACGTCGAGCGCGGTCAAGTTCTTTGCAAGCCGGGTTCCGTCATGCCGCACAAGAAGTTCATGGCTGAAGCCTACATCCTGAAGAAGGAAGAAGGCGGACGTCACACGGCGTTCTTCAACGGCTACCGCCCGCAATTCTACTTCCGCACGACGGACGTCACGGGTGCGGTGGAGCTGCCCAAGGACAAGGAGATGGTGATGCCGGGCGACAACGTCAGCATCACGGTCAAGCTGATCGCGCCGATCGCGATGGAAGAGGG
>DDRA01000085.1:863-8796 GCA_002343545.1 Bacteriovoracaceae bacterium UBA2428
CCGTCGGCGCCGGCGTCGTCGCTAGCATCATCGAGTAAGTTCGGTTCCAAGAATGGCACGTCCTCACTGATGTGGGGGCGTGCCATTTTGTTTGCGTTTTGCGGGTTAGTAGCTCCAATTGGTAGAGCAAGGGATTCCAAATCCCTGGGTTGTAGGTTCGAATCCTACCTGGCCCGCCAGTTTCTGTGACTCTTTCTATAGTAGGTGTCATGAATAAGTATTCCAAATACGTAAACGCCCTCTTCATCGGTGGGGCTGTTTGTGTCTGGTTTGTGACGCGCGCGGTCACGGAGCAGCTGGTTGGCTACTTCCAGCTTGTTCGTCGCATCGGCCCTCAGGCGGATGCCCTCCATCACGTTGTTCCGGGGCTTCTGGCCCTTCTTACGTTTATTCTTTTGCGCCGTAGCGCTACCGCCGTGAACTTCACGACGGATGGTGTCTCGGAGCTGGTCAAAGTTCACTGGCCTTCCACCAAGGAAGTTCAGGTTGGCACGGTTGTGGTTATCCTCACCGTCATCCTTGCGGGGATCGTTCTGGGCTTCTTGGATCTCGGCCTGACGGCACTGATCCGGACGCTTATCGGAGCCTAAAAATTTCGGACCCTTGGTCGTAGCTTCCAAAAGTCGAAAGCGCGATTCGCATTCTTTTGGAATTTGCAACTATTCCCTTGAAAGTCTTTCTGCCTCTGCATAGGAAAAGTGCCTTATGTCAATCGATGGACCGCAAAATCCGAGCCAAGAAGGCCCGTTGGATACTTCCTACGAGTTGAAGTGGTATATCGTTCACACGCAATCGGGTTATGAAGCGAAGGCAAAAGCCTCCCTTCAAGAGCGTATTCAACGGTTTAACCAACAAGCGCACTTTGGCGATGTTCTTATTCCGGTCGAGTCCGTCGTCGAGCTTGTGAAGGGCCAAAAGCGGTCCACGGAGCGTAAATTCTTTCCTGGTTACATCCTCGTCAAAATGCATCTGACGGATGAGACTTGGGGCATCGTTAAGCATACTCCGCGTATCACTGGCTTCGTCGGAAGCCAGCGGACGCCGCCCTCGCTGTCGGAAGACGAAGTCCTTCGCATCACCAACCAAATGACGGAAGGTGCTCAGAAGGCCAAGCCGAAGTACAGCTTCAAAGAAGGCGACAACGTTCGCGTTATCGATGGACCTTTCTCGAACTTCAACGGAACGGTCGAAGAAGTCCGTCCCGAAAAGAGCAAGTTGCGCGTTCTGGTCTCGATCTTCGGCCGCGCGACGCCCGTGGAATTGGATTTCATCCAGGTCGAGAAGTCCTAAGTTTTCGTTCGTTAGATTGGGTCAAGAGGACGCGCCCTTTTAAGTCGTCCTCCTTATCTAGGAGAGCTTTTCGCGAAGCTCGCATGCACTAGGAAGAGGTGCCAAATGGCAAAGAAGGTAACGGGGTACGTTAAACTCCAGATCCCTGCCGGCAAGGCGAACCCGGCTCCGCCCGTGGGTCCCGCCCTTGGTCAGGCTGGGGTCAACATCATGCAGTTCTGCAAGGAGTTCAACGCTAGAACTCAGCCGCAGGCCGCTGAAGGTTTGATCATCCCGATCGTCATCACCGTTTTCTCGGACAAGTCGTTCACGTTCATCACCAAGACCCCCCCGGTCGCGGCGCTTCTCAAGAAGGCCGCTAAGATCGAGTCGGGCTCGGGCGTTCCGAACAAGACGAAGGTCGGCAAGGTGACGATGGCTCAAGTGAAGCAAATCGCCGAGCAAAAGATCAAAGACATGAACTGTTTCACCGTTGAATCCGCCATGTCCCAAGTTGTGGGCGCCGCCCGCTCCATGGGCCTGGACGTTGTGGGCTAAGGAGAAGCTGTGGGTAAGCGTCACGTCAATAACCTGAAGCTCTTCGACCGTCAGAAGAAGCACACGATCGACGAAGCCTTCGAAGTTCTCTCGAAGTTCAAGGCGACGAAGTTCGACGAAACCGTTAACGTCGCTTTCCGTTTGGGCGTCGACGTCAAGCAATCGGACCAACAGGTCCGCGGCGCGACGGTTCTCCCGAACGGTCTCGGCAACAAGGTTCGCGTCGTTGTCTTCGCCAAGGGCCCGAAGGCCGTTGAAGCTCAATCGGCCGGAGCTGACTACGTCGGCGCCGAAGACCTCGTTGAGAAGATCACGGGCGGATGGCTCGATTTCGATAAAGTCATTGCGACCCCCGACATGATGGTCGCGGTGTCGAAGGTCGGTAAGATCCTCGGCCCCCGCGGTCTTATGCCGAACCCGAAGACCGGTACGGTCACGATGGACGTCGTCAAGGCGATCAACGAAGAGCGTAAGGGTAAAGTCGAGTTCCGCGCCGAGAAGGCCGGTATCGTCCACTCGCCGATCGGCAAGAAGTCGTTCGGTTCGGACAAGCTGAAGGAAAACTTCAAAGCGCTCTCCGAGACGATTCTGAAACTGAAACCCGCGACCTCCAAGGGCGCATACGTTAAATCGGTCACCCTTTCGGGTGCCATGAGCCCTGGGGTCAAGCTTGATCCCACGCAGTTCGTTTGAGGTGAATCATGAATCGCGTTGAAAAATCCAGCGCCGTCGAGATCCTCCGCGAGAAGTTCCAGAAGTCGAACGCCGCTTTCGTCACGGAATACCGTGGCATGACGGTGGGCGCTCTCTACGAACTTCGCAAAAAAGTCCGCGAGGGCGAGGGCGAACTCAAAGTCATCAAGAACCGCTTGGCTCGCATCGCCGCCAAGGGATCCGCGTTCGAAGGTATTGCCGATCAGTTCAAAGGACCGATCGCCGTTGCCTTCTCGTACAAGGACCCGGTGGCCGTGGCCAAAGCCGTTCTCGGCAGCCTCTCGGATACGAGCCCGCTCCAGCTGAAGTCTGGTTCGCTCGGATCCAAGTTGATGTCCGGTAAAGACGTTACGGCTCTCTCGAAGTTGCCGGATCGGAACACGCTTCTCGCGATGCTAGCGGGAACGTTGCAAGCGCCTCTGTCTGGGTTTGCAAGAGTTCTGGCCGCGACGCCTCGTGGGCTCGCCAACGTGTTGGTCGCCGTAAAAGATCAAAAAGACAAACAGTAACCAAACTCTTAATTGGAATAACTAGGAGAAAAGAACATGTCGCTTTCGCAAGAACAAATCATCGACTCTATCGCCAACATGACCGTCCTTGAGCTCTCCGAGCTCATCAAGAAGGTCGAAGACAAATTCGGCGTGTCGGCTGCGGCTCCCGTTGCCATGATGGCCGGCGGCGGTGGCGCTGCGGCGGCTGCTCCGGTTGAAGAGAAGACCGAATTCACGGTCATGCTCGTCGACGGCGGCGCGAACAAGATCAACACGATCAAAGAAGTGCGCACGATCACGGGCCTCGGCTTGAAGGAAGCTAAAGACCTCGTGGAAGGCGCTCCGAAGGCCGTCAAGGAAGGCGTGTCCAAGGCTGACGCAGAGACCATGAAGAAGGCTCTCGAAGCAGCCGGCGCTAAGGTCGAGATCAAGTAAGTTCGTAGTGGCCCGCTGTAGGCCACTTGATTTCGGTTATTTAAGCCAAGGTCTCGGGCGTTCCGGGGCCTTGGCTCTTTGAGTTTACGGGCCCAAAGCTTGGGTTACCGTGAGGGAGTTCAATGTCGACACGGGAAAGTTTTGACACTGTTAAGCGAGTTCGTAAGAGCTTCGCCAAGATCGTTTCTCCAATCGAAACCCCAAATCTGGTCGACATTCAGAAGAAATCCTTCGAGCAGTTCCTCCAGTCAGGCGTCGCCGCCGATAAGCGCTTGCCGATCGGCCTGCAAGGGGTCTTCAAGTCGGTTTTCCCGATTACGGACTTCAACAACACCTGTTCCCTTGAATTCGAAAGTTACGCGGTCGAAAAGCCCAAGTACGACGTCGACGAATGCCGTCTGCGTGGGATGACCTTCGCCGCGCCGATCAAATTGACCGTTCGTCTCGTCGTCTGGGAAATGGACGACCATACGAAGACCCGCTCCATCCGCGACGTGAAAGAGCAAGAAGTCTACATGGGCGAAGTTCCGCTCATGACCGAGACGGGCTCCTTCATTATCAACGGGACGGAACGCGTCGTCGTTTCGCAGCTTCACCGTTCCCCCGGTGTGTTCTTCGATCACGACGGTGGTCTCACGCACTCGAGCGGTAAGCTCCTCTTCTCCGCGCGCATCATTCCGTATCGTGGCAGCTGGCTCGACTTCGAGTTCGATCCCAAGGACTTCCTGTACTGCCGGATCGACCGTCGTCGTAAGCTCCCCGTTACGGTTCTCTTGAAGGGTCTCGGTCTCAACACCGAAGAAATCCTCAACTACTTCTACGACGTGGAAGAAATTGCCCTCGAGGGTGACGTTTTCACGCGTTCGGTCTCCGGCCCCTTGCTCCTCGGCCAACGCGCGAACGACGATATCGTCGATCCGAAGTCGGGCGAAGTTCTCCTGAAGAAGAGCCGCAAGTTCACGCGCGCGATTCTCGCCGAGCTCGAAAAGCGCAAGATCAAGTCGATCCCGATGACGCTCGAAGAAGTCATCGGCCGCGTCGTCGTCTCCGACGTCGTCCACCCCAAAACCCACGAAGTTCTCGTCGAAGTGAACACGGCCCTGAGCGAAGGCGATATCGCCAAGCTCCGTGACGCCGGCGTCAAGAAGGTCCGCACGGCCTTCATCGACGGCGTGAACGTGGGGTCGTATCTCCGGGATACGCTCTTGATCGATAAGATCAGCAGCCAAGACGAAGCTCTCGTCGAGATCTTCAAGCGCATGCGTCCCGGCGATCCGCCGACGCTCGACAGCTCGCGCAGCCTCTTCCAGGACCTTTTCTTCAACGAGGCTCGTTACGACCTTTCGAAGGTCGGTCGCCTCAAGATCAACCACAAGTTCGGTTTCAAGGACGTCGCGCTCGAGAACACGATTCTCAGCAAGCAAGACATCCTGATGACCGTGAAGACCTTGCTCGAGCTCAAGAACGGCCGTGGCGTCGTCGACGACATCGACCACTTGGGTAACCGTCGCGTTCGCTCCGTCGGTGAATTGCTCGAGAACCAGTATCGCATCGGTCTCGTTCGCATGGAGCGCGCGGTTAAAGAGCGTATGAGCCTCCAAGAGATCGAAACGCAGATGCCGCACGATCTTATCAACGCGAAGCCCGTGAACGCGATCGTCAAGGAGTTCTTCTCGAGCTCCCAGCTTTCGCAGTTCATGGAGCAAACCAACCCGTTGTCGGAAGTCACGCACAAGCGTCGTCTTTCCGCCCTTGGACCTGGCGGTTTGACCCGTGAGCGCGCTGGCTTCGAAGTCCGCGACGTTCACCCGACCCACTACGGTCGTATTTGTCCGATTGAAACGCCCGAAGGTCCGAACATCGGTCTTATCTCGAGCTTGGCGACCTTCGCCAAGGTCAACGACTACGGCTTCGTCGAGACGCCGTACCGCAAGATCGAAGAAGGCCGCGTGACCGACGAAGTGTCGTACTTCTCGGCCCTCGAAGAAGAAGGCCACACGATCGCGCAGGCGGCCGTAGCCCTCGATGAAAAGGGTAAGTTCAAGGAAGACTTCATCGAAGCCCGTCGCCGTGGCGAACCTTCGCTCGTGCGTACGGAAGAAGTCGACCTCGTCGACGTCAGCCCGAATCAGCTCGTGTCGGTCGCTGCTTCGCTCGTCCCGTTCCTCGAGAACGACGACGCGAACCGCGCCCTCATGGGATCGAACATGCAACGCCAAGCCGTTCCGCTCCTCATCCCGCGGGCTCCGCTCGTGGGTACGGGCGTCGAGCGCGTCGTCGCCCGGGATTCCGGTGTGACGGTCGTCGCGAAGAACGATGGCGTCGTCGAGAGCGTCGATGCGTCCCGCATCGTCGTTCGTACCGAAGGCCGTTCGAGCCGCGCATCGGGCAGCGAAGTTGATATCTACAACCTCGTGAAGTACCGCCGCTCCAACCAGAACACCTGCGTGACCCAGCGGCCGGTCATCAAGGTTGGCGATAAGATCAAGAAGGGCGATGTCATCGCCGACGGTCCGTCGACGGAGCTCGGTGAGTTGGCCCTCGGCCAAAACATCCTCGTTTCGTTCATGCCGTGGGGCGGTTACAACTTCGAAGACTCGATTCTGATTTCCGAGCGTCTCCTCAAAGACGACGTGTTCACCTCGATTCACATCGAAGAGTTCGAATGCGTGGCCCGCGATACGAAGCTCGGTAAAGAAGAAATCACGCGCGATATTCCGAACTGCGGTGAAGAAGCCCTCCGTAACCTCGACGCCACGGGTATCATCCGTATCGGCGCCGAAGTGACCCCGGGCGACATCATGGTCGGCAAGATCACTCCGAAGGGCGAGACGCAGCTCTCCCCCGAAGAGAAACTCCTCCGCGCGATCTTCGGTGAGAAGGCCGGCGACGTTCGTGACACCTCCCTGCGCGTCCCTCCGGGCGTCTACGGAACGGTCATCAACGCGCACATCTTCTCGCGTGAAGGCATTGACAAGGACGAGCGTTACCAACAAATCGTTCGCGACGAGGAAGAGCGTCTCCTCCGTGACCAGGCGATCGAAATTACGATCATCCGCCAGGCCACGCTGAAGAAGATCAAGAAGCTCCTCCAAGGCGCCGAGACGACGGGCAAACTCCTGTCGGAAGACGGCGAGCATACGCTCCTCAAGAAGGGTCAACCCCTCTCGGGCGAAGACGTCGACAACGTTCCGTTCAACCTCCTCCGCCACATCCCGGTCGAAGAGAAGCTCGAAGAGCAACTCGTTCGCATCATGGATACGGTCGAAGAGCAGATGGACCTTGTTCGCATTAACTTCAACGAGAAGATCGGCAAGCTCAAGAAGGGCGACGAGCTTCCTCCGGGCGTCATCAAGATGGTGAAGGTCTCGGTCGCGATCAAGCGTAAGCTTTCGGTCGGCGACAAGATGGCTGGTCGCCACGGAAACAAGGGCGTTATCTCCCGCGTTCTCCCGATCGAAGACATGCCGTTCCTCGCGGACGGTACGCCGGTCGACATCGTGTTGAACCCCCTCGGCGTTCCGAGCCGTATGAACGTGGGACAGATCCTCGAAACCCATTTGGGTTGGGCGGCTCGCGGCATCGGCGAACGCATCCAGGAACTCCTCGCGGCTCACAAGCCGGATGCCCTTCGTGAGTTCCTCAAGAAGGTTCACACGAACACGGAACACCAAGGCTACCTGGATCGCGCTACGGACGAAGAAATCAAACGCATCGCGATGACCTATCGCGACGGCGTTCCGATGGCTTCGGCCGTCTTCGACCGCGCGAACGAAGAAGACATCCGTAAGATGCTCGAAGTCGCCAAGCTGCCCACGGGCGGCCAAACGACGCTCTTCGACGGTCGCACGGGTGAAGCTTTCGACCACGAAGTGACGGTCGGCATCATGTACATGCTGAAACTGCACCACTTGGTCGAAGATAAGATCCACGCTCGTTCCATCGGGCCTTACTCTCTCGTCACGCAACAGCCTCTGGGCGGTAAAGCTCAGTTCGGTGGTCAGCGTCTCGGGGAGATGGAGGTCTGGGCACTTGAAGCTTACGGCGCCGCTTACGGTTTGCAGGAAATGCTGACGGTCAAGTCGGACGACGTGGCCGGTCGTACGCGTATGTACGAAGCCATCGTCAAGGGTGAGAACGTGCTTGAACCCGGTATGCCGGAGTCGTTCAACGTGTTGATGCAGGAACTCAAGGCCCTCTGCTTGAACTGCGAACTCGTCGAAACGGCCAAGGAATAACTTTCAGGAAGGACTTGAGGCGAACATATGAAAGACCTTCTTAATTTCTTCGATAAGCCGACCGATCCCCTGCGTTTCGGCGCGGTGAAGATCTCGCTGGCCGGTCCGGACATGATCCGGCAATGGTCGCAAGGCGAAGTCAAAAAGCCCGAGACCATCAACTATCGGACGTTCAAGCCCGAAAAAGACGGCTTGTTCTGCGCGAAGATCTTCGGACCGATCAAGGAC
>DDRA01000100.1:0-5705 GCA_002343545.1 Bacteriovoracaceae bacterium UBA2428
GGTTAGTAACTAAGTGCCCGGGATTTTGCGGGAGCGTTGACGTTAAGCGCCTACTTTCGCTTCGTCGCGCAGGTATTTGCGATCAAAGACGAAAGTGCCGAAGGGCAGCAACGAAGCCAGGAGCGAGAGCCCCAGCTTTTTGCGCGACCAGCCGAAATCCGAGGCCGCTTCGAACGCGAGAAAAACGTAGGCCACGAAAAGTCCGCCGTGCGCCATGCCGACGACGCGCACCGCGAGAGGGTAACCCCAGCTATATTTGAGGGGCATGGCGATAAAGAGCAAAAGCAAGAACGAGGCGCCTTCGAGGAAACCGATCGTGCGGAAGCTTTTCATGGTGCGAAAGTCTGGCACGGAAGGGAGCGAGCGCCAAGTTGAGAGCGCTTCGTCCCAAAGAAAGGCCGCGGGGTGCGTGACCCGCGGCCCGTAACGGCGACGGCCGTTTAGTCGACCTTGTCTTTGAGGTCCTTGGCCTTGTCACGGGTGGCGTCGGCGCCTTCTTCGATGCGGTTCTTGGCCTTTTCACGCGCGCATTCCAGGTCGCCTTCCATGCAAAGCTTCTCTTCGACGCGGTTCTTGGCCTTCTTCGCTTTGCGCTTGATGTTGCGTCCCGTTTTCGAAGCCTGCTCGCCGGTCTTCTCGGCGACGCCATCCGCGGCGAAAGCGGTATCCGTTCGGAGCGAAGCCGCGCCGAAGGCGATGCCGAGGCCGAGCGTTGCGAGAATGAGAGAGGGACTAATTTTTTTGCGGATCATGGTCATAGGGTCTCCTTTTACGGGAAACTTTTAAGCAAGGGGCGTGCCGGAGGACGGCCGTCGTAGAGGCTTGAAGCGTAAGCCCGAGGTCCGCCTTTCCGATCCAAAGGCTGAGGAGTTTTGCCTCGGAAGGGGACTTTCGTCGCGCGTCGTTTTGAGACGCCGTTTGTGACGAAATCGTCATCGGCGGTCGATAGACGCTCCGTGCTATACGTGGCGGGTCTTTATGAACAAGCTCTCTGATTCAAAGCTTTTTTCCCGCTTTGCCGTTCCGAGCTTCGGGCTTGGAGTCGCGCGTTTTCTCGTTGAATTTCCTGGCCTAGAATCGTTACAAGGGAAAGCCGATCGCCATGGATAAGGTCAAGCTTCTTTTAGTCGATGATCTCGAAGAGAATCTCACGGCGCTTGAGGCGGTCGTGCGGGACGAGGGCGTCGAGGTCTATCGTACGACTTCGGGAATGAAGGCCCTCGAACTCCTGCTCGAGCATGACTTCGCGCTCGCGCTCGTCGACGTTCAGATGCCGATCATGAATGGTTTCGAGCTCGCGGAACTCATGCGCGGAACCGAGCGGACCCGGCACGTTCCCATCATCTTCGTGACGGCGGCGTCGCGCAGCCCGGGTTTCGCTTTCAAGGGCTACGACTCGGGGGCGGTCGATTTTCTCTACAAGCCGCTCGATGCGCACGTCGTCCGCAGCAAGGTGCGCGTTTTCATCGAGCTCCAACAACAGCGGCAGGCGTTGCGGGAGCAGCTGCGCGAACGCGGCGAGCTCCTTGACCGTTTGCAGGAACAGGTTCAGCGTCTCACGGTCGCGGAACAGAAGCTCCAGAAGGCCGTCGTCAGTCGCGACGAATTCCTTTCGATCGCGAGCCACGAGCTCAACACGCCCATCACCTCGCTCAAGCTGCACACGCAACTGACCAAGCATCGCATCACGAGCGGTGAGGCGTCCGTACTTTCGCCGGAATCCCTCGTGCGCACTTTCGATCAGACGGATCGTCAGGTCGACCGGCTCGTGACGCTGGTGGACGCGCTCCTGGACGTTTCCCGGATTCAGTCGGGCCGTTTGGATTTGCGTTTCGTCGAGTTCGATCTTCGTAACAGCCTGCTCGAGGTCGTCGAGCGATTCCGGCCCCAAGCCGCGAAGGCCGAGATGTCCATCGAGCTGGAGTGCTCCGAGGGGATCACGGTCGATTGGGACCGTCTGCGCTTCGAGCAGGTCGTGGCCAATCTCGTGTCGAACGCGATCAAGTACGCGCCGGGCGCGCCCCTGCGTCTCTCCGTCTTGGGCGGCCGCGACCGGATCCGTCTCACGGTGCAGGACTTCGGCCCGGGCATCGATCCCTCTCAGCATGCGCTCATCTTCGAGCGTTTCGAACGCGGCGGTAACGCGAGCGCGATCGGCGGCTTGGGACTGGGGCTCTACATCGTCAAGCAGATCGTCGACGCGCACGCCGGTAAGATTCGGGTGACGAGCGCGGTCGGCGAGGGAACCCAGTTCATCGTCGAGTTGCCTCGCCACGCTTCGAACGTCGTGCCCTTCGCGTCCTGCGAACAGGCCTAGGGGGCGCGCGACGCTTCGGCGGCGGGCTCTTCCCGGTAGAGCGCCGAGCTCTCGAGACGCCCGAGGAGATCCGCCGCTCCGTCGTAGATCGCCGAGACGGCACCGAAGTCCGTGTCCCGCCAGTGGCCGCCGCAGCGAAACGCGAAGAGGGCGACGCCCGCCCGACGGGCGGCTTCGGCATCGTAGGGGGTATCGCCGATCATCGCCGTGCGTGCGGCGGGAAGGCCGAGTTTGTCGAGCGCGTCGCGTACGATGTCGGGGTCGGGTTTGGAGTTTTCCGCGTCGTCGGCGGAGCTCTGCCGCGAAAAGAGATCCGCGACGTCGGCCCGGACGAGCAGAGCGCCCAAATCCTTCGGCGACGCCGACGAAGCCACGGCCAGCTTGAAGCCGTCTTGGCGCAGACGCTCGAGAAGCTCGCGGGTCGCCGGGAAGGCTTCGAGCGTCGCGAGAGAGCGGTCGCGGAAGATCTCGCCTCGGCGATCCGCGATTTGCTTGCCGGCGGGACTATCGGCCTGCAGCCCCGTGAGAAGCGGGAGGATCTTGTCGCCTCCCATTCCGATGAGCGGGCGAAGGATTTCGAAGGTCGTGGGATAGCCAGCTTCGGAAAGCGCTTCGACCCAGGCCTCGGCGTGCGCCGAGTTGCTGTCGATCAGCGTTCCGTCCGCGTCAAAAATGATCCCGTCGAAGCGGCGAATAAGCGAAGTCATGCGACTTGGCTAGCAAGCGACGTTCCACGCGCGTCGCGACGATTGGTGGGCGATTCGTTCCAGAAATCCTCGGATGGCGGCGGGACAGGGGCATTGTTCCGCGCGAAAGCCGCGGTCTAAATGTCGAGCTGGCGAAATTCCTGCGTTTGGCCGTCGAGCTCCCAGAGCTGCCCAAGCTCGAGGTCGAAATAGACCGCGATCAGGTTCAGGTGATGGGCCTCGATCGCTTCGCGCACGAAGGGGAAGGTGCGCAGATTGCGGATCGAGACTTTGAGGGATTCCATTTCGGCCAAGCGCAGCCGCTCGCGCTCGCCCACGTCGGGATAGCGTTCCAGCACGGCCCGACGAGCATCTTCGGCGATGCTCATCCATTGCCCCACGAAGCTGTCGGGTTGGTCCGTGGCGCCTTCCATGAGCGCGCGGATGCCGCCGCATTGGCGATGACCCAGCACGACGATGTTCTCGACCTTGAGGTTGTTCACGGCGAACTCGATGGCCGAACTCGTGCCGTGAAAACCCACGGCCGACGCTTCGCAAGGCGGAACGAGGTTCGCGACGTTGCGCACCACGAAGAGTTCGCCGGGCGCGGCGCCCGTCAGGATGGCGGGATCGACGCGCGAATCGCTGCAGCCGATGAGAAGGGTCTTGGGCGTCTGGCCCGAGGTCGAAAGGCGATGGTAGACCGAGTGCTCGACGTCTTGGTGGAGAAAGTATTTTTCGCGGAAGCGTCGAAAGCCGGCCATCAATCGAAAAATCGACTTGTTCATGGATGGACGGAGTAAGCCACTTCCCGTTCCCGATCGCAAGCCAAAGTCGGGGGACAGCCCTCCCGTGGACGCCGCACGGATTTAGCGAAAGAGGCGGGCCAGCAGGCTGAGCGCCGCGCTCAGAAGCAGGCCGCTCGTCAGCGGGAAGTAGAAGCGGAAGTTCTCGCGCTCGATGCGAAAATCCCCGGGCAGGCGGCCCAGGCGCAAGGACTGGATCCACCCAAAGTGCCACGCGAAGCCTCCCAAGATGAGCACGAGGCCCGCGCCGATGAGCGCTTTCGCGATGGGATCAAGGGTCATGAGCTCCGTTTAGTCGCAAGGGTTTCGCGAGGCAAAGCGGGGTTGAAAGGGCCCTCAATCCGAGACGAAAAATGCAAGGCATGGCGCAAGGCACAAGACGTTTTAGGGCGGCTTTGACGCGCGTTATTTGCGAGGAAATTTTGCATCCGACGAAGCAAAGACTTCCCAAAGCAGAAGACTTCGCTCAAACTCATAAATGGCTGCCTTGCAAGAAGAGGGTTTCCGGAGCGAGATGCGCGTTTCGTTTCGGAGCCCTCTTTGATTTTTCCCAATCAAATCCCAGTATTTCTCGAGCATTTGGCGCTTGTTTTTCAAGCGAAGCTCGAGCTTTGTTCGGGCTCTTTTAGGGACCCCGCTTTGCGCGGCAAAATGGCAAAAAATGACGGGAGTCTTGGCGACGCCCTCCCCGGGAATCTCTCGCCAAAACTCCCGCCGACACAAGGAGTGGGGGAACCCTAGGAGGTACTTCCCACGCCGACGCCTCCCCCGAAGCGCCGACGCGGGATTTCGGTCATTCTTCTTTGGGACCTTCGGCGTCTTCCGTGTTGTCGGTTTCGCCCGTTCCGCGCGTGCCAAACTCAAAGTCGTCGCTCATCGCGAGATGGTGATCCACGTCGCCCCAGTTTTGGCTGTAGTCGCCCATGGAGTCTTGGCCCATGGCTTCCTTCAGGGCGTAACCGGCGAGGGAGCGGGGCCGTTTGCGGGAACCCCGGCGCGAGCTGGCTTGTTCTTCGAAGAGGTCGAAAAGGTCTTCCATGACAGCCTCCTTTGGGCTTCTGGCGCTGCGTTCCTGCGCGCCGTTCTCTTCTCCGACCACGCTGCCCGGGAATTGGGTTAACGGAAAATTCATTTTTTTGTCGCTCCCGGCGGGTCGCCGCGATTTCGGGAGCTTAGGGCGCGCTTAGAAAGTCTTTCCGGATAGATTCAAGAAAAAGGTCCGAAAATCCGAAAGGCTAGGTAGGGTAATCGAAGAGAATGTCAGAACGTTTCGGACAAGATCTCCTCCTCGTCGAACGGCTCGCCGCGGGCGGCATGGCCGAGGTGTATCGGGCCAAGCAGCTTGGCGTCGGCGGCTTCGAGAAGACCATCGCGCTCAAACGGATCCTGCCGAACTTCGCGCAGAACGAGGAGTTCAAGTTCATGTTCCGCCAGGAGGCCAATCTCTGCGCGAACCTGAACCACCCCAACATCGTCCAGGTTTTCTCGAACGGTGAGTTCGAGGGCTACCTCTACCTCATCATGGAGTTCGTCGACGGCCGCAACTTGCGTCAGCTCCTCGCGCGCGCCGACAAGAAGAAGCTCAAGATCCCGCCCGAGATCGCTTGCTTCGTTTGTCTCGAAGCCGCGAAGGGCCTGGAGTACGCGCACGCCTTCAAGGACGAGCGCACGGGCCAACCCATGGATATCGTCCACCGTGACATCAGCCCGCAGAACGTCATGCTGTCCTACGACGGCGGCGTGAAGATCGTGGACTTCGGCATCGCGAAGGCCGCGGCCCAGGCCGAGAACACGCGCGCGGGCGTGCTCAAGGGCAAGTTCGGTTACATGTCCCCCGAGCAGGCGAGCGGCATGAAGATCGACCGCCGTACGGACGTCTTCGCGCTCGGCATCATC
>DDRA01000100.1:5969-6792 GCA_002343545.1 Bacteriovoracaceae bacterium UBA2428
GCGCGCGAGCGCGCCGAGCGCTACGCCACGGCGGCGGATCTCTACAAGGATCTGCTGCTCTTCATGAACCAGAAGTATCCGAAATTCATTCCGACGGAGCTCGCGGAGTTCCTGCGCTCGGTCTTCGCCGAGGACATCGAGGAAGACCGCAAGCGCCGCGAGAAGTGGGCCGCGGAAGCGCCCGCGCGCACCGTGGATCCCGCGACGGCCAAGGCCGCGGTCCGCAGCCCCGACGACAAGGACGCGACCCGCATCGAGCAGGACGAGGCCACGCAGATCTCGCAGGTCGGCGCGGCGCCCGACTTGCCGCCGGCTTTCGCTTCGGGAGACTTTAGCCCGGCCCAAGGCGGTCGGGTCGATAGTCAGGTCGTCGCGACGCCGGAATTGAACTCGGCGACCGCGACGGACCATTCGGCCGACCCCGCCGAACTGCCGGCCCCTTTGACTTACGACTCGCGCATCGTGACGCCGGAGCTGACCGGGAACCACCTCGCGCCGAGTCCGAAATCGCCGCCGCGCCCGCCGACGATCTCGCGTGTCGAGTTAAGTCAGGCCGGCTATGTCGAAGCCGCGACCCGGGTCGGCATCCCGATGCCGGCGCCCCGTCGGCGTTCCAAGCGAGTTCTCGTTTACGGCGGTCTCGTGGCCGGTCTTCTCTTGGCGTTGGGCCTCATTGGCCAGGAAGCCGCGATGAAGCCCGCGACCTCGCCGGATCCCGTCGAGGTCGTGGCCGAGACGCCGAAGAAGCCCGTACCCGAAGTCGTCGAAGCGCCGCCGCCCGCCGCCGAAGAGGTGGCCGCCGTCGAGGAGCCGGTCGCCGTCG
>DDRA01000100.1:6910-13118 GCA_002343545.1 Bacteriovoracaceae bacterium UBA2428
AGGCCGCCGGCGAGGAGCCGGTCGCCGTCGAGACGGCGCCTCCGAGCGTGGCCGCGGCTCCCGACGAGCCCGCGACGCCTCCGGTCGAAGCGCCGCCGGTCAAAGCGCAGGAGATGGTAAGAGTGCAAGCGCCCGCGACGCGCGAACCGAGCGCGGTGGCGGTCGTCGCGAAACCCGAAGCGGGGCCGGGCGCCGCGCCCCCCGTTTCCGCGTCGAACGACGCTCGCAAGGACCTTCCGGGCCGCTCGGGCTTGCCCGGCTTCCTGACTTTGCGCTCGACGCCCCGGGCGACGGAAGTCTACGTGGACGGCGAAATGCTGCGCGACGCGAACAAGCAGCCGCTCGCCACGCCGATCGAACGTCATCGCCTTTCGCCCGGTCGGCACGTCATCGTGCTCAAGAACCCGGTCTACGGCATCGAGCATCGCGAAGAAATCGCGGTCGAGTCCGATCGTTTGCTCCAGCGCGATATCCTCATGCGCCGCTCTCCGGCTTCGTCCCCCTAAGGGACGCGCCCCTTTCTTTTTGGTCCCGCCGAACGTAATCTAACGTCTATGCCGTTGGTACGCGGCCGGAGCGTTCCGGAAATTCTTTTGAATCGTGTCGCGGCGACCCCCGATAAGACGGCCCTCATGCGCAAGCGGGACGGACTTTGGCGTCACGTCAGCTTTCGTGACTACGAGACCCAGGTCCACGCCATCGCGCGCGCCTTGAGCGCGGCCGGTTGCGCGGCGGGGGATCGCGTCGCGATCTTGGCCCAGACCCGTCCGGAGTGGGCCTTCATCGACGTCGCCGCGATGAGCCTCGGCGCCGTCACCGTTCCCCTCTATCCCACGCTGACCGCCGATGACGTGCACGCCATCCTGGAGAACGCGGGCGCGAGCTTCGTTTTCGCCGAGAACCGCGCCCAGGCCGAGAAGGTCCTCGCCGCGCGTGCCGAAGGGAAGGGGCCGCGTCTCGTTACGCTCGAGCCGAGCGGGATCGACGACGTCCCTTCGCTCGAGGACTTCGTCGCGCGCGCGCGCGACTCGGCCCCCGCGCTCGAAGTCTGGCGGGAGGGCGTTCGCCGCCTGGAGCCGGCTTCGCTCGCGAGCATCGTCTACACCTCGGGGACGTCGGGTCGGCCCAAGGGAGCCGAGCTCACGCACGCGAATTTTCTCGCCGTCATGACGGATACCGCCGAATGGATGGGCGTGAACGAAGACGACGTGACCTTGATCTTTCTCCCGGTCGCCCACGTCGTCGGACGCATCGAGCAGCTCATCACGCTGTCGGCGGGTTGGGTGAACGCGTACGCCGAAAGTCTGAACGCGCTCTTGGACAATCTCGAGGAAGTGCGGCCCACGATCCTCATGTCCGTGCCGAGGATCTACGAAAAAATCTTCGCCTCCTTTCGCAAGAAGGCCGTCTCGGGCAAAGCCGTCGAGCGCGCCGCTTTGCGCGAGGCCTTCGACGTGGCTCCCCGTTGGGTCGCCGCCCTCGAGAGCGGGCGTCCCCCGGGGGTCGTGCTCCGGGGCCGTCACGCGATCATCGACCGTCTCGTTTTTTCGGAGCTGCGCAAGCGTCTCGGCGGTCGCTTGCGCTTCGCCATCTCGGGCGGCGCGCCGCTGCCGCGCGAGATCGCCGAGCTTTTCTTCGCGGCCGGCGTCCCCTTGCTCGAAGGCTACGGACTGACCGAGACGACGGGCCCGATCTTCGTGAACACCCTCCGCGCTTGGCGGCTCGGCACCGTGGGGCAGGCCGCGCCCGGCACCCGGGTCAAGATGGCCGAGGACGGCGAGATACTGCTCGCGGGGCCCGCCGTTTTTCGCGGCTACCACCGTGACCCCGAGGCGACGCGGGAGGCTTTGGTCGAGGGATACTTCGCCACGGGCGACGTCGGCCGCATGGACGGCGACGCTTTTCTCAAGATCACCGATCGCAAGAAAGACATCCTCGTCACGGCCGGCGGCAAGAACGTCGCGCCGCAGAAACTCGAGAATCTGCTTCGCGCGGACGGCCTCTTCTCGCATGCCCTCGTCGTGGGCGACGGCCGCCCCTACATCGGAGCCCTCTTGACCCTCCAGGCCGACGAAGCCCGTCGCGTCGCGACCCGCCTCGGGATTCCGTTCGCGGGGCTCGAGGCGCTCGTCGGATCGGCTCCCTTCGAGCGCGAGGCGCGTCGCCGGATCGCCGCCATCAACGCCAAGCTCGCGCCCTTCGAATCGATCAAGCGCTTCCGTCTGCTTTCCCGCGACTTTAGCGTCGAGGGCGGCGAGCTCACGCCGAGCCTGAAGGTCCGGCGTAAACATTGCGTCCAAAAATACGGTTCCTTGATCGATGACATGTACGGGGCCGAAGGAGTAACTGCAGCATTATGAGCCAGCGCAACGCCAAGGACATCTTCGAGAAAGTTCTTCCCTCCAAGATCGCGACCCACTCGGGTTTTCTCGCCGACGCGGGCATTCGCGACAAGACCGTCGCCGTTCAGGTGGACGGCGCGGGCGGTGGACGCTGGGCTTTTCGCTTCGACTCGCAGGGGGTCGTGGCCATGGCCGGATCCGGCGACGCCGCGGACTGCACGATTTCGACGAAGGAAGACACCTTCCAGGGCCTGCTCGACGGCAAGGTGAACGTCATGACGGCCGTGCTCTTCGGCAAGATCAAGGTGGCGGGCGATAAGGGGCTGGCGGCAAAATTAGGCGGCGCCCTCAAAAAAGTCTTCGCCTAACGAACGGGAAGACCCCGTTCGCGGCGTCGCTTCGCTCGTCGTGTGCACTGGGCACACTTCCTCGCTTGCTCCTTGCGCTCGGAGCCTTCGCGCTCGTTAGGCCGCGCTGCGGAGGGGATGGGGTGTGGGGGAACGACGGGCTGGCGGCTCGCTTCGCTGGCCACTCGCGCCTTGGGCTGCTGGCTTCACTCGCGGCGGATGAGTCGGGGCTTTTCGGAAAATAAAAAAGGCGGCTTCCCGCGAGGGAAGCCGCCTTTTGTTTTGGAGGGCGGAGGGCTCCCTAGCGGAGCTTCAGGGCTTCTCGGACGGCGGCTTCCGCGTCCGCGATGCCGGCGCCGAACTTGTTCTCGGGGTTCGGGGTGACGGCGCGGGCCGAGCGGGCCACGATCTCGCGGATCTGCGCGGGCTTCAGGTCCTTGTTGGCGGCTTTCACGAGGGCAACGAGGCCGGCGACGTGCGGCGAAGCCATCGACGTGCCTTGCATGCCGGCGTGGTCCGTCTTGATCGTTTGGATCGACATCGTCACCTTCTGCGTGCCGACGCGACGCTTGAGCTCTTCGCCGCGATCCTTCTCGATCGCGACGACGGGAATCGCCACGGTCGAGCCGTCTTGCGTGAGCGCGCCCGAGAGCAGGCCGTCCACGTTGTTGTAGATCGCCACGCCCACGGCGCCCGCCGCGATGGCGTTCTTGACCTTATCGGCGAAGGGGATCTCGCCGCGCGCGAGGAGCGCGATCTTGCCGCGCACGTTCGCGGAGCCGAAGTCTTCCGGCTTACCGAGACCCGCGAAGGCCAGCTCGCCTTCGAAGGGGTCAAGGATCTCGGGCGCGCCGACGAAGCTCGTGCTCGGGATCTCGACGATGCGGTTATTCACGGGGATCTTGACGCGGGATTCGCGGCCCGAACCGGTCGGGACGGACGACTTCACGTCGACGCCCGGCGCGACGATGTCGAGCTCGGGACCCCAGTTCGAGAATTCGGCCTTCGCTTCTTTGGCGTCGATCGCGCCGACCGAGATGACCGAGGCCCAGGCCGAGGGGTAGGAGACGCGAGCCGCGCCGTCGTTACCCGAAGCCGCGACGACCGTCACGCCCGCGGTCTCGAGGCGCTTGAGGGCGTCTTCTTGCGCGCGCGATGGCACGGGGCCGCCGAGCGACATGTTGACGACGTCCGCGCGCGCGGTCGTGGCCCAGTCGATGGCCGCGACGATCGCCGTCGACGAGCAGCCGAGTTTGCCGCAAACGCGGCCGGCCAGGATTTTCGCGCGGGGGGCGACGCCCACGACGCCTTGGTTATTCGCGACGCCGGCGATGGTGCCCGCGACGTGCGTGCCGTGACCGACTTGGTCGAAGTAGTCGTAGGCGGCGGCGGGATCGTTGTTGTTCGCGCCCGGGAAGACCGGCGCCATCGGCAGGATGCCGAGCGGCAGACGATCGCGGAAGAGCGGGCCCGGACGGCTCGTGATGAAGTTACGCCCCTGCTCGAAGTTCGCTTTGATGTCGATGTGGTCGCGGTCGATACCGGTGTCGATCACGAGGACGCGCACGCCTTCGCCAAACTTGCCGGCGCCGTTATTCACGGCGTTCCAAGCTCCGGTCGCGCGGATGTTCTCGAGACCCCAGGTCAGCTCGCTCGCCGAGCCGATGCTCGGGCGGGCGTTGTTCGTGCGGATGGGTTGGCTCGTGCGCGGGGGAAGGGGGCGCGCGTTCGGCATGCGCGGCGCATCGAAGAAGAACTCTTTCTCGATGTACGCGACGTCGGGATTGTGGCTCAACGCTTCGACGGTCGCTTCGTCCATCGAATCGACGACGATCATATTGAGAGCTTTGAGCCCGCTCAGGACCCGCGCGCGGGTACCGAAGAGGCGGGGCTGCGCGTCGACGGCGTTACCGAAGACGTCGGAGTTCTGGAGGCCGTTGCGCACGGATTCGGCGAGCTCGGCGTCGACTTCGCGGAAAAGCGAAGGCGAGTGGAGCTTCACGATGTAGCGGGCTTCTTCGGCCTGCGAAGCGGACGAAGAGATGGCGGCGATGGCCAAGGCCGAAAATGCGCGAATCGATTTGTTCACTAGAGCCCCCCTTTAGGCTTTCGTTGTTGTCACTCCCAAGTGCAGAGGCGTGTTTAGTGCGGAGTCGTCGAAGGGGGTTATAGAAAAATTCTTACAGATTCTTACAGCTTGGCGAAAGCGGCGTTTTTTCGGCGGCCTTTGTGGATAAAGGCCTAATTTGCCAATGAAATTATCGTCATAAGAAAATGACGCACAAAGTTGGAGCTGTAAAGGAAGCCTTTTTAGTGGGAGCTGATGAAGCTCTCGACTTGCGCGCGCAGGAGCTCGACGTCGTCTCGCTTCGCACGGCGTTCGAGATCGAGGGGGCCGAAGCTCAGGATCCAGTGGCCTTGGGTCGCGTAGCGATCCGCGCGCCCACTCTCCGCGGCTTCGATGGAAGCCATGTTCACGGCGCCTTTCCAGTTGCCCACGCTCAGATCCGCGAGCACGAGTCCGTCCGCGCGGCGATGGCGCCAGCGAAGCCCGAGAACTTGCAGCCAGGACTCGACGTCAAAGCGCCCGTCCGCGCGTCGGCGCACGACGAAGGCTTCTTCGAAGAACCAGCAGCCCAGCGCGATGAGAGGGTAGAGAATCATGACCCCGACGATGAGTCCCGCGAGGGCCTTGTCGAAAGCTCCGCCTTCCTCCCAGAAGACGCGAAAGATGGGCGAAGCCGCCTGGTACATCGTCGCGAGCAGGAGACCCCCGAAAAGGAAACCCATGCCCAAGCTGAATCGACGCTTGGACGAGCGCACGACGAGGGTTTCGTTCGAGGAGCGACGAAGATCGGGTTGCAACGCGAAAAGGAGTCCCATGATGGCGTTCCGGAGCTTCCCCCCAGAAGTCTTGTCGGTCAAGTTGATTTCCCCCGAAAGACCGAGTGAGATCGGCGACCTATGAAAGAAAAAGATACGACCGGCCGCACGCCGAGCCGCGCCGAACTCGCCCTCGAATACCACCGCGGCACCTTGATTCCGGCGGGAGCGGGAGCGGCGCGCCCCGGCAAGCTCGAGGTCGTCCCCTCGAAATCCGTCGTCACCCAACGCGATCTAAGTTTCGCCTACACGCCCGGCGTCGCCGAACCTTGCCGGGTCATCGCGAAGGACCCCGACTCCGTCTACCAGTTCACCGCGAAGGGCAACCTCGTCGCGGTCATCTCGAACGGCACGGCCGTCCTCGGCCTCGGTAACATCGGTCCCCTCGCGGCGAAGCCCGTCATGGAGGGCAAGTCGGTCCTCTTCAAGAAGTTCGCCGACATCGACTGCTTCGACATCGAGATTCACGCCGAGACGATCGACGAGTTCGTCGAATGCGTGTGGCGTCTCGAGCCGACCTTCGGCGGCGTCAACCTGGAAGACGTCAAGGCGCCCGAGTGCTTCGAGATCGAGCGTCGCCTGCGCGAGAAGATGAACATCCCCGTCTTCCACGACGACCAGCACGGCACGGCGATC
>DDRA01000100.1:13269-13464 GCA_002343545.1 Bacteriovoracaceae bacterium UBA2428
GACCAGCACGGCACGGCGATCATCAGCGGCGCGGCCTTCCTGAACGCGCTCGAGCTGACGGGCCGCAAGATCGAGGACACGCGCGTCATCTTCTGCGGGGGCGGCGCGGCTTCCATCTCGTGCGCCCGTTTCTGGCTGCAGCTCGGCGTGAAGCCCGAGAACTGCATCATGACGGATCGATTCGGCGTCATCTAT
>DDRA01000100.1:13643-13872 GCA_002343545.1 Bacteriovoracaceae bacterium UBA2428
CCCCGAGGAGATCACGGATCCTCAGCGTCCCTTCGCACTCAAAGACCCGCGCTGGCACAAGTCGATGCCCAAGACGCTCGCCGACGCCTGCCACGACGCGGACGTCTTCATGGGTTGTAGCGTCGCGAACGTCTTCACGGCCGAAATGCTCAAGACCCTGCGTAAGAACCCCATCGTTTTCGCGATGGCGAACCCCGAGCCCGAGATCGCCTACGACCTCGCGCTCGAC
>DDRA01000162.1:0-1069 GCA_002343545.1 Bacteriovoracaceae bacterium UBA2428
TCGCCCAAGTCCTCGCCTGGCTTGATTTGCCCGTCGAGCAGCGGCCGCACTTCCTGACCCTTTACTTCGAAGAGGTCGACAACGCCGGCCACCGCTACGGCCCCGCATCCCCCGAAAATAAGACGGCCGTCGCGAACGTCGACGCCGCGCTCGCCAAGCTCGTCGCGGGACTCAAGTCACGCGGGATCTACGACGCCGTGGATCTCGTCGTCGTCTCGGACCACGGCATGGCGCCGATCGATCCGGCCCGCGTCGTCTACGTGGGCGACGTGCTCAAGGAGTTTCCCGACGTCGAGACGATCGGCGGCGGCGCGCAGTTCGGCGCCTTCTCGAAGGACCCGACCAAGCTCGCCGCGCTCCAAACGCGCCTCCGCGCGTTGAGCCCTTACCTCGACGTCTACCTGAAGTCCGCGATCCCGGCGCGCTACCAATACCGCGCGAGCGACCGCATCCCGGATTTGCTCGTCGTCGCCAAGGAATCGGCCTACGTCACGACGCGCGCGAACTCGCTGCCCAAAGGCGGTACGCACGGCTACGACAATGAATTGGAATCGATGCGCGCCGTCTTCCTGGCGCGCGGGCCGCAGATCAAGCCCGGCGTGAAGCTCGCGCCCTTCGCGAACGCCGAGGTTTACGCGTTGCTCTGCCGTTTGCTCGGCGTGCGCCCCGTCGCGGAAGCCGCGAAGGCGAAGCCCGCCGTGCTGCGCGCGCTCAAGCTCTGAATGATTTCCGCGCGACTTACCAGGTAATCACAACAAGTCCGCCGCCTCCGGCACTCTCAACACCGCCGACACCGTGGCCGGAAACGTAGTTCGGATCCGCGTTGCCGGCCGCCGCGGTGCCGGCTGCTCGCGAAGTACTCGCAGAAACTTGCAGGGTCACATCGGCGTAGTTGCTACCACCGCCGCCACTACCGCAGCCGTCGTAAGCCGACGTACCGCCCCCACCACCATAGTAGCCGCCACCCCCACCACCGCCACCTTGATAGTTGGCGTTAGAAAGCGACGAATCTGCATTTCCGCCGAGCAGAAAGGATCCATTAGATTCGACGGCCGCCCCACTTCCCGCG
>DDRA01000162.1:1163-7904 GCA_002343545.1 Bacteriovoracaceae bacterium UBA2428
TCCACCGCTGCAATAAGTCCCCATACCCGATCCGCTGCCCGCGGCCGCCGTTGACAAGAAAGACGGGGTCCCGCCACCGCCCCCGGTGCATGTGGTGCCACTACCACCACCGCCACCGCCGGCAAGGAGAAGACGAGTGCCATCGAGTCGTTTGACCTCGCTGTAGCCCCCACCGCCGCCCGACGCGGGGACCGTCGAGCGCAGGCGCGACCGGCCGTTACCACCGCCGTTGCTGCCCCCGGATGCGACGCCTGCGACCGTGGTTCGAGAGCCACCACCACCGACCGAAACTAGGAGCTTCTCGCCGGGCGTAACCGTTACGGAGCCATGGGAAACGAAACCTCCTCCTCCTCCGACACCACCCGCACCTCCGGCGCCGCCACCGCCACCCCAGACTCGAATGTTAAGTGAAGTCACGCCATTCGGAACTTCGAACTCGCCGTTGGCGGTGAAGACCTGCTTCGGCACCGTGACCGTGAACGTGATTTCCGAAGTTTCGGAAGCGTTCCCCGCGCGATCCGTCTGCGAGATCTTGAGTGTTTTGCCCGCCCCGGCGGATCCCGCGGCATTCGCGGTGGAGGTGAACTGGCCATTGGATTGGCAGCTAGCCGTTCCGGCGGTGATCCCGTGTCCGGTAGGTCCATAGGTCAGGGTGATCGTGTTGCCGCCCTCCACCCTGTACTCGCAGGTCCCGCTGACCGTGAAACCCGAAGCCACGGACCCACCGTCCACCGGCGACGTGATCGTGAGGCCCTGCGGCGGCGTGCGATCGGCGTAGATCGGGCTCGAGGCCACGGCCGACCAGTTGCCGTTCGCGTCCTGCGAGCGCAGGTTCACGTAGTAGGTCTGTCCGTCGCTCGCGAAGTTCACGCTCGTCGAGTAGGCGAAGCTCACGTTAGGCGAAGCGTCCGCCCAGTCCCGCACGTTGTTGAGGGCGTTGCCCGAAGTGCCCGTGCCGATCGCGACTTTGTAAACGCGCGGGGTCGGCAGACCCGAGACGGCGTCGCTGATGGACGCGTCGGAGAAGCTCAGGTTCGGCGTCGCGTACTGCTGCTTCCAGTAAGGAGTCTCCACGACGACGGGGATGACGCCGGTCGGACCGACGCCGTCGACGCGCACGTTCGTCGTGCCGGGCACGTTCGCGAGCGGCAGGAGCGCGCTCACGCCGTCCGAGTCCTTGATGGTGCCGGCGTTGAGCTCGATCGTGTTGCCGAGCACGACGCCGGCGCCCGTTTCTTCGCCGACCTGCACGGTGTGGCGGAAGCGGATCTGCGTCGTGGTCGAACCCGACGCGTAGGTCGCGTAGGTCGAGGTCGCGCCGATCTGCAGCGGGATGCGCGGCGAGCCCGTCACGACGACGCCTTCCTCGAAGGTCACGACGAAGTCGAGGTTCTGCCCCGGCAAATAGATGCCGTTCGTGGGGACGGCGACGCCCGTTACGGCGGGACCGATGTTGTCGATCAGAATCCCCGTCGTCGAGGGCGGCGAGAAGGTCCGCACGGCGTCGTTGCCGGCTTCGTCTTTGAGCGTGCCTCCGGTGAGGCCGATGGGCGACGTGAGGGCGAGGCCGTTCACGTCGTTGTCGGTGTCTTGGATCGTGTAACGGTAGACGAGCGTCGAAGTGCCCGAGCCGCTCACGTAAACGGCCGAGCGGCTGCCCGTGTCGAGCTGCACGCCGATCTCGCTGCCGCCGACGGCGAAGACGGGCTCCGAGAAGGTCACCGAAAAGTTCAGCGCCTGGCCGAAGCGGTAGGTTCCGAAGGGCGGAGCCGCCACGTTCGTGATCGTCGGAGCCAGACTGTCGACGCGCACCTGCGTTAGGTTCGGTGAACTGAATACGAGACTCGAGGCGTTGCCGACTGAGTCCGTGATCGTGCCGCCGTTCAGGTCCACTGAGTTCGCGAGGCTGATGCCGTTCGGGTCGTTCTCGCCCGGCTGGATGAGATAACGGAAAATGAGCGTCGAGGTGCCGGCCCCCGAGGAGAGGGTCGCGTAACGCGTCGTCGATCCCACCACGAGCGTGAGACGGGGCGCACCCGAAACGACCACGGGTTCCGAGAACTGGAGCGCGAAGTCGAGATTCTCGCCCGAGCCGTAGGAACGATTGCCCGGCACCGCGATGGCGAGCGGCGACGGCGCGATCGTGTCGACTTGGACGTCGGAAAGCGTCGGCGAGACGAAGCCGACGCGCGCGCCGCGGCCGTCACCGGCCACGATGGCGCCCGTCCCCAGCTGCAAGGGGCTCGCGACGTACACGCCGTCCAGGTCGTTGTCGCCGGAGACGACGGTGTAGCGGAAGAGCAGGTTCGAGGTACCCGACCCGGAGACGAAGGCCGCCGAGCGCGCGCTCGAACCGATGACGAGCGAAAGCGTCGGGAGCGCGCCCGTGACCGTGACGGGCTCCGAGAACTGAACGGTGAAATCGAGGTTCTCGCCCGCGACGTAAGTCGCCGCGGCGGGGGCCAAGATGCCGGTCACGCCCGCGCGCGTGGATTGGATGGTGATCGTCTTCGCGACGTTGTTCGCGTCGCAGATGTCTTCTTCGAGAACTTCGTCGTAAGCGCAAGCGCGCACGCCGAAGGAAAGCGCCGTGTTCGGCGGAAAGAGATTCGCGTCGATCGCCGCCGAAAGGCGACCCGCCGAGGCCTGCACGACCGCGACCGGCAAAGCATCCCAGTTGATGCTATTACCCTCGCTCACGAAGACTTTGTAGGAGCGCGCGGGCGTGCCCGAGGTCGCGCCCCACGTCACGAAAACCTGCTCGGTTTCGGCGCGGAAGGTCGCCGTGCGGATACCCGCGAAGGTCGGCGCGTCCGCGATCGGCGTCGAAAGCGTGAGGATCTTGCGTCCGCGTTGGATCTTGCCCGTTTTGAACTTGGCGAGACAGGAGTAGGTATAAGTTCGGCCCTGGGAAAGCCCCGAGTCCGTGTGGCTCAGCAACGTGGTGAGCTCGGATTTGAAGACCGAAGCGCCGTCGCGCTGAATATCCATTTGAATGGCGCCCGCCGGCATCTCGAAGTTAACAAGGATGCTCGAAGAGTCGATCGCCGCGCCGCTCACGCAACCGTCGAAGTCCCCGTTCTCGGCGATCCCGAGATCTTCGCTGGGCAATTCTTCCTGGGCAGGCGAGATGGTCGTGGTCAGGAGCTTGCCGTCGATACACGCGCTAAGGCAAAAAGCGGATAGAAGCAGAGTCCACGTTCCAGAGTTGGAACGTAATCCCCAGCCTAACTTAGCTCTGACGGCACCGCGCTTCATCCCATCCAGGATAGCCGGGGGTCTTCCTAACTAGGGTTAAGTTACGATGAAGTGTTGACTTCAAAATCGCCCGTTCCGGCACTCAGAACACGTACCCGAGCCCCATCGAAAGGAGCGAAGTCCGCAGCCGAATCGACTCCGGCTTCGACGAGAAGCTCAAGAGTCCTTGCAGGAACTCCAGATTCAGTTCGACGTGACGGCTCAACGAAAAATCGAGGCCCACGCCCACGTCGACGGCGCCGATCGATCCTTCCTCGAAGTCCGAGATCCCATCCATCGAAAGGTAATACTCGCGGGTCGCGAAATTGCCTTTCACGTAAAGATGAAGCCGGTCGCGACGGCCACGCTCAAAGATACCTTCGTAGCCGTCTCGGTGCTGACTCCCCAAGCCGAGGAGCGAGAACTTGCCGAAGACGTCGAAGCCCTTCAGCGGAAGCACGCCGTTGGTCAGGTCGAAGTCCGCCTTGTAGCCGAGACCGGCCGCGGCCCACGAAAGGATCTGGATCTGGCCCGAAACGAAAAAACCGCCGACGATCGGGGTCGTTTTGTCGTTCTGCAGGTTCTTGATGAGTCCGCCGCTCGTCAGGACGTGGAGCTTCGGCGCGAACTCCAAGGCCCGGGCCGGCGCCGCCACGGCCGCCGCGACGACGATCCCCGACAGAATCAAAGCCCGCGCCGAGCCCGCCGCGCGAGAGGTTTTGACATGACTTCTAGGCAAGCGGCGCATCAGGTGTCATTCTAAGGCAAATGCCGTCGATCGCACTCTCTCGACCCACGCTTTTCTCGGGCCTCTCGCTCGCCCTCGCGAGTGGCCTGCTCGCGTCCTGCGGCCATTCGGGGGAAATCCGCTCCACCCCCGAGGGCGCGAGCGTGCGCGGCGCCGACGGCAAAGAGTGGGGAATCACGCCGCTTGCCCTCGACAAGATCCCTGACCTCTCGGGCTCCTACCTCGATTTTACGCTCCGCAAGGAAGGTTTCGCGGAGCAGCGCATGTTCCTGGAATTAAGCGCGATCGACGAGATGAACGTCAAACTCTCGCCGCTCGCCGGCGATCACTTTCGCACGCAGGTCGCGGAAAGCTACGCCCAGCCCATCAGCCGCCTCATCCAAGAGGCCCTCATCGTGCAAGGCCACCTCGTGGCCAAACGGCCGGACCGGGCGGAGGGCGTCCTACGCGAGCTCCTGAAGCAGTATCCGGGCGTCGCCGCGCTCCACGTGCTCCAGGCCGATCTCTATTTCCTTCAGAAGAAACGCGGCGAAGGTCTGCAAGCCCTCCGCCAGGCCGCTCGGCTGGATCCGACGGAGCCCCGCGTGCGGGCCACGCTCGAAAGGCTCGACCGTCAATAAGCCGACGCGTGCCTCCGCTGATCTAGCGAAAAATAGAGGAAGATTTCGCGAGTCGCGTCTCAACCTTTTCTGAACATTCGCCGAAGACTTCTTTGTATGCCAGGTCGTCGCGCCTTAGTTGCTGGCCTTCACGCCTTCCGGAGCGGGCTCATCGCCCTGTTGCTGGTGGTCGGCCTGCCCGCGCGCGCGACGTCCCTCCTCGAAGAGGAGAGCCGCATCGAAGCCCAGGTCCGCACTCAGGTCCTCGACCTCGTGCGCGGCCTCGTGGGCGAGCATTACTTCGCGACGGCGCAGATCCAGGCCAAGCTCAAGCGACCAGGCGAAGCTTCCAAAACGGAGGCTCGACGCCCTGCCTCGACGGCCAACGAAGACTCCATCCTGACCTTCGCGCCCGACGCCTGGGACGATACTCCCGTGGGCGTGGCCGAAGGCTTCGAAGTCGCCAGCCTGAGCGTCGAGCTCTTCCTGGATTCCCGCATTCCCACGACTTCGCGTACCGCGATCGCCCAGGCGACCCGCGACGCCCTTCGCAAGTACCCCGTCCAGATCCGCACCCAATTCCTTAACCGCGTGCCCGACCCGCAGCTTTCGACGGCCGAAACGAAGTCGGACGCTTCGCGCGCGCCGGCCTCGACGCCCGAGAAAGAAGCGTCGGGAGCTCCGACGTCGAAGCCCGTCGATCCCGTCGAACGTTTCTCGCTCATCGCGCTCGCGCTCGCGGGCTTCGCCGGCTTCGCGCTCCTCGGCTTCTTCTTGTCCAAGGGACTTGGCGGGCTCGCCGACTCGCTCAAGTTCGTCGCCCAACAACTGCCTTCGATGGGTCGTCGCGAGAAACCCCGCGCGGAAAGCGCGCCCGAAGCCGCCGCGCCCCGGGCGCCGACGCCCGAAGGCTCGGATCGTCCGGCCCTCGGCATGGCCCTGCGCATGCTTGACCGTAATCAACGCAGTTTCCGCGAGATATTGGAGAAGAAACCCGTTCTCCTGATGAAGTCGCTTTCGATGGAGCGGGACCTCGATCTCGCCCACCTTCGCATTCTCGGCCCCATGCTCCAGGACGCCGAAAAGCAAAAGCTCCGCACCTTGCTCGGATCGCGTTCCGCGCGCGTCTCGAGCCTCGACGGCCAGGCCCGTCCCACGCCGAGCGAATCGGCGGCATGGCTGAGCGACATCGTCGGCAAGACCCTCGCGCTCGAACTCTCGGGCAACTCGCGAATGCTCGCCATGCTGGGCACGGAAGACGCGCAGACCCTCTTGCGCCTCACGCCGAAAGACGTTGAGCTCTTCTTGCGCACGCCCCAACTCTTCTCGGACGGAAAAGTCTGGCGCACCTTCGTCGAGCTCGTTCCCGAGTCCCTGCTCGAGGACGTCTTGCGTCGCGCGACCCCCGAACAGTTCCGCGCGGCGCTCAGCCCGCAGGCGCTCGAAGAGAAAGAGTACCGCGCCTACATCGACAAGACCCTTAACCTCATCCGAAACTCGCTGCGCCAAGCCGGTCCCGCCTACGGACCGGGCCCCGAAGAAACCGCGCTCCTCGAGGACAAGATCCTGCCGGCCTTCCTGGCTTCGATCCAGGCCATGAGCCTGCCCGAAGAGAGCCGCCGCATCGACGAAGCGCTCGCGCAGAATCCGCGTTTGGGCGAGCTTCTCCACAAGCGCTACTGGCCGGTCGCGACCCTGCGCCGGGTCCCGGCCCGCGACCTGAAGGCCTGGCTCGTGGCGCTCGACAACCGCGTCCTCGCCGCCCTGCTCTTCTTCTGCGACATGGACCTCCAGCGCGAATGCCTGGGCCTCCTGCCCGAAGGCACCAAGAAAGTCATCGCCGTCAGTGAGCTCTCGCGACTGCAGGCGACGCCGATGGACGAAGCGCGGACGACGGAACTTTCCTCGATGGTTCGCGAGGAAATCCAGCACTTGAAGGGGCTCTGGCTCCAAGGGGATTTCTCGCTCAACTCGAACGGCGGCGTTCCCGCGTCCGGCAACCTCGCGGCTTAGCGCGCGGAAGCACGAAGCTTTTCCGGGCCTAGAAAAATTCCACCGAATTAACGAAATCTTCAAGCGGCGTGATTCCAGACGCACCTACACTTGGAACATGACTTCCGCCAAGTTTCTCGGTGCCTCACTCTCCTTGCTCTGGTT
>DDRA01000115.1:0-334 GCA_002343545.1 Bacteriovoracaceae bacterium UBA2428
GTGGCGTGGGCCCTTCTTTCCGGGGTGCAGGATGCGACCCACGAAATCGCGCCAACTCACGAGGTCGGGCTTCGTCGACTTGAGGCCGAGGCGGCGGCAGATCACGCGATCCACGCCCTCGTTGTGGAACACGAGCGGCAGCTTGTAGATTGTGTCGACGTCGGGCGCCGCGATGACGTTGTCTGAACCCATGTTCGCGAAGAGGCCGATCTTCGCGCGGATCTCGGGCGAAAGCGGCTGCTCCGTGCGGCAAAGCAAAACGTCGGGCTGGATACCGATGCGACGGAGCTCCTGCACGCTATGCTGCGTGGGCTTCGTCTTGAGCTCGCCCGCG
>DDRA01000115.1:620-5948 GCA_002343545.1 Bacteriovoracaceae bacterium UBA2428
GCCGACCGTGCCGCCGATCTCGACGAGCAGGATGTCGCAGCCTTCGCCCACGTCCAGGATGTGGGCTTTAATCTCGTTCGTGATGTGCGGGATGACCTGCACCGTGCCGCCGAGGTAGTCGCCGCGACGTTCCTTCGCGAGCACGCGCTCGTAGATCTGCCCCGTCGTGATGTTGTTCTTGCGGCCGACGTTCTCGGCCAAGAAACGCTCGTAGTGGCCCAAGTCCAGATCCGTCTCGGCGCCGTCCTCGGTCACGAAGACTTCACCGTGCTGGAAGGGCGACATCGTGCCCGGGTCCACGTTCAGGTAGGGGTCCATCTTGAGTTGGCGCACGCGCAGCCCGCGGCGCTTGAGCAAAAGCGCGAGCGAGGCGCTGGAAAGCCCCTTGCCGAGGGACGAAATGACGCCGCCCGTGACGAAAACGATCTTGAGTGGGGATTTGGCGCGGGCGCCGCGGGGGGATTTCCGTGATGTATCGCTCACGGGGATATCGAATTAGCCGGGTCGGAGGCCGCGGACAACGTGGGGAGCGAATTTTCCTTGGGCATCGGCGTCATGCTGGGCTAGGCCCGTGAAATCATGTCGCTCGACCGTCTCAGTGAAGCCCTCGTGCAAGAACGTCTCGGCGCCCTGCCCGAATGGGCCCTCGGCGCGGGACGGCTGAAGCGGGAGCTCTCGTTCCGCGATTTCAACTCGGCCTTCGCCTTCATGACGGCCGTCGCGCTGAAAGCGGAGAAGCTCGATCATCACCCGGATTGGACCAACGTCTACAACCGAGTGACGATCGAGCTTTGGACCCACGACGCGGGCGGCTTGACCGAAAAGGATTTCGAACTCGCCCGCTTCGTGGACGTCGCGTCCCAGCGCTTCCGCTAGGACGCTTCGCGATTACTTGGACTTGGCGACCTTACAGAGCGAGGCCGACTTCGTCTTCACGAGGTGGGCCATGAAGCGCTTCCAGCCGTTCGGGTCCTTCGGGTTGAAGATGAACCAGTAACCGCTCGCGACCGACTTGAGGTCGCCCCCGCGGCTCTTCACGAACTTGTCGAGGATCTTGACCCCGCAACCCAGGTTCTTGAAGGGGTTGAAGATCGTCTTGCGCGGATCCTTCGGGTCCAGGTCTTCGTCCTTGTCCCAGTTGAAACCGCAATCCGCCCAGACCTCGTCGCCGTACGAAAGCTGCAACAGGCCTTCGCTGTAGACGGCGTCCTTCGTGACGGGGTCTTCGTAATCGAAGGTCTTCTCGCGGTAGCGGGTCGTCAGGCGGTGATTGCTCTCGGCCTTGGCGATCGACTCAAAGAAGTCGGCCCAGAACTGCCGACGGTCGCCCTCGTCGAGCGCGCCGTAGTTCTCGCAGAAGTCACCCACGCGACCGGGCGCCAAATCGAGCAGCGCGCGCGTCACGGTTTTACGCAAGTGACGGCTGTAGTCGGCGTGCCAACCGCGGACGCTGTAGGTCGACCCGTTGATGACGACGCTCTGCGGGGCTTCGGGCGTCGGCACTGGCGAGGGTGCCGGCGCCGCCTTGGGCTGCAGAGCTTGCACGAGTTTCTCGGCCGCCGTCGGCGTCGACACCGCGACCTGCGGTTTCGGCGAAGGCGTCACCCGGGGCGTCGTTTTCGGCGCGGGCTTCGCTTGGGGCGAACTCGAAGCTTTGGGCTGGGGAAGCTTGGCGGCCGCGACCGGAATCGCCTTGGGGACTTCCTTCTCCGCGTCTTCTTCCTTCTTTTCCCACGGCAAACGAAGTTCGACCTGGGGACGCAGCGAAGGCGTCGCGACCGGCGCCGGGCGCAGGTTCTGCGAACCCAAGAAGCTCGTCACCCTCGAGAAGTCGATCTTCGAGGTTTCCTCGGAGCTTTGGTTAGGAGCTCGACCCCCGTGGGCGACGGCCGAAGGGCCCGTGAGACTGCTCAGCGCAACGAACGCGCTCAAAGCAGGTCGCTTCCAGTTTTGCGGGGATTTCGAGTTCAACAACATACTCATCATTCCTTTGAACGCCATAACGCACCTCCTTGTGGTTTAGGCTGACCACTCGGGAGCAGAAAGCGGGCCAAAGGGGCGACGCCACGGAGATTCCGAGCCTTAGGAAGGAGTCCTTCGGGAATCCGAAGCTTTGGGGTGTCTAAGCGATCGACGCCGCTTCGCGCGATAGGGCCCGACCTTGCGACGGGCGCGGGAAAACAAAAAGCCCGGCCCTCCTCGCGGAGAACCGGGCTTCGATTCGAACTTACGGAGCCGAACTAGCGCGAATCCAAATGAGATGCCGGCTAGGCTAGGCGCCGCCGGCCGCAGGGAGGGAAGTGTACAAAGTACTCGACCGACCGAGAACGCCGCCGGCGCTCATTTGGATTCGTGCTCTAAGCTAATTAAGCTTTACGAGCGGCGTAGTACTCGGCCAGGAGGCCGGGCTCGAACGGGAACGGGATGGCGGAAGCCGTCGGGATGTCGCGCAGACGACCCACTTCGTTCTCGCCTTCGCCTTCTTTAGCGAGGTGGTCGGCGAGCTCAAGGCGGGGAGCCGACTTGGCTTGCATGACCGACGTGTTCTTTTGGGCCTTCGCCGAGACCTTGATCTCGTCGCCCTTCTTGAGAACCATCGAGCCGATCGTGGCGCGCTTGCCGTTCACGAGCACGTGGCCGTGGCCAGCGAGCTGGCGAGCCGCGCGGATCGAGGGCGCGAAGCCCAAACGGAAGAGCAGGTTGTCGAGACGACGCTCGAGACGACCGATGAGGGCATCAACCCAGTCCGTCGTCTGGCCGCGCTTGGCGTCCCGAACGAAACGGCGGAGTTGCGACTCGCGCAGGCCGTAGTGGAAAATGATCTTTTGCTTTTCTTCGAGACGGAGCGCGTACTCGGAGAGTTTGCGGCGCTGATTGCCGTGCTGACCCGGGGGGTACGGACGACGATCGAGGGCGCCAGGCTTGCCGAGACCGGGGAGCTCAACGCCAAGACGACGTTGGCGACGGAATCGGGGCGTCACCACAGAAGCAACTTTTTTGGACATGTTTTTCTCGTTCCTCTAACGGGTTATGCCGCAGTTCGAAGTGTCGGGGAGAGGCCCGATTTCGACTCAGAGTCGCGGACTTAGCGAAGTCCTGCCGCCGCGTCAAAGCGGAAAAACCCGGCTTCGTTAAAGACGCCCAGAATTTGCCCCGGAAGCTTGGCCCCCAGGAAGCAGGAGTTCTTCGAAAGGCTCTCGAGTTCGCCCAACTCGATCGCACGCGCGGGGGCTTCGGCATCGGCCCAAACCGCGCGGAAGGGATCGCCCACACGCAAGTGCCCGAATCCTTGGGACTCGATCCCCAGAAAGCGCGCCGGTTCGCTCGCCCAGACCTGTACCAAACGCTTCGGCGTCAATCCGACCTCCTTCATCAAATGGAAGAGAACCCGGAGGGTCCCTTCTTGGGCCGTCGTGCCGAAGGCCGAGGTCACGAAGTCCGTGCCTTTGGCCGCGACTTCGTGGGGGGCTTGGTCGGTCGAAATGAAGGCGAGGCCGCCGTCGCGTAGGGCAGACCGCAAACGATCGCGATCGTGACGGGCGCGGAGCGGGGGGTTCATCTTGAAGCTCGTGCGATCGGGACGATCGGCGGGGATATCTTCCGACGTGAAGAAGAGATGGTGCGGCGAGACTTCGCCCGTCGCCTTGAGCCCGCGACGCGCCCCCGCTTCGATGAGATCCACCGCCTTCGCGCTCGTCACGTGCAACACGTGGTAGCGGGCTTCGGGGTGGCGGGCCAGGACTTCGAGGTCGCGCTCGACCATCTTCCACTCGTGGGCTTCGTCGTAGGCGGGAATGCCAAGCTTGGCTTGGGTCGGGCCGGGGGCGAGCACGCCGCCGTGGCCGGGAAACTCCGCGTGCTGCAGCAGCGGCAGCCCGAGCGGCGCGAGCCGCGCGAAGGCCTCTTCCATGACGAGATCCTCGGCGACGCCTCGGCCGTCGTCCGTGAAGGCCACGATGCCCGCCTTCGCGAGCGCTTCGAAGTCGACCGCCGTGCGGCCCTCTTGGCCCTTCGAGATCGCGGCCGTCCAAAACACCTTTACGCCCGTCGCCGCTTCGGCGGGAGCCGTCTCGCGGCGGGCCGACTCGAGCACCTCGACGGAATCGATGACGGGCTTCGTGTTGGGCATCGTCACGATGGCCGCGTAACCGCCGCGGAGCGCGGCGCGCAGCCCCGTCGCCGGCGTTTCTTTGTGCGGCTGCCCGGGCGTGCGCAGGTGCGCTTGCACGTCGACGCCCGCGGGCAAAAGCGCCTTGCCCTGACCGTCGAAGACGACGTCCTCGGAAGCGCCCGACCCCGTGGGCGAGAGGGATTCGATGCGGCCGCCCGCGACGACGACGTCGGTGCCGGGACGGCGACCGTCCTCCGTCCAGAGGTCGACGTTACGGAGCAAAAAACGTTGGGGAAGCATAGGCACCTCTACCACTTGGAGTATTCGATGAAACGCAAACCGAAGGATCCGGCGACGACGAAGTCCTGGCAGCCCCGCGCGAGGGCGCCCGAAACGTCGGAGCCTTCGCCTTCCGCGCCGAGGCGGAAGATCGTATAGGCGAAGGGCCGTCCGCCGCGAAAGAAGAAGAAACGCGTGAGGCCCTGCGGAAGGTTCTCGACGAGCACGGCCCGCGTCGAATCGCACGGAAAAAAGGCCACGGGTTCGGCGTCGGCCGGCCACGTCACGCGGTAGAAACTCATGTACGGAGGCGCGAGCCAGTAGAGCTCGGGGCGCCTGGACGAAAGCCCGTACCAGCTCTTCGAGGCCTCGATCCAACCTTCGCGCAGCAGCGATCCGCCGAGCGGCACGCTCCAGTAGCTGCGTTCCGCGCCCGCGGGCCGATACTCGAGGTTTTCGCCCATCACGAAAAAGGCGCGAGTGCCTTTGCCCGCCGCGCTCTCCCACCGCGTGCCGGGCGCCCACGGCGAACGGCGCACGACCGTGCCCGACGGGAGGGCCCGAAGCTCGAGCTCCGAAGCGTCCGGCGAAAGGATCTCGAGACGGCCGGCCGTCGAGGACCAACGGAGCGCGCCGTGCGCGTAGGCCTCGCCGCTCCACGTGCTCACGCTCCGCGCCCGCACCTGGGGGAGCTTCTTGAGGTCGCGCAGCCACTCGTACTGGCTTTCGTCGACCTTCGGCGGCATGAGAATAGCGGCGGCGAGGAAGGTCCAGGGCTTGGCGCGCGACATAAAGCTTGTCATAAACGCCTGGCCTCGCTTTTGCGAGGGCGGGAGCCACGATGAAAAGCCTCAGCGAACGACTGTCCCTCTGGATGCTGGCGATCGCCGCGCTCTCGCTCGTGCCGAACGGCTGGGCGCGCAAGCCGCGGACGCGGC
>DDRA01000115.1:6069-9505 GCA_002343545.1 Bacteriovoracaceae bacterium UBA2428
GGCGCGCAAGCCGCGGACGCGGCCCGCCGCGACGCCCGTTTCGACCCGGCTCGAGATCCTCGACTGCAACGACGGCGACACGTGCCGGGCCCGCAACCCCGAAGGCTTGCGTCTCAAGATCCGTTTGCTAGGCATCGATGCGCCCGAGACCGCCAAGCCGAAGCACGGCAAGCGTCGCGCGCAAGCCGGGCAGATCTACGGCGAAGAGGCCAAGCGGGCGCTCAACGCGCGCGCGAAGGGACGCACCCTCGAAGCCGAGATTCGGGGGTCCGACGTCTACGGCCGCTACCTCGCCGTGCTCTTCGCCACGGGCCCGAAGGGGCGCGAGAACCTGAACGAAAGCCTCGTCCGTGAAGGTTTCGCCTACGCCTACCGCGGCAAGGGAACGGCTGCCGACATCCGCGCCTGGGCCGAGCGCGCGGAAGCCCAAGCCAAGCGCGAAAAAAAGGGTTTCTGGGGGCTCGCCGCGCCCCCCGAAGACCCGAGCCTTTTTCGAAAACGATCAAGGCCTTGAGAGGACCTTGAGGGCGTCAGGCCAGGCGCCTCGGTCACATTTGCGTCAGGGCCTCGTGCGCGGGATCAAGCTTGTGTAGGCTCCGGCCCGATCATGAGCGTCGATCAGCCTCTCGTCCTGGTCATCGAAGACGATCCCGATATCCGTGCCCTCGTGGCCCTTCATTTGGGACGCGAAGGTTACCGCGTCCAGGAAGACGCGGGCCGCGGGAGCGTCGACGAGCTTCTCGCGATGTCGCCCCGTCCCCAACTCATCGTCCTCGACTGGATGCTACCAAAGACACCGGGCATCGAGATCCTTCGTCGCTGCCGCTCCCACGCGGATTGGGCCGGCATCCCCGTTCTCATGTTGACGGCGCGCATCGCCGAGGCCGACGTCGTTCGCGGCCTCGAAGCGGGAGCGGACGACTACGTCACGAAACCTTTCTCGGTCCCCATCCTGCTCGCGCGTCTTCACGCGCTCCTCCGCCGCTCGAAGCCCAGAGCGGCGCCCGTGCCCAGCGACGCGAAGATCCGCGTCGGCGCGCTCGAGATCGACGCCGCCCGTTTCGAAGCCAAGCTCGACGGCGAAATCCTCGTGCTCACGGAATCCGAGTTCCGGGTTCTCGAGTCCCTGGGGAGCCGCGCGGGCATCGTCATGACCCGCAACCAGCTCGTCGAGAAGATCCGCGGTCCGGGCTTCTCCGTCACGGATCGCACGATCGACAACTTCATCCTGTCGCTCCGTCGCAAGCTCGGCGCGCACGAGTCCCTCATCCAAACCGTGCGCGGCGTCGGCTACCGCCTCGAAGCTCCCGCCCCGCGCGCATGAGCCGTCGAAGCGCCCGGCTCCTCGGCCTCGTCGCGGGGCTGGCCGCGATCGCCTCGGTCGTCGGCGCGGCCCAGGCATCCCCGGTCGTCGCGAGCGCGGGCGCCGTCGCGGCGGCCTTGATCGCGATCGTCGTCGCCTTCGCGCGCGGCGAAGCTCCCGCCGAGGAAACCGCCGCGCTCGCGCCGCAGGAATTCGCGGATCCTTTCATCCTCGTGGCGGGCGACCTGAACCTGCTCGGGTGGAACTCGCAGATCCTGCCGATCCTCCGTCTGACGCCCGACGAGGTCCGCGAACGCGGACGGCTCGACCGTCTCCCCCTCGGCCAGGAGCTCATCGCCGCCTGCGCGGCCGCGATCGACGCCAAGACGACGACGAGCCTCACCTACCGACGTGCCTCGCTGAATTCGGCGACGGAACGCTACTACACCGTCAGCGTGCGCCGTTCGGGAGAGGATTGGCTGCTCGCGTTCCACGACATCACGGAGTTTCGGCTGGCCGAGCGGCAGCGCATGGACTTCGTCGCGAACGTCTCACACGAGATCCGCACGCCGCTGACCTCGATCAGCGGTTACGCGCAGACGCTCATCTCGGATCTCGACGCCGGCCGCGCGCTCGAACGCCGCTTCCTCGAGACGATCCAGCGCAACACGGACCGCCTGCTCCTGATGACGAGCGACCTGCTCGATCTCTCGAAGCTCGACGCCAAAGGCTCGCTCGCCATCGAAGACCGCAAGGAAGTCGACCTTCGCCGCCTGACCGAGGACGTCCTCGAGGAGCTCGAACCCTCGCGCCGAAACAAGTCGCAGGTCATCGCGACGGCGTTGCACGCCGAGCGCATGCTCGGCAGCCGCAAGTATCTCTTCCGTATCCTGCGCAACCTTTGCCAGAACGCCATCCGCTACTCCCCCGACGGCAGCCGCATCCGCGTCAGCTGGGAGAACGTCGAGAACGGCATCGAACTCCGGGTGGCCGACGACGGCCCCGGCGTTCCGGTGACGGAGCAATCCCGGCTTTTCGAGCGTTTCTATCGCGTCGATCCCGGCCGCTCGGATCGCGACGGGGGAAGCGGACTCGGGCTCGCCATCGTGAAGCACGCCGTGCTCGTGCACGGCGGCAGCGTGCGCGTGGAGAGCGAGAGCGGCGAAGGCGCGACGTTCATCTGCTTCTTTCCGCTTTGAATTCGCCGCGGCCCAAAACGCGCCAGTCCGTTTTGGCCTAAGCCGCGCGGGCGTGGCGAATTTGGTTGCCAGAATGGCACCCCGACCACAAGTTCGACACGCCCGAAGCGCCGAAGAGGGCTCCCAAGGGCCTCCCGACTTTGGCACGGAAGATGCTTGGTGCCGGGATCATCCACGGTCTTTAAACCGGCTCCGCAAGACGCGGGGTTCGAAGGAAAGGAAACCACCATGTTCAATCGCTTCGTCCTCGCTCTTCTCGCCGCCCTCCCCGTCTCGGCCGCGCTCTCGCAGCCCGTACGTCCGGCCCAGGCGACCTTCTGCCAAATCGTGGAGCTCCATCGAAAAGCCAAGGAAAACCCCGCTTCGGCGCCTCGCTTCGCCGTGATCCGCGAAACGGGCAAAGTCGCTAAGCGCGAAGGCAGCCGTCTGGCGCCTACGCTCAAGCCGCACGAGGCCTTCGCCGTCCAAAGCGTGGCGCTCTTCAACGGTTCGAGCGTGTTGACGCCTCCCCAGAGCGTCGAAGTCTTCTTCGACCTGAAGTCGGCGATCGGCTCGGCGAGCGGCGAGATCAACTACCTCGACATCCACAACACGGCGACGTCCAAGCGCGCCGAAGTCGCCGTGGCGACTTACTTCCCCGGCGACAACGAATACGGTCTCGTCTACCGCGTCGTCCGCGGCGCGACGGTCTCGGCGCCGGTTTCGATGACGATCATCGGCGTCGTTCGTGATGGCGAGATCTCCTGCCTCGACCTGGCGGCGACTCCCCAAAACTAAGCCCGCGCTTCTGACGCGCCCGGCGAGGGACAAAAAAGAAACGGCCTCGGAAGCTCTCCTCGAGGGGAGCTTCCGAGGCCGTTTCTTTTGGCGCGAAGCTTCGCGCGAAAATCAGTCCGCTTGGCTCGGCATCGTCGGCAGCGCGATGTCGCGAGCC
>DDRA01000134.1:0-14415 GCA_002343545.1 Bacteriovoracaceae bacterium UBA2428
CCGAGGAGGCCGCGCGCGCCGAGCGAGGCGACGAGCGGTCGCGGGCGGCGGCGTTCTCGGCCGTGGGTCGCGCCCTCGCGCTCGACCCGAGTCACGCGTCGGCGCAGGCGGTCCTCGTGCAGCTGCTCGTGTTGCCGCCGCGCCGCACGCCGGTGGAGGTCGAGCGCGCGGTCGCCGCCGCGGAGGACAAGACGTACACGGCGCTGGCCACCGCCGGCGCGTGGATCTACATCCTGTGGCTGCCGATCGCGCTCGTGCTGGTGTGGATGGGCGTCAAGCGCGTCGACCCGATGCTGGGCTGGGTCGGCTTCACGGTCGCGGCCGCGATGACGATGATGCTCGGCCGCGCGCGCGGCAAGGCCGACGCCGGCCCCTACTTCGCCGGGCTCATCCTCTCGAACATCGCGATCGCGCTGACGTCGCAGATCGCGGGCGCGTTCATCCTGACCCCGACCTTGTTCACCATGAACACGGTCGGCTTCGTGGTGGCGGCGCGCCGCGCGTGGCTGTGGCCCACCGTCGGCATCAGCGCCGCCGCCGCGGTCACGCCGGTCCTGCTCGAGTCGGCGGAGATCATCCCCCCCACGACCGTCATCGAGGGCGGCGCGATCCACGTGCGCTCGAGCGTCGTCGAGTTCGTCGAGCCGCAGACGTCGGTCGCCGCGGTCGGCGTGACCATCGTCTTCCTCGTCATGGTCACGGTCGCGGCCGGCCGCATCCGCCAGCGCTTCCTCGAGCAGACCCGCAAGGCCGAGCTCGCGTTCTGGCAGCTGCGTCAGCTCGTGCCCCGCATCGAGCGCTGAGCGGCGCGACGCCGCGCTACCGCGCTACAGGCTGCAGCACTCGACCTCCTGCCACGCGACGCCGGTGCAACCGCAGGTCTGGAAGGTGCAGTTGCACAGCCGGAACTGCTGGTACTGCTGGTCCGGCGTGTACGTCGTGCCGTCGCACCGGCGGAGCTGGTTCACCCGCGATCCGGACGGGCAGAACTGCGCGATCGTGCCGCCCGTGTCGCACATCGCGATGCGGACCCACGCGCACGCGGGCGCGTCGGTCCCGGCGTCGACCGCGGTCATCGCCGCGTCGACGTCGGCCGGCGGCGCGTCGATCGGCTGGTCCTGGGTGTCGATGGTGGCGGCGTCGATGGGCGCCGGCGGCGCATCGGTGTGATCCTCGACCGCACCGCAGGCGACGAGCCCGAACGCGAGCACGGCGATCGAGACGAACAGCGCATCGCAAGTCCGCATGGTCCCTCCGTCGGAGGAGTATCGCCCAGGACCGGGGCGCGGCGCGATCAATCGACGAGCTTGAGGTGGCTCGGGCGCTTGCTCCGGGTCGGCGGCGGCACGGGCGTGGGATCACGGCGCACGGGATCGGGCGTGACGCCGGCCGCGCCGGCCGCGTCGATCAGATCGTCGGGGATGTCGTCGGGCCAGACCATCCCGCGCTGATCGCCGTCCTGGACCGCGGCGAAGATCGCCGGCCACGGCAGGACGCAGTGGAAGGGGACGCCGCCGAAGGTGAGCGTGCCCGAGATGCCCTCCTCGTCGACGACGAGGTCGGGGATGGGTGGGCTGAGCGCGTGGCCGAAGCGCAGGACGAGCTTGGGCTCGCGCACGAAGCGCGGTGGCACCTGCACGTCCCCACGGCGCGCGTCGAAGTGCACGAGCACCGGGCCGCGCGAGAGCAGATCGTCGACGACCTGGCGCTTGTCGGGCGGCGGGGTCACCGGCTCGACCAGCGAGTTGGCGGGCTCGATGGCCTCGGGCTCGCGGCCCGTGATCTCGCGGACGTCGTCGGCCGTGATCACGCCGGCGTCGTACGCGTCGCGCATGACGCCGTCGGCGTGCGCCGCCGCCGCCATCACGCGCTTGACCAGCGCCTCGGCGAGGTTGGCGTGCCGAACCACCGCGTCGTGGGCCTCGAGCGCGCCGATCTCGCCCTTGCGCCACGCCGCCAGGCTGCCGTCGAGATCGCCCAGCGAGATCGCGATCCTGCGCTCGATGAGCGCGGTCACGACCTCCTGGATCCGGGCCAGGCGCTGGGCGTCGTCGGTGTCGGAAGCCATGGGGGGGTTCTAGCCGCGGGCGCCGGCCAGGTCAACGGATGGTACGTTGACGGCCGTGACGCCGTTCGTGTTCAGCACCCCCGTCCGCTTCGCCGACGTCGACCACGCGGGGATCGTGTACTACCCACGCTTCTTCCACTACTTCCACCTGGCGTTCGAGGAGCTGTTTCGCGTGCGCCTCGGTGCGCGCGCGTACGTCGAGCTGCTCGACCGCGACCGGATCGGCTTCCCGGCGGTGCGGGCCGAGGCCGACTACCAGGCCCCGCTCGCGTTCGGCGACACCGCCGAGATCGAGCTCACCGTCGAGCGCCTGGGCCGGACGTCGATCACGTTCCACTACCGCGTGTGGCGCGCGGCGGAGCCCGGGCGCGACCGCGTCAAGAGCGCCGACGGCAAGGTGGTGTGCGCGGTCGTCGACCTGGAGGCGTTCAAGTCGCTGCCCGTGCCCGAACGGATCCGCGACCTCCTCCAGGATCTGGTCGAGCCCGCGATCGCCGCTCAGTCGTAGCGTCGGTCCCACTCGAGGAACTTCTTCCACGCCGGGAACATCGGCGCGTCGCGGCCGCCGGCGAAGAACTCGGCGCTCTCGGCCTCGATCGCGATCGCCGGGTTGCGCTCGCGGGCGAGCGCGACGAGGCGGCGCCAGTTCTCGCGCGTGTTGGGCGCCATGCCGCCGGGCAAGGCGGCGTAGTCGAGCCGCGACGACGGCAACAGCCGCACCGGCCCGCTCGCGGTCACCAGATCGACGAACGACATCTTCTCGTAGGGCGGATCCGGAGGCAGGCGGCGCGCGGCGACTTCGACCAGCTCGCTCCACGCGATCGTGCGCGAGACGTTGCGCTCGAGGCGCAGCGTGAGACCGGTGGCCGTGAGCTCGCCGTCGACGACGGCGAAGCGCACCGCACCCCGCGCCGCGTCGGCGGCGACCGGGCCCACGGGGTTGGGCCGCGCGACCTTGCTCGGCGCGCGCTCGACGGGCGGCGCCACCGTCGCGGTCGAGCGGATCGGGACCGCCGAGCGGCCGCCGTCGAAGGAGCCGCCGCCGTGGCTCGTGCGCGCGCCGATGCCCACGATCGCGGCGACCATCGTCACCAGGCCGCCGGCGCCGTAGTCGCCGACCGAGTCCGGCGAGGCGGCGATGAGCGCGACGAACGAGACGGTCGCGGTGGAGGCGCACAGCCACGCCGTCGCCTTGCCGAAGTACGCGGGGTCCGTGCCGACGTAGCGGAAGAACGTCACGACCCCGAGCCCGCCCGCCGAGAGCAGCCCCAGGCCGAGCGCGAGCCCGGAGAGGAAGCTCCAGGTCGAGCCACGCGTCGGCGCGTCGCGGCACGCGCTGCCGAAACAGATGTCGGTCCCCGTGGGCGAGACGTGGACGGTGCCGAGCCCCGCGTCGATCACCACCCAGTCGAGCACGAGGAGCCCCAGGAGCAGACACGCGGCCGCGATCGCCGGCGGTAGCCAGCGCTTCCATTCCCCCATGCGGCGATCTTACAACCAGGGCGCGCCGTCGACCGACGACGGATCGAGCGTCCGCACCCGCGCCGCGGGTAAGAGCGAGGTAGCGAGCGCTCGAAGCGCGGCGGCCGACGTCCCGGGCGCGCCGCGCAGGCGCAGCGCGATGGCGCGCCGTCGATCGACGTGGAGGCGTTCAGCCGGCGTGCGCTCGTCGCGGATCGAGACGACGTTCCCGAGCGGCACCAGCACCCCGTTCGCGCCACGCACGAGCACGTCGGGCCAGCGCGTGCCGCCCTCCTCGATGCCGAGCACCACCCGGACCTCGTCGTCGCCGTCGACGTACGACGCCACCGCCGCGCCGGCCATCGCGGCGCGCAGCGCCTGCGCGACGTCGGGCAGCGCCACGCCGAACTCGGCCGCGCGCTGGCGATCGACCTCGAGCGCCTGCGTCGTGGCGAGCTCGCAGCCCTCGCACCAGGCCGCGGCGACGCCCGGCGCGGTCGTGGCGGCCACGACCGCCGCCCCGCCCTGCTCGGCCAGCGCGAGCGCGTCGTCGCCGACGACGATCGCCTCGATCACCGGCCCCACGGGCGCCGCGATCAGCTCGACCCGGGCGGGACGGCCGGGCCGGCGGACCGTGATCACGCCGCGCAGCGGCGAGAGCCCGGCCTTCACGAGCGCCTGCTCGACCGCCGCCGCCTCCCGGGGATGACGGACGCCGACGCGCACCAGCGCCGGTGCGTCCTTGGCGCCGGGGCTCGGCCCGTCGACGAGGCAGGTCGCCTCCGCGCGCTGCGTGATGACCGCGACGTCGCGGACGCGCACGGGCGCACCGCCGCGCTCGGCCACGACGACGTCGGCGATCTCGTCGTACGAGCCGGCGCCGCCGCGCACGCGGAGCACCTGATCGGTCGGCCCCACGTCGATGCGTCCGGCCGGTACGTCGAGGCGCATCGCGGCGACGGCGCGGTCGACGTCGGCGACGGTGACGCCCATCGCCGCCATCCGCGGCAGGACCAGCTCGAGGGCGAGCCGCGCCTCGCGCACGCCGCAGGCCTCGACGTGCACCACCGACGGAAGCCGGGTCATCGTCATCGCCAGCGCGGCGTGGTCGGCGGGGCGATCGCTCGTCCGCGCCAGCACCCAGGCGGCCGGCCGCCGCGCGACCGCCGCGGTTCCCGCGTCGTCGGGCAGCCGTGGACCGAGGGCGGTCAGGATGTCGGTCACGGCGGCCCGGGCGCGCCCGGCGTCGACGCCGCGCCGGAACGTCACGTCGACGCTCGCCACGCCGTGGGTGGCGCGCCCGCGCAGCGCGACGACACCGGCGGCGCCGGCCAGCGCGTCCTCCATCGGCGCCAGCACCTGGTGCTCGACCTCCGCCGGATCGGCGCCGGGAAGCTCGACGGCGACGGTGAGCGTGCCGCCCGGTCCGCCATCGCCGCCGCAGGCCCCGAGCGCGGCGAGCGGGGCGACGAGCGCCGCGACGCGCGCCGAGACTAGCGCGCGACCTTGCGGAGCTCGGGGTGCTCGTCGAGCCACGCCTTCAGGCTCTCCTCGCTGATCTCGATCTCGAGGTCCTCGTCGGCGACATGGGCCTGACATCCGAGGCGCGACTCTGGCCTGACATCGAACGCCTTGTCCATGATGTCGTTCTCCTTGTCGGCGACCTCGTCGAGGGATTCGAGGCCCCGCTCGACGTAGACGTGGCACGTCGAGCACGCCAGGTTCCCGCCGCAGGCGTGGCCGACGCGGGCGCCGCATGCCTCGGCGGCGTCGAGGATCGTCGTCCCGGCTTCGACCTCGACGACGATCGGCAACGAGCCAGGCCCGCTCGGGTTACGGAACGTGAGCTTCGCCATCACCGCACCTCCGGATGCGCCGGCAGGTCGCGCTCGACCTCGTCGATCGACTTGCCCTTCATCGCCGCCTCGACCGCCAGGTTCATGCGCCGCTCGGCGAACGGCTTGGACGCGCGGTCGAGCGCTTCGATCCCGTGACGGATCGCCACGTGGTCCGTGCCCGCGACCAGGCGCTCGAGGTCGGCCATCGCCGCCCGCGTCGCGGCCTCGACGTCGGCGTCGAGGAGCCGCGCGTCCTTCTCCATCGCCGCCCGGGTCGCCGCCAGGATACGGTCGGCCTCGATGCGCTCGATGCGCAGGTTGCGCTCGGCGAGATCCTCCTCGGCGTGGTCGAAGGACTCGAGCAGCATGCGCTCGACCTCCTCGTCGGTGAGGCCGTACGACGGCTTGACCTGGATCGTCGCCGCCACGCCGCTCATCTGCTCGTGCGCCGCGACGTGCAGGATGCCGTCGGCGTCGACCTGGAAGCTGATCTCGACGCGCGCCGCCCCGGCCACCATCGGCGGCACGCCGCGCAGCGTGAAGCGGGCGAGCGAACGACACGCGTCGGCGGTCTCGCGCTCGCCCTGGAGGACGTGGAGATCGAAGCCGGTCTGGTTGTCGGCGTAGGTCGTGAACGTCTGGGTCGCGCCGCACGGGATCGTCGAGTTGCGCGGGATGAGCTTCTCGACGACGCCGCCCATGGTCTCGAGGCCGAGCGACAGGGGGACGACGTCGATGAGCACGACGTCGGTGGTGCCGCCGGCCAGCACGTCGGCCTGCACGGCGGCGCCGAGCGCGACGGCTTCGTCGGGGTGGAGCGTGCGGTTGGGTTTGCGGCCGAAGAAATCCTCGACGCGGCGTTGGACGTAGGCGAGACGGGTGCTGCCGCCCACGAGCACGACGTCGTCGAGGTCGGCGGGCGCGAGTTTGGCGTCGGCGAGGGCCGAGCGGCAGCGCTCGATGGCGCGATCCACGAGCGGGGCCCAGAGTTTCTCCGCCGCTTCGCGCGTGATCGTGAAAGAGGCTTTGTCGGCTGAGGCGCCCCCGGCGAACCATGCCGGCCCAAGCCGGATCTCGGTCGTGGTCACGTCGCCCAAGCGGATCTTGGCTTCTTCGGCGGCGGCCAGGATCTCGGCTCGAAGATGGCGTTGCTGGGCGGCGTCGAGAGTATCGAGGTCGAGACCGCTCGCGTGGAAAGCGTTCCACGCCGCCTCAGCCAGGGCGGCGTCAAAGTCGTCGCCGCCGAGTTGGGTATCGCCGCTCGTCGCGAGAACTTCGAGCACGGCGGCCTCGAGGCGCAGGATCGAAACGTCGAAGGTGCCGCCGCCCAAGTCGAAGACCGCGATCGTGCCGGGCTTCTCGAAGGACCAGCCGTAGCCGAGGGCCGCGGCCGTGGGTTCGTTGAACACGCGCAGGACTTCGAGGCCCGCGATGCGGCCGGCGGCCTTCGTCGCGGTCCGCTGGGCGTCGTCGAAGTAGGCGGGCACGGTGATGACGGCGCGATCGACCTTTTGGCCCAGGGCCTTCTCGGCGCGCTCCTTGAGGGCACGCAGGATCTGCGCCGAGATCTCGATGGGGGAGAGCAAGCGATCGCCGACTTTTACCTTCACCTGGTGCGAGGCGACGTCGTCCACGAGTTCGTAGGGGATCTGACGACGGGCGTCTTCGGAGATGTCCTTGAGCGTGCGGCCCATGAGTCGCTTGACCGAAAAAAGCACATCTTCGGGGCGCGAGCCGCGCAGCGCCTTGGCGCCCTGGCCGATCTGGCGCGCCTTGCCGCTCGCGTCGATCTCGAGGACCGAGGGAAGCAGCGTCTCGCCGTTCTCGCCCTTCAGGACCTCGGGGCGGCCGTCGCGCGCGTAGGCCACGAGACTGTTCGTCGTGCCCAGGTCGATGCCGACGATGAGGCCCTTGGCCTCGGGGGCTTTGCGGGGAGAACTGCTACCGAGATCGATTTGGATTGGCACGCCCCAAGGCTTAAACCGCCCGCCCCCGAAAATCACCCTATTCTTGGGGCAAGTCTCGGAAGGCGTCAGGCACCTTTTTGTGTCGCAGTCGCGTCAAAGGCGGAGGAGCTTAGGCGCGCGCGAACTTCGCATCGAAATCGCGCAAGAAGCTGCGGCCAAATCGCACGCGATCGAGGCGTTCGGCAAGGCTCGCGAGATCGGCGGAGGTCCAGGGCACCGGCGCATCCGCTCCTTGTGAGGCAAAGCCCGCGAAGGGAAAGCGGCGAGCGACTTCGAGGGTTTCGGCTTCGGCCGCGCGCACCTCGGCTTCGACCTCGGCACGTAGCTCGTCTGCGGCCACGCGAAGCTCGTCGCTTGGGCCTTCGTCTTCAAGACGCTCCTGCAACTCGAAGTATTCCATGGCGAGGCTCGGCGGCGGGCCGGATTTACGGGGCGCACCGGCGTCCGGCTTGGCCGTGGCGAGTACGCTCTCCATGAGGCGCCAGACGTCGCGGAGCTTGGCGTAGTCGGCGTTGAGCGCGGCGGCTTGGGCCTCGCTCGCTTCGCGTTCTTCGTCGGGCAGATGGGACGTGCGGTCGGGGTGCAGTTTGCGACTTAGCTCGTAGAAACGCGCCTGGATTTGTTTCTGCGCGGCCTCGTCGGCCCAAAGGAAGGGCTTCAGGCCGAGGCTCGAGAACGGTCTCATCTTCCGAAATGACGCGAGTGCGACACGAAAAGGTGCCTGACGCCTTTACGCCGAAAAACTGGTGCCGCAGCCGCAGGTGGATTTGGCGTTCGGGTTTTGGAAGACGAAGCCTTGGCCGCTGAGGCCGTCCGTGAAGTCGACTTCGATGCCCTTGAGGAAGAGCAGGCTCTTCGGATCGACGAGCATCGTGACGCCGTAGTTATCGAAGGTCTTATCCTTCTCTTTGGGGGCGTCTTCGAAGCTCAGTTTGTACGAAAGGCCCGAGCAGCCGCCGCCCACGACGGACACGCGCAGGAGCGTGCCCAGGCGGTTTTCGCGCTCCTGGATGAGCTTGACTTGCGCGGCGGCTTTCTCGGTGAGGCTAACGGGAGCCGAAGCCACGGCGGCCGTCGGCATCGGCGCCACGGGGGCGTTCGGGGCTTGGCTTTGCGGGGCTTCGCTCATGTCTTTGTCTCCTCGTAAGCGCGGAGGCTTTAGGCCTTCTCGGCGATCTTGTTCTTGTAGTCCGTGATGGCGGCCTTGATGGCATCTTCCGCCAAGACCGAGCAGTGGATCTTCACGGGCGGGAGCGAGAGCTCCTCGACGATCTGCGTGTTCTTGATCTCGAGCGCTTGGTCGACGGTCTTGCCCTTGAGCCATTCCGTCGCGAGCGACGAAGAGGCGATGGCCGAGCCGCAGCCGAAGGTCTTGAACTTGGCGTCTTCGATGACGCCCGAGTCGTTCACGCGGATCTGCAGCTTCATGACGTCGCCGCACTCGGGAGCGCCCACGACGCCGGTGCCCACGTTCGGGTCGGCCTTCGGGAGCGAGCCCACGTTACGGGGGTTCTCGTAATGGTCGATGACCTTGTCGGTGTATGCCATGTCAGTCTCCTTCAGTGCCCCGTCCACTGGACGGAATTCATGTCGATGCCTTCCTTGAACATCTCGTAGAGGGGCGACATATCGCGGAGGCGCTTGACCTCGCGGATCGTCGACCGTGCGGCTTCAAGGACGTCTTCCTCGGTCGTGAAACGGCCGAGGCCGAATCGAATCGAAGTATGGGCCAGGTCTTCGCGAACGTCCATCGCGCGCAGCACGTGGCTGGGTTCGAGGCTCGCGCTCGTGCAGGCCGAACCCGACGACACGGCAAGGTTCTTGATGCCCATCATAAGGGCTTCGCCTTCGACGTAAGCGAAACTCACGTTAAGGTTGCCGGGCAGACCCTCGGTTGGGTGACCGTTCAAGTAAATTTCGTCGAGCTCCGCCGACAAGAGCTTCCAAAGCTTGTCGCGAAGGCCTTTGAGGCGCTCGGCCTCGGAAGCCATTTCTTTCTGCGCGAGCTCGCAAGCTTCGCCGAAGCCCACGATGCCCGGCACGTTGAGCGTGCCCGAGCGCATGCCGCGTTCCTGGCCGCCGCCGTAAACGAGCGGGGAGAGACGGACGCGCGGGTTGCGGCGACGCACGTAGAGGGCGCCGATGCCCTTGGGGCCGTAGATCTTGTGCGCCGACATCGAGAGCAGATCGATGCCCATTTTCTCGACGTCGACCGGGATGCGGCCGACCGATTGCACGGCGTCCGTGTGGAAGAGCACGCCGCGTTCCTTGCAGATGCGGCCGATCTCGGCGACGGGATTGATCGTGCCGACTTCGTTGTTCGCGTGCATGATCGAGACGAGGATCGTCTGGTCGGTGATCGCCGCCTTGAGCTCTTCGAGGTTGATGAGCCCCTGCTTGTCGACGCCGAGCCAGGTCACGTTGTAGCCGAGCGACTCGAGGTGCTTGCACGGGTCGAGGACGGCCTTGTGCTCCGACACGCAGGTGATGATGTGGCGGCCTTTTTCCTTGTACATCTCGGCGACGCCGAGGATGGCGAGGTTGTCGCTCTCCGTGGCGCCGCTCGTGAAGATGATTTCCTTCTCGGAGGCGCCGATGAGGGCGGCGACCTGGTTGCGCGCGTGATCGACGGCCTTTTCGGCTTCCCAGCCGAAGGCGTGGTTGCGCGAACCCGCGTTCCCGAAGTTCTCGGTGAACACGGGGATCATCTTCTCGAGGACGCGCGGATCCAGCGGGGTCGTCGCGTGGTAATCGAGGTAAATCGGCTTCTTATTCATCGTCAGGCGCTTTCTTTCATTTCACGAACTTGCTCGGCCAATCGGCGGACTTCGACCGGGCCCGACGGACAGCTCGCGCACTGTTCCAGAGTCTTGGATTGCTTGCAACCGAAACACCCGGCCAGGCCGGTGAGCGTCGAGTTGAGTTCGTCGAGCGTCTTGGCGATCTCGGCTTGCCGTTCGAGCAGGAGCGCGCGCTGGCGTTCGAGCGCGGCGTAAATCTTGTGGCCGACTTCTTGCCCCGTGTAGGTCAGTTGGCTGCCCGGCTCGATGATGGGGGCCAGGGCCGCCAAAATCTCTTTGAGCGCGAAGCCCGAGTCCTGGAGCATCTTGATCGTGTTGAGGCGCTGAATATGGCTTTCGTCGTAATAGCGGTAACGATTCGAGCCCCTTACCTTGGGATTGATAAGGCCTAACTCTTCGTAATAACGAAGGGTTCGGTTCGAAACATTCGCACGCTTGGCGAGTTCGCCGATCGAGTAGGTCGTTTGGGTCGCTTCCATACTAAGTCTAAGGCTAGGTAACGTTGACGTATAAGTCAATGTTTGTTTTGGGGGTCATAAAATTGTCTAAGTATATGAATATATGTTGGATTGTGCTTTAGTTGAAAGAGATGCAACATCTCGTCCGGGACCCCGTTCACCACACCATTGCGCTTTCCGGCGACGAGCGGCGGATCATCGATCATCCCTTGTTTCAACGGCTTCGCCGCATCAAGCAGACGGCTTTCCTGGACTTCGTGTTTCCGGGCGCGACGCACACGCGCTTCAGTCATTCGATCGGCGTCATGCACATGGCCGGGCAGATCTACGATCACGTGACGGAAGACTTCGTGTCGACCTACGGTCAGCGCGCCCTGCAGCCGTCGCAGCGGGATTACTTCCGTCGATTGCTGCGCTTCACCGCGCTCCTGCACGACGTCGGTCACGGGCCCTTCTCGCATTCGCTCGAGGGCGTCACGAACCGCGGACGTCCCATCCATCCGCTCCGCCGCAAACTTCTCGAAGACGGCGACATCCCGAACCACTGGCTCGACGGCAAAAGCCAAGTGCTCAAAGACGTCTGGCTCGATCGCCCCGCCGTGCACGAGGAGTTCTCGGTCGCGCTGCTCGCGAAGATGGCCGACTCGGACGGACGCATCGGCGGGCTCTACGCCCAAGATATCGCCGCGCTCATGACGGAGTGGGTGAATCCCACGCCCGAGTTCCGCGAGATGGACCGCGTGGGGCCGAGCGGGCGCTGGTCGCTCAAGGCCGCGCTCAAAGGTCTCGTGAGCGGCGAGCTCGACTGCGACCGCATGGACTACCTGCTGCGCGACTCGCTCTACACGGGCGTACCCTACGGCCAGTACGACAAGGACATGCTCGTGCAGAACGTCGTGTGGCGCCCCGACCCCGAGAAGCCCACGACGCTCACGATCGCGCTCCGTCGCAAGGCGCTGCACGCGCTCGAGGATTTTCTCATGGCGCGCTACCACATGTTTCTGCAGCTCTACTCGCACAAGACCGTGGTGGGCTTTGACGTCGTGCTCGAGAACGCGCTCGCCGAGCTCCCGGATTTCCAGATCGCGCCGGACCTCGAAGAGTACGTCACGTGGTCCGACGACTGGTTGCTGCGCAAGATCCTCGAGAACCGCGCCTCGCGCTGGGGGGCGCACATCCGCGACCGCGGCCCGCTCAAGCACCTCTTCACGATCCGCCCCGAGGACCGCAAGGCCTTCGACAAGTTCATCCGTCCCTTCGAGCACTCCGAGGGCACGACGGCCTGGTTCCCCACGCTCAAGACGAAGGCGCCCAAGGGCACGGGCAAGGGGAAGGGCAAGGAGGGCGGCGACGTGCCCAAACTTTGGTGGCGCCACTGCGTCTCTTACCTGACGAAGGGCGCGCGCGGGACCTTTCCGGTCATGATCGAGGATCGTCGTCGGCTCATGCCTTTCGAGCAACTCTCCACGCTGTTCCGCAGCGACTTCGTGCGTTCGACCGAGATGACCCACGTCTATTGTCTGCGCGACGAGGAGCGCAAGGTCCTGCCGTGGCTCCTCGAGAACGGCGTGCCCGAGTCGATCCTCGACAAGCCGACGACGCTCATTCACTAAGCGCATCGGGCCTTCGGGTGCCACGCGAGTGGCGTTAAGTTTTTGAATACGCGTGGGGCCCTCCGCTTTTCGGCGGGGAGGGGTCGTTGTGCCGCATTCGGAGCGGGACTAATCCGAAGGGAGTCCTTCAACCCCTTGAGGAGTCTCAATCATGAAGCTTTTCCGATTCGCGGTCCTTGCCCTGCCGATGCTCGCGACGCTCGCGTCACGCGCCGAAGCCATTCGCGTCGTCGACGCGCTCTTGCCGGAAGGAACCCAGAAGGTCGTCGTGCGCGACGAAGAGATGGCGAGCGCGACGAGCCGGGTCGTGACCGGATGGACGATCGGTAGCTGGAAGGAAGCCGACATCGACTGGGCCAAGCTCGAAGCGCAGGACGCGGCTTACCTCGAGTCCTTCGTGGAGTACGCCGAAGCGAACATCAACCTTTTCTCGCCGGTCGTCATCGACCGCGTGACGAAGCGCCTGCTCGTCGAGCCGAGCCTGACGTACCCTTGCGTCTTCACGGGCGTCGACGGGCGCAACTTCTACTGCAATCACTACTCGCAGGACGTGGACTACGACGCGGGCTCCGGCGTGCTGAAGATGATCTACAACGGCAAGTGGGACGCCCGCTACGTGGGCTTCGCCACCCTCGCGGACGAAGGCGCGGCCGGACTCAAGGTCAAGGGCGACTCCGGGAACGTCTTGGCGTTCCTCGAGAACCACGCGCGCGTCCAGTTGGACGATCGGCTGGGGACGAACGAAGCTTACCTCGCGAAGCGGGATTCGCTCGTCCTGAACGTTTCGGGCGTCTCGGTGGGGCGCCTCGCGAAGGGCGCGCGGGTCCGCTTGGCCTACTCGATGAGCGTGCCCAAGGAAGACCTGAGCTACGACGCGCGTCTCGCCTTTGATCTGACCGCGCCCCGGGGCGGCGCCTTGGTCTATCGCCAGCGCTAACCGTCCGAAGAATTCGGTCCGAAAAACACGAAGGGCTCGCGAGTCGGGTGACTCGCGAGCCCTTCGCTTTTAGGTCAAGGGATTCGGTCGGGACTTAGCGGAAGTAACCGCACTTGCGGAGCTGCTCGATCATGTCGTCGAGCTGCTTGCCTTCGTAACCCGAGCCTTGCAGGCGCTCGCGCACGATGCCTTCGAACTTCGCGCGACGGGCGGCCGGGTCGGCGATGCCGCGGTTCGACTCGGCGATGATGCCGCGAAGGTCGCGGAGTTGGTCGTCGCTGAGGTCTTCCATCGAGAGCGAAACGAAGCGCAGCGTGCTGTCATCCGAAAGGTCGATCTGGCCCTTGACGCGCAGCGAGTTCAGGAGCGAGTTGCAGAGATCCTTGCGGGCGGTGCTGACGCCTTGGCCCGAGCAGGTCTTGAGAAGGCCCCAAACGCGGGTATCGGCTTCGGTGTCACCGAGCGAGACCGTCGCTTTGAGCTTGGTCGCCATGTCGTTGACCTGCGAGGTCAGCGCGCCGCCGGTCGGAGCCGAGGCGAGGATTTCTTTAATGGACTTGTTCGACGACATGACGACGGTCACGCCGCGCTGGCGCCAGAACTGGTCGACGCACTGGGAGCAGGCGCCCGCGATCTCGCCGGCCGAGCGGCCCTGGCGGAAGAGCGAGGTCGAGTCTTGCATCGCGCGGGCGATTTCGGCGTCGCTGACCGAGCCCGAAGCCGACTTGCCGAGGAAGGAACTGATGCGCTTGGCGTACTCGTCGCCGCCGCGCGCACGCTTGGCGAGTTCTTCCACCAATTGCTTGGGGCTCATCGAGCCTTGCGGGTCGAGCGACAGGCGTAGGGCCTGGGAAAGGTGAGAAAAGGCTTGTTGAGAAGCCTTCGCGGTCATGTCGCCGCCGGCCTTCGAAGCCAGCTGGCCGAAAGCCTGGGCGCCTTCGTCCGCTTGGCTGAAGATCATATCGCCGACGGAACTGAAAACGTTCGCGTGGGCGGCCGGCATGGCGGCGAGCGCGAGCGCGCAAGCGATGGTGGTGGAGCGAATGAGTCTCAACATAAGTTCTGGTGTCCTTCCCTCTTAATGAATCCCCTATCGAGCAAGGTCGTACCTCGCGCCGATAAAAAGTATCCTACCAGCCCCTTATCGGGAGCCTTTGTCATTTCCTTGACCGCGAATTCAGATTTTCTCGGAACGCCCGGCCCAAAGGAGGGTCTTCGTGGAGGGAGGCGCTGCGTCGTCATGAAGCAAGAGCTCTTCCAGGGCCAGGGTCT
>DDRA01000134.1:14516-23989 GCA_002343545.1 Bacteriovoracaceae bacterium UBA2428
GAACGGTCTCCGCTCGAATTCTTACGTCTTAAGGTCCAGTCTCTCGCGCGCAAGTGGGCGGCGGCGGGAAGCTGGCGTCCGCGGAGCGTTCGGCGTTCCGCCTCGAAAGCGACCTCGATCGGGACGAGCGTCGTCGGCGCGGCGTCGCCTTCCGGCGCGTCGGGGGAAGGGCCGGGAAGGGCGGCTTCGCCTTCGTCGAAAAGCCGCAGCATCGCCAGCGAGGCGCTCTCGCCGGGCGCGAGACCGAGTTCGCGCTCGACGCCTTCCGGCGTGACGACGCGCACCCAGCTTCGCGCGCTCGCGGTTCTCGCGGGCGCCTCCGCGCCCAGGCTCGCCGTGAGATCTCCGAAGCTCAGCTCGCGCAGTTCCCAGCGTCGCCACTGGTGCGAGCGGCTCGCGAGGCTCGACATGAGCGCGTCGGCGAGCGGGCCAAAATCCCCGGCGTCCGCGGAGCTCGCGTCGCTCATCGACGCGGTCCTTTCCTCGAGGCGCCCATCAAAAATCCGACGAGCCAACCCAGCAAGAAAACCGAGGGAATGAAGATATAATGCTCTGGTGTCAGGGACAGGTTCACGGATCGAGAATATAACATGAGCATGGATTTTAAGGCGTTTCTCGGGGCCCTCGAGCCCTTCGGCTCGATCGGCATCACCGCGCCCGCGGGAGCCGACGGCGATTCCGTCGGGACGCAGTCCGCGTTGAAAGAGGTCCTCGGGGCCGTCTTTCCGGCCAAGAAAATCCGCATCGTCAACGAAGAGCCGTGCCCGCTGCGGTACCGCTTTCTTCCGCTCGCTTCCAGTTTCGAGGTCTCCTCCGACATCCTGAAGGCCCCGCCGGCGACCTGGCCCGACGCGATGATCTGCGTCGACGGGGGCTCCGGCCGTATCGGGGAGCAGACGACCAAGCTTTGGCGCGCGGCGAAAGCCCGCGGCCAGGTCGACCACCATGCGCTCGGCGGCGCGAACGAAGAGTACGCCTTTCGGCTCTTCGACCCGAACGCGGCGTCGACGACCGAGATCGTTTTTCGTCTCGTCGAAAGCCTGGGCCTTCGCCTGACCCCGACGATCGCGCAGGCGATCTACGTGGGGCTTATCTTCGATACGGGACTCTTCAAACATTCCAACACGAAGCCCGATACCCTTCGCATCGGTGCCCGTTTGCTCGAGACGGGTTTCAACCACACGGATACGGCCGAGAAGGCCATGCTCATCCGCACGGACGGTGCCTTTCGGATGCTCAAGACGATCCTCGAAGGCGCGAACTTCGAGGTCGAAGGCCGCTACGCCTGGGCCGTTCTCGATCACGCCTCGTTCCAGGCGGCCGGCGGCGACGCCGACGACCGCGAAGGACTCATCGACCAGCTCTTCTTGACCCGTCGTTGCGAGATCGCGGCCTTCTACTTTGAACGGCATCCGAACGAGTGGAAGGTTTCCTTCCGCGCGCGCGGATGGGACGTCGCGAGCCTCGCGCGCCAATTGAATCCGGGCGGCGGCGGGCATCGTCTCGCGGCCGGTTGTTCGCTTTCGGGCCCGCGTTCCGAAGTCCTCGATCGCTGCCACGCGACCGTGAAAGGGCTCTTGCAAGGTCCGGGATGAAACGAGCCGCGATCTGGGGCCTCGTCGCCGGGGCCGGTCTCGTGACGATGGGACTCGCCTTGTTCTGGGTCACGCGTGATTCCGGGGAACACTGGCTCAAGGTCGAGACCTCGGACGACAAAACGCTGAGTCATCGCTTCGAAATGGCGCCGCGCCTGGCGCTTCGCCCCCGCAAAGTTCAGGACGTCGCCGATTCCCTCGGTTTCAAGCGCGCGCAGGAGGCGCAGGAGGTCGCCGTCGCGCTCGCCGAGCGGGTCGCGGCGGGTTTCATGCCGAGCCGTTGGCGGGAGACCTGCGCGGCCGAGTATCCCCCCCAGCTTTGCGAGGCCGTGGTCGACTATTTCGGGGTCGTGCTCAAGCGAAGCCCCAAGCCGAGCGGAAGCCCTTCGGCGCGAGTCAACGCGCGCTTCGTTCCCGCCCAGGTCGACAAGCTCCAGCGCGCGGACTTCGCGGCGCTGCGCCGCTCGGCCCCGCCCAAGATGAAGATGAGCGAGCTCACGAAGCTCGCGAACGCGGCGCTCAAGACGACCGCGTGCCCGCGCAGCCTCTCGCTCGTGCTCGCGCGCAAGTTCGAGGAAGAGCTGCCGAACCCGGCCGCCTGGCCGCTTATGCTCAAACTCGACGACCACGGACTCGGATGCTTGGAAGCCTCGGATCCTTCGGCGGAGTTCCTCTTGTTGCGGGGTGGCCTCTTCAAGTACGCGCGCGAAGAGTGGGACGCGGCCGAGAAGTACCTGCTCAAGGCCGCCGAAGTCGAAGATCCCGACGAAGACTATCGCAGCCTCTATTGGCTCGCGCGCCTTTACCGCGAGCAGGGTCGCGACGAGGACGCGCGCCGCATGCGTGAACGACTCTACGCCAAGCACCCGCTCAGCTGGTACACGATCCAGAGCCACGTCGAGACGGGCGGCGACCCGCTGGCGCGCCTGACCTCGAGCCCGAACTACGCGGACCTCTACGAGAGCGGCGACGCGATGACGGATCGTCGGATCGCGTGGCTGCACTTGCTCATGAGCCTGCCGAACGCCGGCTTCTCGGTGCGGAAGTACGGCGAGTTCGTCATCCGCAATCTTCCGCGCGACGTGAATCCCTCCGTCGTGCAGTACCTCGCGCGGCTCTTCAGCCATACCGCGTTCTACCGCCTGCAGATCCTCATTCTGAGCCAGCTTTCGGCGTCGCGCCCGGAGCACGTCACGGCGGAATCACTGCGGCTGCTCTACCCGAAGCCCTTCGTCGAGGAGATCAGCGTCAAGGCTCCCGAGGTCGATACGGCTTTGCTGCTGGGGCTCGCGCGGCAGGAGAGCGGCTTCGATCCGAAGGCGCGCTCGCGGGCCAACGCGCAGGGGCTCCTGCAGATCCTTCCTTCGACGGCGTACTCCGTGAAGAAGAAGACGAAGACCGAGCTCTACGACTACGCCCACAACATCGAGGTCGGCAGCAAGTACCTGCTCACGCTCATCCAGCGTTTCGACGGGTCGGTCGAGCGCGCGCTCGGCGGCTACAACGCGGGGCCGGGGAACGTGCGCAAGTGGGAGCGTCGCTACGCCTGGTTCGTGAACGATCCTCTGCTCTTCGTGGATCTCATCCCGTTCCGCGAAACGCGCGATTACGCGCCCAGCATCCTGCGCAACGCCTACTGGTACCATCGTCTCTTCCCGGGCTTCACCGAAAACCTGGGTAAGGGCTCCGTCACGAGCCTCAGCCTGCGCAAGGCGCTGAACCTTCCGGTCGCGAACTAGAGACGGAGTTGTCTGGCCCCCGGCTTACGCGAGCCGGTACTTGTCGCCGTCGAACTCGATGAGCCGGTGCTTCTTGTTCGTGCGCGAAACGAGGCGGTGGAAACGCTCGTCGAGCGTGCTTTCCGTCTCGAGTCCCGGCCAGAGGGTCTCGCAGAGGCGCGCGCGGGAATGGGGGCCTTGGCGGAGCGAATCCAGCAGACGTCCCTCGAGGGATCCGCGGCGGATCGCGATCCGCTCCCCGTTCGCCAGCGTCAGTTCGGCTCCGTTTTTGGCCCACTGCCAAGCGGTCGGGAGCGCGTGCGTCGCGCGGCTTCGGCGGGCCCACTTGTCGAGCCACAGCGGGGGCTGGACCTCGAACTCCGAAGGATGGAAACGCTCGAGTTCGCCGTCCAGACGCGCTTGCACGTAGGCCCGGGCGAAGGCGACGCGCGCCTCGACGGGGTCGTGAAAACGGTCGAGTCGCGCGCGCGCTTTCTCGGGCTGTTCCTGATCGATCGCGACGTCGGCGGCCTGGGCCAGCGCGAGCAGCCAGTCGGCGTGCGAACCGGCTCCCTCGAGCAGCACGATCGCTTCCTCGGCGTCCTCCGCGGCCGCGCTCGTCTTGCCCATTTCTTGGTAGATCGCCGAGCGCTGCCGTAGCGCGAGACCGAGCGGCGTTCGCGATCCGCGCTCGCGGGCGAGCCCGAGGAACGCCGTCCAGGCCAGCAGCCGCTCGGGATCGAGCGCGGGCGAGAGGCGCCGGTTCTCGCGCCCCGCGAGCACGTTGTAGCGGCAAAGGAGTTCCCGCGCCGGATCTTGGCCGGCGTAGCCGTGCGCGGCGGCTTCGAAACGGGCGATACCTTCGTCGAAGCGGCCGAGCGAAAAATGGGCGAGCCCCCGGACGAAGTCCACGTCGGGACGCAGCGAACCCGCTTCGTCTTCGCCTTCGCCGAGCAGAACGAGCGCTTCTTCGGCGCGGCCCTCCTTCAGGACGATTCGGGCGGACAGCAGCCGTTGTTCCAGTCGTTCGCTTTTCTGGGAGACGCGCCCGCGCCGCGCGCGGAGGCGTTTGGCGGCGCTCTCGAGGTAGCCCTCGACGACGAGGCCGCGAAGCTCGGAGTATTCGTCGCTCGGCGGAAGCTTCATGGTGTCTCTCCGATTTTCGGGCGCGAAAGGGCCGTCATCGTCCAAACGATCGACAGTCCAAAGCCACGAAATCCCATACGGAACGGACTCCTCGATCCCTCAGCTTGCAAGGCGGGGGCCCGCGTTCGTCAGAGGATGTCTGTGCCGGCGGAGCCATCGCTTCGGGCATATTGCGCGCCCGAAACCCCGACGTCTCGAAGGTCTCGAGGCACGCTATTCTTTGGAAGGAGTCTTTCCATGCACTTCGCTCGCTCCGTTGTTCTTGCCCTGGCGGCCGCCTCGGTCGGCGCCTCCGCGCAACCCATCTCGGAAATCTCGGCCGGATCGACCTTCACGCTCGTGAAGCCGCTCGTCCTGAAGGCGAACCAGGAAGAATTGATCCAGACGCGCACCATTTCGATCGACCGCGAACCCACACGAGACGAGACGGCTTACCTCGGGAACGGCCAGAACTGGCGCGTGACCCAGTCCAAGACGACCTGCACTTTGAGATTCAATTCGGCGGAGTACGATCGCAAGCTCGCGGCCGGCCGGGTCTTCGTCGTCGGATCGGTCAGCGGCTACTACGGCACTAACGAAGTTTATCTCTACACGACGGCGAGCTCGGGCTTCTATTGCCGTGGGGTGAGCCGCGACGATCAGTCGGTTCCCTTCGGCGAAGTCGAGCGGACGGATTGCCGGGATGGCGAGCGTTTCCATCGCTTTACGCTCGAGTGCAAGGAGAAGGTGAAGCTCGTCAGCACGCGGCAGATCGAAGGCCGCGCCGAGCGTCGCCCGATCTTCGGCTCCCGCGAGCCCGCCGTCCCGCCGCGCGTGGAGACGTCGGTCCACGAGCTCGACGCCAAGAACCCCGACCAGGCCAAGCTCAAGGCCGCCATGGCCTCGCTCTTCACGTTCAAGGCCTCCGAAGCCCGCGACTTCGACTGATCCACCCACGAAGAAAGAAGATTGAGATGAAAACTTTGCTTTTGCCTCTCGTCCTTTTGTCCTCGACAGCCTTCGCGCGCGACAACTGTCGCTCCGAAAACGTCTGCATCGAGACCCGCGGTTGCCGCGACAGCCTCGCCTTCTTGCGCACGAACCCGAACTACCTCGTGGGTTCGGTCAAGCTGAGCTACCGCTTCGGTCGCAACTGGGTTTGCGTCGGCCGCGATTCCACGCTTTCGCGATTCTCGTCGAGCGGGGAATCCTTCGGCACCTTGGTCTTTCGTCCCTCGGACGACCCGCGTGGCGCCGACGTCGTTCGTGCCCCCGGGCTCGAGTTCCCGGGCGACGCGCCGGCCGAGGTCGTGGAGGCCTACCTCGGCGTCCCCCGTCGCTTCTGCGAAGCCAAGGAACAGGAGCTCATCGAGCTCTACGGAGCCTGCGCGCCGGCCCTCTGACCGGCGCGTCTTGAGCCGCGGCGTCCGGATCGAATAAGTTAGCCGTGACGCCGGACGGTCCGGCGTCGCCAACGAAAGGAGCTCTCATGTTCGCGACCTGCTTCCCGAAACTCTCGGGTCTCTTTGTCTTCGCTTCGTCGTTGGCGGCCGCGCCGGCCTTCGCGGCGGACGCCGTCGACGCGCGATCGCTGGAGCGGCTCGTGCGCGCGTACGAACTCAAGGGGGCTTCCGAGCTCGCGCGGGTTCGTCCCTCGGCGACGTCGTCGAATCCCCAGCGTCGTGAACTGCCGGGAACGCCTGAGTTCGCCCTGGACCGTTGCCGTCCCGACGCCGATGCCTCCGTGGCTTGCGTCGAAGAAGTGAACCGCTCGATCCCGAGCTACCAGCGCGACGACCTCGAGGAAATCAACGAGATCTTGCGGGCCTGCCGCGGCAACGACGGTGCGGCTTGCCTCGTCGAAGCCAAGCGAAGCCTGCCGAGCTATCAGTACGACGATCGCGCGGAGAGCGTGCGCCTCGCGAACGCCTGCAAAGGCTACGGCCTGGCGGCCTGCTTGCGCTCAGTGAAATCGAGCCTCGCGAGCTACCAGTACGATGACCTGGCGGAAGTCGAAGCGATCCTGCGATCCTGCTCGGGTCGCTAGGCGATCTAAGTCGAGGGCGGGGCCACGTAGCGCGTGGCCCAGTTTTTCCAAAGGGTCCGAAGGCGTCGCTGGCCTTCGGGTGAGGCGACGAGCTTGAACGAAGCGACGGGCAGACCCAGGTTGCGTCCGAAGACGTGGATGTCGCCGGAATGGCCGTCGAGGGCCGGGCACCCCAGCTTGGCCCCGACCCAATCCCGAACCTCGGCGCTGCCGATCGTGCGGGGAGCTCCGAAGAGGGGGCGGCGATCGAGGGTGTCGCCGGGGCTCAAGGCCTCGGCCAGCTTGGCCTGCAATGCCGAATCGAAGGGAAGCTCTTCGTAGAGCAGGGGACCGCCGTTGGGCTCGATGCGGCCCACCGCGCGATAACAGTGGGTCGGGATCAGCACGGCCCCGGGATCGGCCGCGGCTCCGCACGAAAGCGCGAGCCCCGAAGTCACGACGCCGTGGATACCGCGTTGGGATTGCCCCCATTCCAAAAGCCGACGATTCGCGGCCGGATCATCGCCCACGAGTCCCACGGTCGGCCGCGGGTCGGGTTCCGGCGCGAAGGCGACCCGGGCGCCCGTCGGCGTGGTCTTGGCGTCGGATTCCGAGTAGCCGAAGGCTTCGCAAAGCGCGTCGAACTCGACCGTAGATCCTACCGTTACGAGCCACATGAATTGGGCTAGGCTAACACCATGACGTCTCTTCGCAAACATCCCAAGCAATCCGAAGTCATCGTGTACTCCAAGGACTATTGCCCCTATTGCGTGGCGGCCAAGAACCTCCTGACCCAGCGGGGCGTCGGCTACCAAGAGATCGACGTCACGAACGACGAGAAGCTCTACAAGGAAATGCTCGACCGGGCCGCGCCGCGCCGGACCGTTCCGCAGATTTTCATCGCGGGCAGCGGCATCGGCGGCTTCGACGATATGCGCAAGCTCGATACCGAGGGCAAGCTCGAGTCGTTGATCTTCCCGAACGGTCGCGACTAGTCCGTCGAGCATTCGCAGGCGCGCGCGCGCGGGCAGCGTATCCAGCTCGCGTCGCTCGGGTGCTGGTGGCGCAACTCGACGAGGCTCTCGTTCTGAAAGAACGCCGTACCGTGGTCGTAGGAACGTTCGCTCTCGACGAGGGTCGGGGAGCTTTCCTTGAGCCGCTCCGTCCAAACCGGTCCCAAAAGCGCCAACGTCGCTTGGCTTTCCATGAAGCCGTCGTTCCGGTGCATCTCGTCGAGGGTCGTTTCGAGGCCGGTGCTTTGCTCCACCCATCCCGCGGAAACCTCGACGAGCGTCGACGTCGGCGAGAGGCGCCTTTGCCGGACGAGCAGCGTCCGGCCATCCGAGGCCGCGTAGAAGCTTCGGCGCGCGATCTCGGTTTCGCCGCTCATCGCGGCGCGGATGAGAAGAGAGGCCTCGAGCGCGCTTTGCGCCTGGCACGGGTCGCCTTCCGCCTCCTCGGTCACGACGGACTTTTCGGAGGGGGGCGTTACGTCGGACGGCCTCGACTCGAGCGTCCGGACCGTGGGCGTCGGTGGCGGAGTTTCGGTCGACGGGGGCGAAGACGATCGGAGAAAGGGGTACGCGCCCGCGACCACGCCTAACGCGGCGAGCGCGATCCAACCGAGCGAGGCGCGATCTTTCAAGACGATCGGCCCCCCGGGATCAAGGCCGAGCCTTGGTGCCTTTTTCCTCGGGCTTCTTCTCTTGGTTCGCGGCGACTTCGCGCGAACGGATGAAGGCTTCCGGACCCGAAACCGCTTCGGTCATCGCGATGCGGTTGTCGTCGGCGAGATCGGGATGTTCCTTGATGAAGTAAGCGACGTCCATGAAGGCGGCGTTGAAGCGCACGGCACGAAGAACGCGCTCGAAGGCGGGCTGAACGCGGCTATCGGCCGGCCGGCGCGCGTGGGAGAGAAAGGCCCCGCGCGAAACGATGCGACCGCGTCGACCGCGGATCACTTCGAAGTCCGTGGCGTCGCGGCCGCGGAACTGCACGAGCGCTTCGGCGAGCTTGTTCGCGTCGGCGCCGGGCATGTTCTCGAGACGAACGTCGAGGATCTTGCCGGTCGGGTCGTAGAAAACGAAAACGTCCAGATCGAGGCCCTGCACGTCGACGGTCGAGCCGTGCGCGACGCCGACCTTACGGTCGCCCGCGAAGACGTGGTAGAGATGGCGACGCACGTCGAGTCCTTCGAACTCGCGTTTCGGAGCTTCGCCCAACAGACGTCCGACGAGGCCGCCGAAGGTCGATCCGCCGTTCTGCGCGGGCAGGAAGCTTTGCTCCGTGGAGCGGGTCATCGAGGGATAGATCGCCTTGAGCGTCGCGCCGGGGTTACGCAGGCGCGGGCCGGCCGAGGCGGAGGTGCGGGAAAGGTCCGAGACTTCTTCGGCCGCCGGCGTCTTCGAGTTGGCTTGGGCGTTCGCGGAGCCCAAAAGGGTCGAGACCGCCAGGATTCCGAATTTCGTTTTCGAGAACAAACGACTTCTCATGCTGCCCCTTCTCCGTTTCCCATCTTTGCCGATACCGTGATAAAAGTTGGGCAAAGCCAACCCCTTAATAAACGCGGCGGAAAACCATGATACCACTCTCCTACGTAAAATCGACCTACGAAAAACGTCGTCGTCGTCTGGCCGAGAATCTCGTGCCGAATCGCGATCTTGTCGTCTTCTTCACGGCGCCGCATGTCATCCGGAACTACGACGCCCATTTTGCCCACCGGCCGGATTCCTCCTTCCTTTATTTGACGGGATACGCCGAGCCGGAAGCCGCGTTCCTCCTCTGGCGGGAAAAGAAGGGGGCGCGCGTCGAAACGAAGTTCGCCCTTTTCGTGTTGCCCCGCGATCGCGCCCTCGAGCAGTGGAACGGCTACCGCTACGGCCCCCAACGCGCCGGCCGCATGACGGACGCCGACGAGGCGGGCGAGATCTCGCAGCTCGGTCCCACGATCCTTAAATGGCTCCACCCCCCTCCCGACGCCGGCGTCTGCGCCCGCACACACTCGCACGC
>DDRA01000165.1:0-7906 GCA_002343545.1 Bacteriovoracaceae bacterium UBA2428
GCGGTCCTTCGTGCGGACCGTCCAGTCGTCGTCCTCGACGTAGATCTCGTCGTCGCCCTGGTTCACCATCGGTTCGATCGTGAAGACCATGCCGGGCTTGAGCGCCGACCCCGATCCCTTGCGCCCGACGTGAACGACGTGGGGATCTTCGTGAAAGTTCCGGCCGATGCCGTGCCCGCAGTACTCGCGCACGATGGAGTAACCCTTGGGCTCGAGGAAGCTTTGGATGGCGTGGCCGATGTCGCCCACGTGCCCGCCCGGCTTCACGGCGCGGATGCCTTCCCACATCGACGCTTCGGCGTCGCCGACGAGCTGGCGAACGGCGCGCGAACACTTGCCCACGAGAAAGGTCTTCGAGGTATCGCCGTGGAAGCCGTCCAGGAAGGTCGTGATATCGAGGTTCACGATGTCGCCATCGCGCAATTTGTAGGGGCCGGGGATTCCGTGACAAACGACGTCGTTCACCGAGGTGCAGATGCTCTTCGGAAAGCCGCGGTAGTTCAACGGGCTCGGCGTCGCGCCGTGCTTCACGATGAAATCATGGCAAAGGTCGTTGAGCTCAAGGCAGCTCGCGCCGGGCTTCACGTGCGGCTCGATGAAGGTTAGAACGTCGGCCGCGAGTCGACCGCTCTTGCGGATGCTTTCGATCTCGTCGGGGGTCTTGTAGATGATCATCGATCCGTTCCTTTTCGGAGTGCTCAGAGTTCGTTTCGGAAGAGTTCGTCGGCGCCGGGATCCTCGCCCGATCCGCTTTCTCCCGAAGCGGGGGCGCCGCCCCCCATCGGGTTGCCGGTGATAACAAGGGTTCGGTTCGGTGTCGATGCGACCGAAGCGCCCGGGGCATCCGGGCGCGGGCGGGGAATCTGGCCGGGGGCCGTGCCGTCAACGTAGATCTCGGCGTAACGCTTCTTGGTCTGCGTCGTCGGAATGTCTCCCGTCGCCGAGTCGACGACGACCTGGACGATGTCCGAAGGACGTTCGAAGTCTTGGCTCGGGATCTTCGCGGTCGCTTTCTTCATGTAGTCGAGCCAGATCGGTGCGGCCGATCGTCCGCCGGTCTCGTTCCGACCGATCGTGCGGTCTTCGTCGAAGCCGATCCAAACGCCCGAGATCATCTGCGGCACGTAGCCGATGAACCAGGCATCCTTCGCGTCGCTCGTGGTTCCCGTCTTGCCGGCGGTCGGACGCCCGAGTTCCTTGACGGCCGTACCCGTTCCGATCTCCACGGCGGACTGGAGTAGGTTCGTGACGAGGTAGGCCGTCGACTCGGGAATCACCCGTTCGACGGGAGGGGCGCTGCGTTCTTCGAGGATCTGGCCGTTGCGGTCCTCGACGCGGCGGATGAAGTAAGTCGGCAAGCGGTTGCCGCGGTTCGCGAAAACGCCCCAGGCGGCCATGAGTTCCTCGGGCGTCACGACGGAGCTTCCGAGCGCGAGCGAGAGGTCCGGCGCGAGCGCGGACTTGATGCCGAGTTTCTTGGCGTACTCGATGAAGGTCGGGATCTTCACGTGCTGGAGCAACTTGATGGTCGGGATGTTGCGCGAATACGTGAGGGCCATGCGCAGGGTCGTTTCGCCGTAAAAGCGATCCGAGGCGTTGTCGGGGCGCCAGAGGCGCTCAAGCTGGGTCTTCTCGTCGACGTCGCGGTAAACGATCGGCGAATCGAGCAGGATGGTGGAAGCCGTGAGGCCTTGGTCGAGGGCGCAAGCGTAAAGCAGCGGCTTGAAGGCCGAACCGGGCTGGCGGCGGGCCTGGATCGCGCGATTGAACTCGGAACGGGTGATCGTAAAGTCGTAGCCGCCCACGAGGGCCTTGAGCGCTCCGTCGGGGACGGCGTAACTGAGGAAGGCGCCCTGAACGAGGGCCTCCTGTTCCAGCACGAAGGCATCGCCTTGCGCGCCGGGAGCTTGCCCGTCGGCCGTCTTGAGCGCGACCGTGATGAGGTCGCCGGCCTGGAGTTCGGCGAAGGGATTCCGGACGATCTTCTCGGCGTAGACTTCTTCGCCGTTCGCCTCGGAAGCCCAGCGGTAGTCTTCGGGTGCGATGCTTCCCTTGCGGTTTCCGACCTGGACGAGGATGTGCTTCGTCTTCTTGTCCTTGTCGAGCACGAGGGCCGTGTAGTTGCGTCCGAAGGCGATGGGCGTCCGGCCGTCTTCCGTGTCGGGGAGCACGAGCGTGCCTTCGGGCGTGAGCAGCTTGTAGTCGAAGTGCTTCTCGGTCAGTTCTTCGTCCTGCTTCATCAGGTAGTCGGTGCGCTCGTTCGCCGTCTTGATGTGGCGCGCGGGACGCCGCAAACCGATACGCTTGTCGATCGTGATGAGCCCCTTGCGGATGGCTTCTTCGGCGGCGAGCTGCGCCTCCAGGTCGACGGTCGTATAGACCTTGAGGCCACCGCCGTAGAGTTGCTCCTCGCCGTACTTCGCGAGGATGTAGCGCCGAACGTGTTCGGTGAAGTAGGGCGCCTTGTGGTTGGAGTCGGTGCGGGTCCGGATCTTCACCGGCTCCTTGATCATGCTCTCGTACTGGTCCTTCGTGATCCGGTTGGTCGCGAGCATGCGTCCCAAGACGTAGGTCTGGCGGGCCTTGGCGCCCTTGGGATTGCCGACGGGATTGTCGCGGGAGGGCGCGCGCGGCAGGCCCGCGAGGATCGCGGCTTCGGGAACGACGAGTTCCGCCGCCGGCTTGCCGAAGTAGGTCTGCGCGGCGGCTTCGATCCCGTAGGCTCCGTTGCCGAGGAAGATCTGGTTCAGGTAGAGTGCGAGGATCTGCTGTTTACTGAGCGCTTTCTCCATGCGGAAGGCGAGGAGGATTTCCTTGAGCTTGCGATCCAGCGACTTTTCGGGCGAGAGCAGGATCTGCTTGGCGACCTGTTGCGTGATCGTCGATCCGCCCTGGGCGAAGTGACCGGCTTTCACGTTCTTGAGCGCGGCGCGGATCATCGTGATCGGGTTGATGCCGCGGTGATTGAAGAACTCGTCGTCCTCGGCCGAGACGAAGGCGTCGCGCGCGACGTCGGGGATCTCCTTGTCCGAGAGGAACTTTCGTCGCTCGGTGGAGAATTCCGAGAGGACTTCGTCCTTGTCGGTGTAGACCGAGGTCACCAAGCGCGGGTTGTAGTTCTCGATCGCGTCGAGACTGGGAAGGTCGCGCGAGTAGTAAGCGAGCACGCCGATTCCGACGAGCACGCCAAGGGCGGTGAGACTTCCGATTCCGTATCCGACGTACTTGAGACCTTTCATGGGAGGATTATCATACTCCCAAGCCTTATGAATTTCCGGAGTCTCCGTGTCTTCTTGCCCGCTTTCGCGTCGTGCCTACTGACACCTTTCGCGGGTTGTCGGGAGGGTGCGAAGCAAGACGGCGTTCTGCGCGTAGCGTTGGGGTCCGATCTTCCGACCCTCGATCCGGTTTCGGCCGACACCGGCGTGACGATTTTTGCGCTGCAGGATGTCGTTTCGACGCTCTTCGCCTACGAAGACGACGGCGGCGCCGGCCGTCTCGTACCCTTCGACGCGTCGAACTACGCCTGGGAAGACGAAGGCCGTCGTCTCGTCATTCAGCTTCGTGCGGACCTTCGGTGGTCGGACGGCATTCCGTTGACGGCTTGCCATTACCGAGACGGGTGGAGACGGGCGCTCGATCCGCAGACGGCTTCGGCGATGTCGGAGCTCTTTTTCGATATCCGCGGCGCGACCGATCTCAAGGCGGGTCGCGTGAAGCCCGAAGCGCTCGGCGTCCGTTGCGACGACGCGAAGTCGCGCCTCGAAATCGACGTGACCACCCCTTTCGCCCCTCGCCTTCTCCACGCGCTCGCGTTCGTCGTGAGCGCGCCGCTTCGCGCGGATCGCGCCGCGCGCCTGGGACCGAACTGGATGCTCCCCACCGAAACGGAGGCGGGCGTCGCGAGCGGATCCTTCGTCATCGAGTCGTGGCGACGGGACCGGGACTTGACGTTGAGGGCGCGTCGCGCGGACGAGGGCCCCGCGCCCAAGGACCGGGTGCCCCCGCACCTCAAGAAGATCGTGATGCCGGTCGTGCGGGATCCGGCCACCGCGCTCGCGCTCTACGAAACGGGCGAGCTCGATTTTCTCCAGGAAGTGCCACCCAATCTTCTGGGCAAGATCTCTTCGCGCAAGGATTTCGTTTCCTCCCCTTACTTCGTGACCTACATGATCGGCTTCTCGCTCAAGTCGAATCCCGCTTTGAAGGACCGTCGCTTGCGCCAGGCGCTCGCCCTCGCCTTCGATGGGGCCGAGATCCCCAAGCTTCTGCAGGGGGGCGAGTTCGAAGCGAAGGGCTGGGTCCCGCCCGGGCTTTTGCCCGGGGCGGAACGCCCGACCAAGCCTCTGCGCGACTTGGAACGCGCGCGCGCGCTTCTGAAAGAAGCGGGTTACGGACCCAAGCGTCCGCTCCCGCGTTTGGTCTTGGCTTACAACGGCGGCGAGCGACACCAATTGCTCATGGAGCGGGCGGCCCGAAAGTGGAAAGACGAGTTGGGCCTGGACGTCGAACTGAGACCTTCCGAGTGGAAGTCTTTCGTCTCGGAACTTAAGCTGAAGGCCCCCGATCTCTACCGTTACGCCTGGGCGGCCGCGTACTCGGACCCGCTCTTTTTTCTCGAGATTTTCCGCGGTCGCGGCCTGAATAACTTCGGTGGGTGGCGGAACGAAGAATACGACCGTCTCCTCGCGAAACTCGAGCGCACGCCGATCGATCGCCGCGACGACGTCTTTTGGCGCGACTTCTCGCGCGCGCAAGAAATACTCGTTCGCGAGGATCCGGCGCTCGTGCCGGTCTACCACTACGTGCGGAACGCGCTCGTTTCTTCGCGGGTCAAGAACTTGCGTTTTTCGGGACGCGGGATCGAGACTCTGCGAGACGTCGAAGTCCGTTGATGCCCGCCACGAGCAACGCCCCCGTGGCGCTTCCGAAGATCCAGCCCGCGAGAACGTCCAGCGGATAGTGCTGACCGAAGAAGACGCGGCTCAAGCTCACGAGGAGCACGAGCGCCCCGAGGCAAATCAGGAAGTTCCGGTAGTGACGTCGATCGTCCCGACGAAGCCCGAGCAGGACGGCGGTCCCCAAGAAGGCCAGGTTGAAAGCGTGCGAGCTCGGCAGGCTCAGGGCCGGCAAGACGTTCGGGTTGTAGAAGTTCACGTGGGGCTTGAGACGGCCGAAGAACTCCTTCAGTACGACGGAGATCGCGTCGGACGCCAGGAGCAAGGGTCCTAGCGCGAGGAGATGCAGCCGCAGCCCGCCCAGGCGGCGGCGCCCTTCGCCGCTTCGGAGCTCGATTCCGAGTAGGAGCGCAAAGAGAAGGATCCAAAGCCCGATGCCTTCGCGGCTTTCCGTGAGCCATCGGAGTTCGCGCCAAGGGCTGCTCTCGAGATCGATGTGGCTCGTGAGCCAAGCCTGCCAACGCTCGTCCGTCCCGCGTAGCCAAGCGGGCGCGCTCTCCCAAGGGGCGCCGGGGAGCGATCGCGTTTCGAGCGGCGTGCTCACGCGCGTCCCTCCCCCGCGACGTCGCGGCTTCGATCGAAATAGGCGATCGCGGCCATCGCGAAGAGCAGTCCGTGCAGGGCCTTCGAGTTGTTCCACGTGTTCTCGAAGAGCCCGCCCAAGGCGGAGAAAGCCAAGAGCGGCCGGGAGGCCGGGTACCGCCGAGCGAAGGCCACGAAAAATCCGTAGAACAGTGCGAGCCCGACGAGTCCCGACTCCGCGGCCGTCTGAAGGAAGACGTTGTGCGCGAAGTAAAGGTGCCCGGGAGTCCAGTGCCCCACGACGTGGGGATGGAGGGCCGGATCGAGGCCGTTCTTTTCGGGTCCGACGCCAAACCAGAAATTTGTGCGGAAGAGATCCCAGTTGTGGCCCCAGGCCACGCGCCGCCATTCGAAGCTCGGGTCCGAGAGCAGGTTCAGGCTTCGTTCGACCTTCGCTTGGAGGAAGGGGCTCGTGGCGTAGAGGACGCCACCGACGAGGAGCGCGATCGCGAAAACGGCCGCGGCGCGCCGCCGCGGCAAGCTCAACAACGCGAAGAGGACCAAGCAGAGCGGAACGATGCGGTTCAGGGCGAGCAGCGAGCCGAGCAGCGCGGCGCCGAAGCCGATCAGGGCGAGTCGCGCGAGGGAGCGATCTTCATCGCGTCGGAACGCGATGCGCCCGAAAAAGATTCCGAGCGCGAGCAGGGAATAAGCCCAGTAGATCGAGTTCTTGAGAAAGCCGCCCACGGGACCGCGGGTTTGGATGTACTGCACGAGGGCCCAAGCCACGGCGACGACGAGCCCGCCGACGCCGAGACGAAGAAGCAAACGCTCCTCGGACTTGGGATCGCCGCCCCGCGCGACGAGGGCCGCGGCGGCCGGGACGAGGAGCAGCGGCAGGCGCCCGAAGGTGTGCGCCGAGCGATCGTCCCAAGGCAGGATGCCCAAGTGGAGCGCTTGCGTCAGCACCCAGGCCGTCGCCAGCGCGACAAGCCCGATCTCGGCCCGGGCGTGCGCACGTACTTCGGTCGAGGCGACGAGCCCGATCGCGGCCGTGAGGAGCAGGAGCGTCGAGAAGAGCCCCATGGCCGAAACGGAAAGGGAAGCCGCGAGGCCGTAGAGGGCCAGAACCCAGCCGGTCCAAGGAGTCTGTCTCGGAGATTTGAGTCCCGACGTCACGACGCGATTCTAGCACCTATGTTAGCTTCGGGCTCCATGGCCAAGCTTCGAGTCGGCATCGCGCAAATCCGTTCTACCGACGATCCGTGGGAGAACCTCCTGACCGTTCAATCGATGGTCGACGAGGCCCGACGCGAGAAGGTGGAGTTCCTCTGTTTTCCGGAGAACGTTTTTTACCGGGGTCCCAAGCGCTCGCCGAAGGGGGCCCAACGTTCCGAGGTCCACTTGCGCCGCGACGCCGAAGGTCGCCTCGCTCCCCACTCCGATTTTTCGCGCGCGCTCGCCGAATGTCTGGCGGCTTGGCCGATGACGGTCAGCCTGGGATCCGTGCTCGAGGAAACCCCGGACGGCGAGCTTCCCTATAACGCCCACTGGGTCGTGCGCCCCGGCGTTCCGATCGACACCTACCGCAAGATTCACCTCTTCGTCTTCGAGTCGGCCACGGCGACCTACCGCGAGACGGACGACGTGCGCGCGGGCGAGACGCCGGTCGTCGTCGACGTCGGCGGCTTCCGCGCGGGGCTTTCGATCTGCTTCGATCTTCGCTTCCCCGAGCTCTTCCGCCGTGAGGCGGTCGGGATGGGCGCGAACATGCTGCTCATTCCCGCGGCCTTCACCCGCGAGACGGGCGAGGCCCATTGGCACACGCTCCTGCGCGCGCGCGCCGTCGAGAACCTCTCCTTCGTCGTGGCGGCCGGGCAGTGGGGATCGCATTTCGACGCCAAGGGCACCGAGCTTTGGTGTTACGGGCACTCCTTGATCATCGATCCTTGGGGTCGCGTGCTCGCCGAAGGGCCGGCCGAAGGCGACGCCCTCGTCGTGGCCGATGTCGACACGGCCGAAGCCGAAGCCCGTCGGGCCAAGCTTCCCGTCTATCCCTCGGTTCGTCTCTTGGATCAGGGCTGAAGCTTATACGCGTCGAGCGAAGGGATCTCGGTGAAGCCGTAACCGGGCAAGGTCTTCTTCTTTTCGACGCTGCGGAACGCGAGGACCTTCGTTTCGTCGAGGATCGCGAAGATGCGCTTGGTCGGCGTTTCGGCGTCGACGGGCGCGATGCTTTCGAGCTCCGTCAGCTTGTCGCGATCAAGGGTGATCTGAACTTCGGCCTTCCCCTTGTTCTTGGGTCGCAGGGCCGCCTCGAGCGTCTTGAAGGTTTCGCTGCGTTTGGCGACCGAACCGAAGTAGGAGCCTTCGTGACGGACCGAAAAGTGACGGTTCCGCGTTTCCGGCGGCACGAGCCCGAAGTC
>DDRA01000165.1:8076-8437 GCA_002343545.1 Bacteriovoracaceae bacterium UBA2428
GCGTTCCGGCGGGTACTTTTTTTCGTCGACGAGCCGATCGACGAGCCACTTCTTTTTCTTCTGCAGGAAATCGCCCATCTTCGGGTTCGCGAAGAGGTCGAAGCGCTTGGGGTTCGGGATGATGAGCGCGAGGTACATGGCCTGGCCGAGATCCAGCGACGAGGCTTCGCGGTCGAAGAAGTGCCGGGCGGCGGCTTCGGCCCCGTAGATTCCCGGCCCCCACTCGATGATGTTCAAATAGAGCTCGAGGATCTGCTTCTTCGCGAGATCCTTCTCGATGCGGTAGGTCCACGGGATCTCGAAAAGCTTTCGCGCGAAGCTGCGCTCCTTATCGAGAAAGAGGTTCTTGGCGAGCTGCTGG
>DDRA01000165.1:8546-14082 GCA_002343545.1 Bacteriovoracaceae bacterium UBA2428
TCTTGGCGAGCTGCTGGGTGATCGTGCTCGCGCCGCGCTTGATCTTGCCTCCTTCCAAGTTCTCTTGGATGGAGTTCTTGATCTCGGACAAATCGAAGCCGTCGTGGTGCCAAAACTTCGCGTCTTCGAGCAGGACGACGAAGTCCACGAGGTCCTTCGAGAAGTGGGACAAGGGCCGGTAGAGCATGAAACGTCCGTTCGCCCAGTAGTCCACCACCCGGCCTTTCGCGTCGACGACGGCGACGGCCGAAGCGGGCTTCACGCGCTCGATGCGGATAGGCTCGGAGGGGAGTTTGTAGGCATGGGCGCTGGGAGCCAAGAGCGAAGCCAAGGTCGCGGCTACGGCCAACGGAAGGCTGAGGATGCGCACGGGCCTAGCTTGCGCGCTATTGTGCGCCACGTCAAGACACATGAAGTCGCCTTAACAATGCTTTGACACCTACCAAAGCACCGAAATTCTTGTCACAATTTAGCTATGACGAAATCCGATCTTATCGAGCAACTGACCGGGAAGATGAACCTGACCCGCAAAAAGGTCGAATCCGTCGTGAACGCCTGCTTCGATACCATGTTCCAGGCCCTCGTGAACGGAGACCGCATCGAGATCCGCGGTTTCGGCAGCTGGTACGTCAAGGGTTACAAGAGCTACGTCGGCCGTAACCCGAAGACGGGCGCCGCCGTGACGGTGCCCGAGAAGAAGCTTCCCTTCTTCAAGGTGGGCAAGGAACTCAAGAAGCGCATCGACGACGGCGGCAACGCTCCGATTCGCGGTTAGCGCCGAGGCGGGGCGGGATCCCGCTCACATCGTTTTTCGGCGCGGGCTCCGACGAAGGATGCGTCCGGTTTCGGCGTCCGCGCACCAGGTTTCTTCGCGTTCCTTATCGTTCCTTCGATACTCGACGACGTAGTTCAAGCAGGGGCGAATCGCGCGCTCCTTGGCGTCGGGATACCAACTTCGATGGCTGAACTCGATTCGCTCGTTGCGGTCGCCGCGTTCGCGCAGGCTCCCGTCGATCGCGGCTCTCTGCGCGTCGTCGTGGACCGAGGGGAATCGCTCGAGGTCCGTTCGGTAGTCCGCGATCGGCCGGCCGAGGTTTCGTTCCAGATCGAGTCCCGTCGAGTCCAAGCGGCTGAGGATGCCGCGGGTGCCTTCGATCGGGACCTCGTCCCAGTAGGCTTCGAAAACGGCCGCTTCGCGCCCGCCACGAAGCGAAATGTCGCGTTTCTTGCGGATCTCGACTTTGGGGCGGAGCCCGGCCGGCAGGCGTCCGAGCATCTCGCCGTTCATCTCGGACTCGTAGAAGGCCGTGCTTCGTCGTTCGCCGCGGCCTTCGCGCTCCGTTACGGATTCCTTCGCGGCGGTCTCCGCTTCGCGGGTCACCGTGATCGGGGTCGTGGACGAAAACCCCGCATCCTGCCCCTTCTCTCCGACGCCGAAGCCCAGGTAGAGCAGCCCGAGCGCAACGGGAAGCAAGGCAAAGCATTTTTTCGAAATCACGGAAGCGCCTCCGCCGAGCTTCCCACGGGAAGCTCCAGCCGGAAGGGGGCCGTGCCGGTGCCCTGGGACTCCTCGATCGAGGGAGCGAGCCGGAAGGCACGCACGCCTTCGATCTTCGGAATGCGAAGGTCGGCGAGGGGTTGAAAGGGAGCGGCGTGGACGAAAACGTCGTTCGGTCGCAAGTCGATGCGTCGCCAGCCGATTTTTCCGCCGGCGACGAGGGCATCCAACGTTCCGTCCGAGCTTTCGAGGCAAAGGTGCATCCAAGCCGGAAGGTCCGACCAAAGCCGTCGGCTCGGCATATGGACGAACGCGGAAACGATGCGGATGCCGGAAGCCAGGCGTTCGGGGGTCGCGCGGATCGCGGCTTCGCGCGCGGTGTGAAAAGCCGTGATCTCGTCGGCGTCGGGGCCGGCATCGAGGGGCCGGATTTTCGTCGCTTCCGGGTCGAGCCGCATCTTTCGGTAGGTCACGTCGAAGGCGAGAAAAGCTTCGGCGGCGACTTCGGTCGGCGGCGAGATCCAGTCGGCCATCGTGAAGATCTGGAGGCCCCGGACGTCCGGCCGGGGATCGATCCGGCGGAAGACGCCGATCATTTCAACCGACTCATGCGCGTGACGGCCTTCTTGAAGTATTCGACGGCGTTCGCGTCGTCGACGTTCGAGAGGAGTTCGCGGGTTTTGGTGTAGCCGTCGATGGCGCCTTCGACGTCGCCGACCGATTCCGAGACGAGCGCTTCGTTGTACTTGAACTTCGCTTCGGCGAGGAGGCGATCGTAGAGGCGGCGTCGCGCCTCGAGGACCTCTTCGAAGTTCGGCACGACGCGCAGGATGCGGTCGTAGCTGTCGCGGGCCAGCGCGTATTGCTGGTTGGCGACGTGCTGTTCGGCGTCGGCGATCTGGGACTGGAACTCGGCCCGCAGCTGCGTCTTGGTCGTGTCTCGGGCCTCGCGAACTTGGGTCAGCAGCGAGGCGCTTTCCTGCCGGAACTCCGGTCGGATCGCGGCCGGCGCGCGGCCGCCCTGGTCGTATTCCTCGACTCGCGCGGCGACTTGCGATTCGAGATCGAGCAGCATGGGGCTCGCTTCCTTGAATCGTCCTTCCTGCATCGCCCGGCGAATGTCCTGGAAGCGGTTCTTGAAGGCGTCGATGGATTCGCGCTCTTTCTGGCGCTCGCCCGAGTGGACGTCCTGGAACTCGGCGACTTCGGCCTTGGGCAACTCGATCGGGACGATCGAGTTCTGGCGGGTTCGCGCGGCCACGATGCCGGCTTGGGCTTCGGCGTGGGTCGGGTCGTAGTTGAGCACTTTATGGAAGGTCTCGTCGGCGTCCTCGAAACGCCCTTCGGCCAAGGCCTTCGTTCCGGACTCCATCAGCGCGGTGACTTTCTCGCCCGTCTCGCGCGCGGCGTCCTCGACTCGCGACGAAGACTGCGAAAGCGTGCCGATCTTGCGGTCGAGGATGAGGGCCTGCGATTCTTCGAGGATGGCGTTGGTGTCTTTGTAGCGGGGCACTTGTCGCGCGATGGCCGCGGCCGACTCGTAGGCCGTGTTCCAGTCTTGGGTGGAGCGGGCTTTCTCGGCCTTGCGGTAGAGATCCTCGATCTCGGCGCGCTTCTCCGCGCTCAGCGCGTAGAACTCGGGCGAGATGTTGCCTTCGGCTTGGAGCGGCACCGCGGATGCCGGCGAGGGACCGGCCGTCGCGGGGGCTTCGATAGTGGCGACTTGATCGGCGGGGTCCGTCGCCGGGCCCGTGGCGCCCATGCGCGCGAGCAGGACGACGCCGAGCGCGAGCGATGCACCCACGATGTAGAGACGCTTCTTCTCGGGCGGCTGCGAGTTGAACCAGACGCCGAGCTTGCGGGCCTGTCGGACGAGCGGAGACTTGTCGGCTTCGCCGGCGGGAGGCGCTTGGGGCGTCGGGCTCGGCGTCGACGGCATGCCGCCGCCGTAAGGCGAAGAGGCCGAGTTGGCTTGGAAACCTTGGAGAGGATCGTAGGGCACCGGGGGCACGAACTTCGTCTCGTCGTGCGACGACGCCGACGCGAAGGCGGGAGACGCGGTCTCGAGGGAAAGGCCCGGGAGCGGGGGCGGCGAGGCGATGGCCGCGAGATGCTGGGCGTCCGAATCGACCAAAACGAACTGAAGCTCGAAGGGACCGATCTGGATCGTATCGAAGGGCTGGATGGGGGCGTCCGTCACGGCGACGCCGTTGATGCGCGTGCCGTTCGCCGAGCCCATGTCTTGGACGCGGTACTGGGTTCCGATGCGTTGGATGACGAAGTGCTGTCGGGAGAACTTGCTGTGGTCGATCTGGACGTGCGCTTTCGGGCTGCGTCCCACGATCCACTGGGGCCCGCCCGTCAGCCGGAGTTCTCGCCCGATTTCCTCGGCGGGACCTTTCACGATGCGGAGGCGCGGCGCGACCGGGGCCGCGCCCACGAGCGTCTTCTCGTTCTCGTCCGCCGGCGCGGAGCTCGCGACGAGGGCCATGTCGCCCAGGTCGGGAGCGGAAGCTTCGTCGGCCGAGGGGAGCTTCGGTTCTTCCGCCGGCGTTTCGAAGGAAGGGGCTTGGAAGGCGGGCTCGTTCGAATCCGCGGCGACGACGCCCGGATCGTAGGTGGACTCGTTGGATTCTTCGGGCGGGGCCGACGCTTCCGCCTTGGCGGAAGCCGATTCCTTGGCGGATTCTATTGCCCAAGAAATCGAGAAAGACCCGACCGAGACTTCGTCGGATTCGGAGAGCTCGACGTACTCGACCGCCTCGCCGTCTCGGAGCACCCGACCGGTGGCCGAGATGTTCTCGATGTAGACGGCGTCGTGCTTGAAGTGGACGGCGGCGTGTCTCCGCGAAACGGATTCGTCGGTCAGCACGACGTCGCAGCCGGGATCGCGACCGAGAACGATGCGTTCGCGGTCGATCGGCACGCGTCTTTCGTCGCCGTCCTTGAAGATGATGAGAACTTTGTCGCTCATCGCAATTCGTTCTCCTCGCCCAAGCGGTTACGGGATTCCTTGATGAGGCGTATCGCGCGGCCGCAGGCCTCGGCGTCCTTCGTCAGTTTGCAGTCGATCCGGATAAGGCTTTCCTCGTGCGTGGGAGCGGGCTGGTCGGTCGGCCGCGCCATCGCTTCCGAAGCGAGTTTCCGGGAATAGGCGGGAATCTGGTCGGCGAGGATCGTGAGTACCCGAACGGCCTGGATCTTCGCGCGCGTGTACTGGAGGAAGGAGAAACTGCGGTTCGCGTCCTTGAGCAAGGCGTCCAATTGGGCGCGCAGCTGGGTTTCGGTCTGCTCGATGTAGTAGGTAGCCTCGGCGTGACCCGGGTTCTTGGTCCGCGCCTGCTGGAAGAACTGCAACGCGCGCGTGTAGTTGGCGTTGTGCAGGTCGCGCATGCCCGCGCGGAAGTAGCCCTCGGCTTCGATTTCGGTTTGGCTGAGCGGGGCCTTGCGGTCGCCGCGGTAGCCTTCGCTGTCGATGGGGGAAGCGAGGCCTCCCTCGACGAAGTCCGAAACCGAGCTCGGCGTGCGAGCGGTATCGTCGCCGCGCTTCCCGAGGTACACAATCGCGCCGATGGCGAGGGCCAAGAGCGCGTAGACCTTGGGTCGGGCGGAAGAACTCGAGACCCGAACCTTGGAAGCGGCTTCGTACAACGGAACGCCGCCGATGTTCGTGGCGGCGCGGGGGGGCGCGCTCGGCGTCGCGAGCGGCATGCCGTCGCGCACGACGACGTACTCCAAAGCGCCGAAGGCCAAGCGATCACCGTGATTGGCGAGCGAAGGACCCGACGCGGGTTGGCCGTTGAGGAGAAATCCGCTCTGGGCGCCCGCGTTCTCGATCACGAGCGACCCGTCGTCCCGCACGTAGAAGTTCAAGTGGTAACGGGAGATGGTGGGGTCGTTCAGCACGACGCCGTTGTCCGTGGCCCGGCCGACTTTCGTCAGCGGGCCCGACACCCGGAACGAGCCACGACTTTGGGTGGAGCGGAGTTCGTAGTTCGCCAACTATCCCTCCTCCACGATGGTCAAGAAATAGGCGCC
>DDRA01000026.1:0-5808 GCA_002343545.1 Bacteriovoracaceae bacterium UBA2428
AGATGTGTATATCCGCACGCCGCAGGACATCGGCCTCGAGATCCGGGTGAACGGCACGCGCAACAAGAGCGTGACCCAGGGCCCGATCGCGGCCGGCGCGACGCAAAGCTACGTCGTCCCGATGGAAGGCCTCGACCCGCTCAAGATCATCGACGGCGAGTACAAGCTGAGCGCGCACGTCACCATGGGCAGCGACAGCTTCGAACCCCACGGCGAAGGTCTGGGCGTGGCGGACCGCTTCGGTACGACGCTCCTCTACTGGGACGCGATCGTGCGCGGCAGCGGCTTCGTGCCGTCGTCCGTCACGAAGGCGAACCGCCAGGCGGAGCTCTTCAACCGCATCCGCCTCGCGAACGTCGCCGAAGTCGACGGCTACAAGATGGGGATCATGGACCAGGGCCCGTGGAAGAACAACCCGTCTTCCACGATCGTGGGCAAGGTCATCACGGAGCGCAACTCCCGCGCCGTGAGCGAAGCGCGCAAGGCGGCTTACCACCGTCTCGGCGCCGAGCTCATGAGCCACGCGACGCGCTTCCCGAAGGCGGCCTTCAACTCGAAGACCTTCGTGCAGAAGAACTACGAGGCGCTCGTGAACCAGCTCTCCTCGACGGGTAGCTACGCGGCGCCGTCCGCGCCGGCGCCCTCGCGCCCCTCCGGCCCCGCGCCCCTCTTCCCGCGCCGTTAAGGCAGAGGGAACTCCGTCCGATCGGGCCAGGCCCGCTCCGCCTTCGGGTGGGGCGGGCTTTTTTTATGCGGCTTTGACAAGTGGGAGTCTGGGCCGGGACGCGACTCCCTACGGAGGCGCGTTCTAGCGGGAAGGCTTCTTGGCGGCGGGCTTAACCGGCTTCGGTAGCGCGCTCGAGGGCGGCGCGGCGACGGCGGGCGTCGCGGGAGCTTCGGCCGCGGGGGATCCCATGGCCGGCGCGGGGCTCGCGCGCCGGCGCAGTTGGTATTCCTTCACGTAGCGATCGTGCGTGGCGTAGTCCTTCGAGAAGACGTGCGTGCCGTCGTTGCGCGACACGAAGTAAAGGTAATCCGTGAAGGCCGGATTCATCACGGCGCGGAGCGCGGATTCGCCGGGGTTGCAGATGGGGCCGGCGGGCAGCTCGGGCAGCGTGTAGGTATTGTAGGGCGACGGCGTCGTCAGGTGGATGCGCTTGATGTTGCCGTCGAAGTTCGGCAGCAAGCCGTAGATCGTGGTCGGATCGGATTGCATGCGCATCTTCTTCGAGATGCGATTCCAGAAGACGCTCGCGATGAGGGGCTGCTCTTCAAAGTTCCCCGATTCCTTCTCGACCATCGAGGCGAGGATGAGCAGGCGGTAGCGCCCTTCCGAAGTCTGTCCCCACGTGGGGTGCGAGCTCAGTATGGGGAGCGCGCGCGCGCGGAACTGACGGATCATCTCGTCGAGGACGGCCCGGGGCGGATCGTACTTGCGGTAGGAATAGGTTTCCGGGAAGAGGAAGCCCTCGAGCGTCGCACGTCCCTGGCCTTCCTTGCGCGGGGGCACGCCCATCTCGCGCAGGCGGGCCGCGTCGGTGACGTAGCTCCAGAGCGCCTCGCTCCCCTTCTCGGGGTAGGCGCCGCGGAAGCTCTGTTCGAAGTCGTAGAGGTTGTGACCCTCTTTCATCGTGACGAGGTGGCTGAGCGGCGCGACGCCGCCCCCGAAGCGACGGAGCGTTTCGGCGAGGCTGGGGCGCCCTTCGAGCTTGAATTCCCCGGGTTGGAGTTTGGCGTCGCGGCCCAGCGTCTCGCTCCAAGCTTTCACGGCCCAGGCGGGCGCGTCGAGGCCGAGTCCGCGCAGCTGCGCGCCGAGCGCGAGGATGCTCGTCCCCGGACGTACGTCCACGACGAGATCGAGCGGGGTCGGCGACACGGGTTTGCTCACGATCTGCCAGGCGGCGAAACCCGCGGCGCCCGCCCCCAGCAGCACGATTCCGGCGAGCACGCTCAGGGCGCCGAAGCCGGCGCGGCCGCGCGCCGCAAAATGGTCTTCGAGCAAAAGCGCGGCGGCGCCCGCGTCTTCGTTCGCGAAGCCGGCTTCGCGCGAAGCCCAACTCGTGAGGGCCTCGTCCACTTCGGCGACCGGAAGCGCGACGTCGCGCTCCAGGCGCGCGAGGAAACTCCGGAACTCCGCGCGATCGGCCTCCAAGTTGGACGGGGGCCACCCCACGACCACGCGCGCGATCTCGAAGCGCTCGCAGAGGGCCTTGAGCTGTTCGACGTCGTGGCGACCGAGGCGCCAGCGACCCGGCGGGTCCTTGCGCGCGAAGTGCCCGCGCGGCGTGATGGCCAAGCCGGCGCCGTCCGAGGTCGCGTAGCCGACCTTCTTCAAGCCCCAATCGAGTCCCAGTACGCTGCCCTCGGTGACTTTCCCCATGCCTTCGAGCCTTTCCGGATCAGAGGTTCAAAAACTTGAAGAGTCCCATGCGGCTCAGGTCGTTGAAGAACACGATCGCGACGAGACCCATGAGCAGGAAGAAGCCGGCCGTCGTCCAGGCTTCGATGATCTTGATGTTGAGCGGCTTGCGGCGCACGGCTTCGATCCCGAGCAGCACGAGGTGGCCGCCGTCGAGTACGGGCACCGGCAAGAGGTTCAGGATAAAGAGGTTGAGCGAGATGAAGGCCATCATGCGCAGGAAGGGGATCGCGCCCTGCTTGAAGCTCTCGCCCGAGATCTTCGCGATGAGGAGCGGACCGCCGAGCGTCTTGGGCGAGATGCCGCCCGTCGCGAGGTGGTAGAACGATTTCAGCATCGAGGCCGTGAGCGAAACGGTCTTGTTCCAGCCGAGCACGACGGCTTCGCCGAAGCCGTCGGCGCGCAGAAGCGTCATGGGCGCCTCGGCCGAGTTCGCGAGGAAGGTCGCGCCGATCTGGAACTGCTTCTTCTTCGTCTCGGTGAGCGGGTCCGTCATGTCGACGGATTCGGGGCGCAGCTCGGCGCTGAGCGTCTCGCCGTCGCGCAGGTAAGCGATGCGAAGCGCTTCGCCCGAGGCCGCCAGACGCTGGATGTCGGCGCGGAAGCTCTGGAAGCTCGCGACCGGACGACCGGCGAGCTCCAAGATGACGTCGCCGCTCTTGAGCCCCATCTTTTCGGCCGGGGTTCCCGCGACGACGTCGAGCACCATGAGCTCGGCCGGCAGCAGGCCCGCCTCGGTGAGCGTCGGCGAGGGACGCTCGGCCGCGCTCGACCACGCGAGGTTATGCTGTTGGATCTCGGGTACCTTGGGCGTTTCGCCCTTCGCCGGAGCCGGTTCGAGGCGGAAGCCGCGCAGGGTGATTTGGCCCTTGTCGGCGGGCGAGGCTTCGAGGGCGCGGCGCCACGCCACGACGAGCTCGTCGTAGTTGGCGATGCGGAGGGCCTTCGTCGCGCCCATCTCGTTACGGTACTGGAGCTCGGCCACGACGAAGGGCGAGGGGATCGCGCGCGAGGCGGCCCAGCCCTGGGCGCGGCTCGACACGATCGGCGCGAAGGCGCCGTACTCGACGCCCGCGAGGACGCCGCGTTCCTCGACGATGCCGAGGGTCGTGTCGCGGTCCTGGCCGATCACGGGCGAGTAATTCAAGTTCAGCGTCTCGGCCGTGCCGCTCCGCGGGGTGAGCGGCAAGTCGACGGCCTTCTCCGCGGTGCCGGGCTCGATCGGAGCCGGATCGGGGAAGGGCGAGGGGCGCGAAACGGTGAAGGTCAGCGGCTGGCCGACGTTCTTCGCGAGGATTTCCTCGAGATCCGAGCGTTCGCGGACGCGCAGGAGCTTGCCGTCGGCGAGCGTGACCATGTTCACGACGTCGCCCGAGCGGAAGCCCGCTTCGAAAGCGGGGCTGCCGGGCAGGACGCGGCTCAGCGTGGGCGAGAGCGACGGCAGTCCCACGATGACGAGCCCCACGAAGACCATGACGGCGAGGGCGGCGTTGAAGAGCGGGCCCGCGATCACGATGAGCGCGCGTTGCCAGATGGCCTTCGCGCGGTAGGAGCGGGCTTCGAGCTCGGGCGGCACTTCTTCGCGCGGATCCTGGCCCGTGACCTTCACGTAGCCGCCGAGCGGGAGCAGGCTGATGGCGTAGGTCGTCTCGCCGCGCGTGAACTGCAGGATCTTCTTGCCCATGCCGATCGAGAAGGCCTCGACCCGCACGTTCACGGCTTTGGCGGCCAAAAAATGGCCGAGCTCGTGGATGAAAATCAAAACGCCAAGGAGAAGGACAAAGCCCAAGAGGTATTCCATAGAACCCTCGAGAATAGCAGGGAAGCTCCCAAGGGTCTCGTCGGTCTCCAGACAGAGCAAATGGCGTCAGGCACCTTTTCGTGTCGCACCTGCGTCAAATGACGCAGTCCTGCCGGCGCGGAAGCCTGGAGGGCCTACGGGCAGTGGCAGCGCAGCCTGCGTTGCATGTGCTCGTGGCAGGCTTGGACGATCGCCGCGCGGGCCTTTTCGTACTTGAGGGGGAAAACCGTCGTGCTCGGGAGCTTGCCCCGGATGACTTCGTTTTGCTTGGGGCCGTCCACGGGCCAGCTGATTTCGTAGACCCAGTCCGGATCCTTGAAGTCGAAGCTGATTTGGCAGGTGGGGATGAAGGGCTCCTTACGGACGGCCGGGGCGGGGGGCGCCGCCGGAGTCGGTGCCGGCGTGAAGGGAGGAGGGGTCGAGGGCGAAAGCGGCTCGGCGCCGTTCGTGCAGACGTAAATCGTGTCGCCCACCATCACGCTCTGCCCGGGGACCATGAGTTCCGGCGCGTTCGCGGGCCCCCGACCGGGACCGTTCATTTGCGAGGCGCAGCCCATGAGCATGAGGCCCGTCGACAAAATCTTGAAGCGCATGTCTATCCCCCTCCCGTCACTCTAGCCGTGCCGAGGGAACGGGGGAGGACAGAAAAAGTGACGCTTTGGATAGTCGAGGTTAGGCGAGGAGTTCCTCGTCGAAACGGCCTCGCACGCCCGGATTCACGAAACGAGAAAGTAAACGAGCGGCATCGCGAGGGCGAGGCCATCGGCGCGGTCGAGCAGGCCGCCGTGGCCCGGCATGAGCGAGCCCGAGTCCTTCGTGCCCGAGGCACGCTTCATCAGGCTCTCGAGAAAGTCGCCGGCCTGCGCGAAGGGCGGCAGCACGAGGGCGAGCATGAGGTAAGTCGAGAACTCGATCGGAGGGGGCGGGAGCCAGTAGCACAGGAGCCAGCAGACGAGGCCGCCGACGATCGAGAAGGCGTAGCCGCCGAGGGCACCTTCGACGGTCTTCTTGGGCGAGAGCGCCTCCCAAAGCTTGCGGCGTCCGTGCTTGCGCCCCACGAAGTAGGCGCCCGTGTCGCCCATGAACACGATCGTGAAGGTCAGGATGAGAACCTGTTCGCCTCGCACGCCGCTCACGACGGAGCCGATGAAGCCGAAGATGAGGAACACGTAGAGCAGCCCCATGACGAAGCGGCAAAGCTGCGTCCACATGAGCTGGATGTTCGCGTTCAGGGCGGCGGCGGGGTCGCGCTTGAGCTGGAGGCGGTACTCGATGAAGAGCGCGAAGAAGGCGGCGCTCCACGCGCCCCAAAGCCAGAAAAGCGTGCGCGGGCCCACGAAGAAGGCGTGCAGGAACATGAGCGTCACGAAGACGTAGCCCATCACGTGCAGGCTCGGGCGATCGCGCAGGCTCATCATGCGCGCGTACTCTTTCCAGCCCTGGAGCCCGCAGAGGAGCGAAAGCAGGAAGCTCGCTTCCTGACCGAGCGCGAAGAGCGTCACGAAGAGGATCACCGTCGCGCACATGGCGTAGAACCAACGCTGGCGGAGTTCCTCGGAGAGCTGAAGCTTCATGGGGTGTCCTTGCT
>DDRA01000026.1:5956-6104 GCA_002343545.1 Bacteriovoracaceae bacterium UBA2428
TGGCCGGCAGCACGTTGGCGTCGTCGGAAAGTCCGAAGCGGCGCTTGCGTTGCGCGAAGGCTTCGCAAGCCGCTCGAAGGTGGGAAGGCTCGAAGTCGGGCCAGAGCGTGTCCGTGATGTAGATCTCGGTGTAGGCGAGCTGCCAGAG
>DDRA01000108.1:0-3011 GCA_002343545.1 Bacteriovoracaceae bacterium UBA2428
CCCACCAACCTTCCTCGAGCGAGAACAAGCCGGCGCCGATCAATCCTAGCGCGCCGTTGCCGTGCGGATCCTGGAAGGCCTTACGGGCGCGAAGCTTGAGCGTCCAGAGCCGCCGATGAGCGATGGAGACCTCGGCTTCGGCTTCGTCCGAGTTCTTGACGATGCGATTCTCTTCTTCGTCGGGCTTGGGGGGCGAAGGGAGCGGGGGCCGCGAAGGGGGCGACGGCGCCACGGGCGCGGCCGACGATGTCGGCTTGAAATCGGTTTTGCGCACGTCGATCCAGCCGCGATTTCCGCCTTCGTCCTCGACGTAAAGCCAGGTGGCTTTCGGGGAGAGTCGCTTCGCGACGAGCATCGTCTCCGGAGAAACGTCCGCCAGCGCTCTCGCCTTGGGCGAAGGGCGCTCGTAAACGACCGCTTCGCGGGTCACCCGCACGACGCGACCGTCCACGGTTTCGCTCGCACCGGGTTTCTGCGCGAAGGCCGGGGGCGTCGCCAGGCTGAAGGCCAGCGCGAGCGTGCAGGATTTTCTCACCGCGCCCTTTCCTCGCGCAACGACTTCAGCAAGGCTTCCGATTCCGTGGGCGGCGCGGGCGCGAAAACCCGTGCTGGCCGAGGCCGCGTGACCACGATCGGCTCGAAGCTTCCGAGACTCGCGAGCGGGATCCATCCGGCGGCCTTCTCGCGACGGACGTAAGCCCACGGCAAGCGACTCGACCGACGCTCCACGACGACGGATTCGCCCGCCTTCAGCGGAGCCGCGAGCGTCTCGACGGGACCGCGGCTTTCGGCGGGAACCTTGTAGAGCCAAGAATCCTTCGCGAGGCGCGCGCGCTCGGCGGCCTGGGCGCCGAAGCCGAAGAGGAACGCGAGCAAGATCCGCTTTTTCACGGGCGGGTTCCCAAGCGCGCCAAGAGTTCGCGCGCTCCTTGCGATGCCTCGCCGCGCGCGACGTAAGTCGGCGGCGTGAAGTCCACGCGACCGACGAAATGCCGGAGATTCGCCACGCCCACCGAAACCCCGGCCGCGCCGAAGAGCGGGCCGTCGTTCGGAGAATCTCCGACGTAGACGACCGCGCGTTCGAGCGTGAGTCCCCAGTGTCCTTCGACGAGCCGGCGCAAACCGTCCGTCTTGTTGAAAGTCCCCCACCATCCGTTGACGTGGATGCTGCTGACTTTGGCCGTCGCGCCGTGCGCTTCGAAGACTTCGCGGATGCGGTCGGCGGCCGCGAGGTCGAGCGGCGGGTAGACTTCTTCGGCGAAGTCGACCGCGAGATCGTAGATCCGAAACGCCTGGTCCGAAGCGACCTGACATCCCGGAACATTTTTGCGGACGTCCGCGAGCGTCGCCTCCATGCGATCCCGGAGACCCGGTGGCGGTTGGTCGCCGTAGCCCTGCGGCGTCCAGTACAACTTGCGCGGCGCCTCGCGCTCGCCCCGGCGCGCCTTGCCGGCGGGCCAATCCACCACGAGCGCTCCGTTCTCGCCGACGACGGCGTCGAAGGGCAAAAGCTTGATCAACGCATCCACCCAACCGGCCGAGCGACCCGTCACGAGACACGTTCGCCAACCGCGCGCTTGCGCGGCTTCGAGGTCGCGGACGACGTCGCCGGGCAACGCCCCCCGCGTCGTCAGGGTGTCGTCCAAATCAAACGCGACGACCGAACGCGATTGAAAGAAGGGGTCCGTGCTTTCCGACCATTCCGAGAGGGGGCGCATCCCACCATTCTATCCGCTTGGCACGGATGTTGTACCGGCAGGGAGTCATGAGAGATGTCGTACGTGTTCGTTCTTTTTCCTGCGTCGGATTCGAGGACCGCGAAGTCGGGATCGAAGTCCTCAAAAGTCGGGGGCTCCAACAGCTTAGCCTCACGGGCCTGCCGGGCCCTTGGCTACGCGACAGTCGGGACAAGCTTCGATCCCTCGCCGCGAGGCGCGGGACTTGGGGCAGCCTCGACCGACTGCTCGTACACTTGCTGCCCTGCGACGAGTCGAAGGCGGGCGCCCACCTCGAAACGCCGATCGTCCTGGCGTGTCGACTTGCCCTCGAGGAAGAAGTTCCCGAAGCGACGCTCGCACGGGTACGCGACTATGCTTTCATCGGATCGCTCGGGCTCGATGGGAGCCTGCGTCCGACCGAGGAGTCCAAGCTTCTCGAAGACCTCTACCCCGGCCAAGTCTTGGGGCCTTCGCGCTTCGCCACGATCGAAGCCCTCTGGGACTACCTCGTGGATCCCGACGTCGACCGCTGCCCCCCGGAACGCGCGCACGATTCCTTCGTCGCGCCGATCGCCGAACGCTCGGTTCGGGTGGAGGGACGGGCGCTCGAGCGCTTTCTCCTCGGCGCGGCCTCGCTCCAACGACTTCCCGTCTTGCTCATGGGCCCCCCGGGCGTCGGCAAAAGCCATCTCGCGCTCTGGGCCCGTTCCCTCGTGGCCCCGCCCGACGCGGCTCTCCAGTCGGCGATACGCCGCATCTGGTCGCTCGCCGGATCGGAAGTTCCCCGGCGGCCTTTCGTCGCGCCCCACTCGCGGGTGCACGTGGCCGAGCTCGTCGGGCGAAGTCGCGCCGGGCGAGCGCACCCGGGTTTCTTCAGCCTCGCGCACGGCGGGCTGCTCGTGTTGGACGAGTTCTCCGAACTCAATCGCGACTCCCGCGAGATCCTTCGCACGGTCCTCGACTCGCGAGAGATCCGGCGCAACGGCCTGCAAGGGCCCGTACGGTGGCCCGCCGACTTCTGGTTCATCGCGACGTCTAACCCCTGCGCTTGCGGCTACTTCGGCTCGAATCGCACGAACTGTCGCTGCACGACCGTCGCGCGGCAGACCTATTCCTCGCGGCTGTCGGGGCCCTTGCTCGATCGCTTCGCCCTGAAGCTCTTCCTGACCGAGGGCGAAGCGACGCGCGGAAAACGGCGACGCCCGTCCGCGGACGAGGCCTCGGAAGACGAGTGGCCCCGCTTACCCGAGGACGAAGGCCAACTCGAAGCCCGCCTTGAGCGGGCCCGCCGAG
>DDRA01000108.1:3118-13181 GCA_002343545.1 Bacteriovoracaceae bacterium UBA2428
GCGCGCGCCCCGCCGAGCGCTCACGCCCGCCCTCGAAAGCACGGCCCGCGAACGCGTCCTGCGCCACGCCCCGAACGCCTCCCGGCGGGAAATCGAAAACGAAATTCGCCTCTTCTCCGCTTTTCTCGCCTTGGACCTCGAGCCGGAAAGAGGAGAGATGTTGCTTCAAGTCCTGCGCGCCCAAAACCGTTCGCACCTTTTCGCGGAGAACCCCCATGCTTCGACTTCTGTTCGGCCGGATGCCTTGCGTTCTTTGTGACGAGGACGCCGGCGAATCCGGATTTTGCGCGGGCTGCGCCCTTTCGTTTCGGGGCGCGCTGCTATCCCGCTACCTGCCGCCGATCGTCCTCGGTGGCGTTCCCGTTTTTTCGGCGGGACTCTATTCGGGTAGCCTCGGTCGCTACATTCGCCTTCTCAAAGGACAGCCGGCCGGAAGGCTACCGGGGGTTCTTCGCCGTCCGATCGACGAACTTGTCGATCACTGGAGCTCCGAGATCGCCTCGCTCGAAGCCGATTGCATCGTGCCGATTCCTTCGGGCGCGCTGCGGGTGGTCAGCCAAACGGACCTCGGCTCGCAGCTTGCCGATCGCATGGCACGCGGCTTGGGTCGGCCGGTGCTTTGGAACGCCCTCGTGACGACGATCTTCCGCTTCGACCAAAAGGGCCTCGCGCCGAGCGAGCGGCGTCGCAACGCGCGTTTTCTCGCGGGTCGGGGACGCGCTCTGCTCGGCGGGAGGAGGATCCTTCTGATCGACGACGTTTCGACGACCGGCGCGACGCTGCGGGCCGCCACGCTGGCGCTCGAAGCAGCTGGCGCCTCCGTCGTGGGAGCTTGGGTCCTCGCGCGTAGCGACGCGAGAAGATCCCCGAAACTTTCTAGTAGATGAAATCCGCCACGACGGGGCGGTGATCGCTCACGCCGACCATGCAGCGGCTCTCGTCGCCCGCGTCGCGGCGGCCGTAGACCGAGCAGTTGTTCGGAATGCCCCGAGCATCTTCGAAGCGAGCGTCACGCACGACCCGGAAGGAACCCGGTCGGTAAGCGAAGCTCTTCGAAACGCCGCGCTGCAGGCTCGGACCTTCCGCCACGAGCACGTGGTCGAGGATGTTCCAAACCTTGCCGCCGTGCCAGTAGTAGGTGCCCTGTTCCTCGAAAGGACGCGAGAGAAGCTCGAATCCCGGCGCCAAAAAGCTCAGAGCGTCGGGCGTGCCGCGGTAGACGCCCGGGGGCAAGAGCGAAAGGGCCTCGGTGAACGGGGGATCCTTGAGCTCGTCGTTGAAGTCGCCCATCGAAACGACCAGGCGGTCCGGATGCTGCGCGAAAAGCTCCGCCGTTCGGCGCGCCATGACGGCGGCGGCCTGCTTGCGCCACCCGATGCGGATCTCGCCGCCCGAGCGCGAAGGCCAATGGTTCACCAGGAAGGTCACGTAGCGCGCCGATCCCGAGGCGCCGGTGTCCACTGTGACTTCGAGGATATCGCGCGTGACTTCGTGCTTGCCGTCTTCGTTGATCCACTCCTCGTTCCAGACCTGGTGCGATCGACGGTCCACCGTCGGGAAACGCGAGATGAAACCGGCGCGGATCCCGCGGGCGTCGCCGCGCGCGTCCGCGATGGAAGTCGGGTACTCGACTTTCATGCCTTCGCGCATGAGGCGATCCACGACGGCCTGGCTTTCGATCTCGACGAGGCCGATGACGTCGGGGTTTTCGGCCCGAATCATCTCGCCCATGTTGGCGATCTTGTCGGCGAGGACGCGCTCGCTCCAACGTTCGCGGCCGCCGGGGAGCCAGTTCTCGTCGCCGGTCAGCGGATCATCGACGAGGTCGTAAAGATTTTCGGCGTTCCAGAAGAAAACGCGCAGGGAATTCCCCGCTTGGGGCATCATTTTGGCCTCCGCCGCGGAGTTTCCGGCCGACGCGGGGACGACCGCGGCGGGTTCTTCGGCGACGGCGACCTTGCGGTCCGCGCAGGACGGAAGAAGCAGTAAGGCCGAGCTCATGACGATCAAGTTCCCCAAGCGCATCCGGAATCCTCCATCATTTTGGTTCTGAAGCGAGGATTAAGAAAGGCGCCCGGGCACGACAAGCCCAAAAGCGCTTTCCGCCGAAATTAGACCGAAACCGCATTTTAGGAGACGACCACCCCTAGGATTCAGGGCTCTTTAGCGAGTGCCCCAAACTTTTCGACCCGGCGGCGGATTCCCTCAACGCAGTCACCGGTATTCGACGAGCTAAAAGTCTCCGTAGAAAAGGTTATATCCGCGAAGCCCTTCACGGCGCGAAAGGCTTGACGCTCGTAGCCTTGAGCATCCACGTAACTCTTGAACCCATAACGAATTTCGTTCTTCTGGGGGATGAGGGTGGTATTCAAAGCGGTCGTCACGCGCCCCCCGGACGGGATACGGACGAAGCAGGCCTCCATGAAGTCACTCGCCCCGCCTGGGACGTAGGTCATGGACGCACTCGCATAGGATTTCGCCCAGCGTTTCCGGCGAACGGTCATCCCGAAGACGATGTCGTCGTAATCTTGGTAGGCCTCATAAGTAAGGCCGGAACGAATGAGAACACTCGAGACAAACTCCGCAGTCCCGGTGATCGGGTCAAAGGCCAGCGGAGGGTTCCTGTCCCAAAAATCCCAGGTGATCGTCGGTAGACCGCCCGATCCGAAGCCCCGAAATTTTTCCGAAAACAGTCGAAACCCGCGCTGTCCGCGGCGCTTAAACTCCTTCGAAAACAGGTAACCGACGATCTCGCGGGTCGGCGGGCTCGACTGCTCATACGCCGGCCGGCCGTCGTTGGTCGGCACCGACCTTAACGGAGCCAGAGCGTAGAAGACCTCGTGCAAAACGAGCGCCGCTCGGCTCGCGCCGTCCATTCGATCCCACGCCGCGCGAGTAATCTGTATGCTGTAGTTGGAGCGAACGGCGACCTGGACGAGTTGCTCGGTCGGGATGCGAAGATTGGTTTCTTCGTCCGCAATATCCACCAGCGGGCGATCGAGCAAAACCCAACGGAAGCTCGCGATCGCCGCCTCGAGTGCGAAGGCCTGGCCCGCATCAAGAACTTCGACCTCGGCCAGCTTACGCGCAAGCAAAGTCAGCGACTCCGTATCCATGAATCCCAGATTCAGCTCGAGCCGTGCAAAGAGCTCCGGTTTGGGATTGATCGCGGGATCGAAGAAGGGCGCCTTCTCGACGCCGGACTCGACGAGATCGAGGGAATAGATTCGACCGTCCGGGTCGATGACGCCGTCGCCGCCGTTGCCGATCTTCCAGGCGGCCCAAGCGGACGAGTTCAGGCAGATCGCCGCCAAAACGAGGGTACTCCAACGGATCATCACGTGGTCGCTCCTTCGGTCGAAGAATGGGAAAGCGGGAACATTTGCATCTGAAGGCGAAAGACTTCCGCCGTCGATGCCGTCGTCTCGAACTCGCGGATAAGGGAATCCTGAAACGCGCGGATCCGCTCGCGGATCTCGGCCAGGCGCGCGGGCGCGCAGGGCAGCGTCACCGAGCTGAAGTCCCGGCTCTCGACGGGGAGACCGAGCAAAGCCTCGCGGGCCCGCTCCAAACCCTCGGCGTGGGCGCGGCGTATCGCGGCGCTCGGAACGCCGTCGCTCGTGCGCGCGTGCTCCTCGGCGCAGCGGTATCCTTGCCCGTCGGGGACCGGCGTCACGAAACCAAGGTGCACGAGACGCTCGAGCGCGATCTCGACGTCCTTGCGGGAGCGGCGCATCCGGCGCGCGAGCTCGCCCGCATCCAAGCGCTCAATGCCTTCGATGCGGAGGAGAGAGATCAAGGCGAAATGGAGCGAATCCGCGACCATGGAAAAAACGTCGGCCTGCAGACGCAGGAAAGACATGGGCGTCTCGCTCGCGAATTCCGAGGCGCCGAAGATCTCGGCCCGTTCCTGCGGATCGCATTTGAGCGAGTCGACGACGTTAAGCGCGCGCTTGGCCGTCAGGCGGCGCTTACCCGAGAGCAACTCGCTCAGAGCCCCCGGGCTCAGCCCGACGTCACGCGCGAAGGCGCGCAAGCGGTAGTTCGGATTTCGGCTCCGAGATTCCTCGAAGCGCTCCCTCAGAAGGCGTTGCAGCCGTTCGAGATTCATGGGGAACCTTGTAGCAAGGCGAATTATGCGCCGCAACGTAGACTGGAGCAAATTGTTCCAAAATTCGGAACAGCCTTGGATCAGCTCTTTTCGTCGAGAAGCGTGGGAATGCTGACCTTCGGCGAGCTTTCGAGGGCGAGGCGTAGGAAGCGGGCCGTGTGCCCCTTCCCTTGCGCGACGATATCTTCGGGGGTGCCTTCGGCCACGATCTCGCCGCCCTTCGACCCGCCCTCGGGACCGAAGTCGATGACCCAGTCGGCGGACTTCATGACGTCGACGTTATGCTCGATCACGACGACCGTGTTGCCGCGCTCGACCAGTTCGTGGAGGACGCGCAGGAGCGCCTTGACGTCGCCAAAGTGCAGACCCGTCGTGGGCTCGTCCAGCACGTAAACGGTCCCGCCGCTCGCCGGCTGCGCGAGTTCGCGCGCGATCTTGAGCCGCTGCGCCTCGCCACCCGAAAGCGTCGTCGCGGGTTGGGCGAGCCGGAGGTAGCCCAGCCCCACGTTCACGAGCGTCCCCAAGACGTTCTGCAACTTGGTCTCGCCCGCGAAAAAGCGCTTGGCCTCGGTGATGGTCATGCTCAGGACGTCGTGGATGTTGCGGTCCTTGAAGCGGATGTCGAGCACTTCCTTCTTGAAGCGCTTGCCTTCGCAGTGCCCGCAAAGCACGAAGAGGTCTTCCATGAAAACCATCTCGACCCGCGTGTAGCCGTCGCCTTCGCAGTGTTCGCAGCGGCCGCCCGGAACGTTGAACGAAAAAGTCCCGGGGTGGTAGCCCTTCTTGCGGGCCGCTTCGGTCGACGCGAAAAGAATGCGGACTTCGTCGAAGGCCTTCATGAAGGTGATCGGGTTCGAGCGGGGCGAACGTCCGATCGGCTCCTGGTCCACGAGGACGACGTTCTTGAGCCCGTCGAGGCCCGAGATCGTCGAGAAGCGGCCGACCTCGAGGACTTCCTGCAGGAAGATCTTGGCGAGCGCGGGATAGAGCGTGCGTTTGACGAAGGAACTCTTCCCGCTGCCCGAAACGCCCGTCACGCAGGTGAGAAAACCTTTCGGAATCCGCACCGAGACGTCTTGGAGATTGTTCTCGCGGCAGCCCGAAAGCTCGAGCCAAGAAACCCCTTGGTGGCGGTCCTGAAAGCGGTCCAGTCGGCGGCGCATCGGCACCGGCACGGCCTCCGCGCCGAACAGGAAGGACGCCGTGCGGCTCTTCGGCGCGGCCGCGGCCGAGAATTCGTCGGCCGGCCCGGCGTAAAGCAGTTCACCGCCCAACTCGCCGGCCCCCGGTCCGAGGTCCACGAGGTGGTCCGCGGCGCGGATGATATCGGGATCGTGCTCGACCACGACGAGCGTGTTCCGCAACGAGGCGAGATCGCGCAGGATCCCGATCAGTCGCTCCGTGTCGCGCGGATGCAAACCGATGCTCGGCTCGTCCAAGACGTAACAAGTCTGGGTGAGGCGAGACCCGAGTTGGTTCGCGAGGGCGATGCGCTGGGCTTCGCCGCCCGAGAGCGTCTTCGCGAGTCGGTCCAGCGTCAGGTACTCGAGCCCCACGCGCAACAGGAAATCCAGACGCGAGCCGACCTGCGGCAGGATGTCCTTGCCGACCAGGCGTTCGGTTTCCGTGAGCGGCAACGCCTTCAGCCAGGCGCCAAGCTCCTCGATCGTCATCGAGGTGAGATCGCCGATCGTGCGATCGTGGAACTTGACCATGCGGGATTCCAACCTCAGGCGGCTCCCCTTGCAGGTCGGGCACGTCTGCGGCGAACGGTAGCGCGACAGGAACACGCGCACCTGCATCTTGTAACGGATGTCCTCGAGCTCGGCGAAGTAGCCTTCGACCTTGGCCCAGACCCGGGCGCGGTCTTTCTCGGGCAACGACTCGTAGGGCAGGTTCACCGAGATCTTTTCTTTCTGGCAGAAGGTCAGGAGCTCCTTGAGCCAGTCGCGCGAAGAAGGTTTCGTGAGCGGGTCGATCGCGCCTTGCGAAATGGAAAGGCGCGGGTTCGGGATGACGAGCTTGGGATCGACGCGCAGGATGTTGCCGAAACCCTTGCAGGCCTCGCAGGCGCCGAGCGGGGAATTGAAGGAGAAGAGCACGGGACTCAGCTCGGGAAAGCGTTCCTCGCCGCCGCCCGTCGAAGGATACTCGGCGTAGCGCCCTTCGAAAGCGAGATTCCCTTCGTCGTCGAGGACGAGAACGCGAGCACGGCCGAAACCCTCGCCGTAGGACTGGATGACGACGTCCTCGAAGCGTCCCTGGATGTCGGGATCCAAGCCGAAACGATCCACCGACACGAGAAGCCGCTGGAGCTTGCCCGCGCGGCCCGTCAGCGAAGAGGTCTTCGCCCCGAGCTCCTCCTGAAGATCGAGAAACTCGACGGCCCGGCCCGGCTTGACGAGGTCTTCCGAGATCGCGCGCGTGAAACCGCGCTCCAGGTAGTTCGCGAGCAGGCGTTTGCGGTCCAAAATCTTGGACTTGGCCGCGAACTCGACCGGAAAGACGACGTAGGCCCTTTGGCCGGGATAACGCGCGAGGTTTTCGCGCACGACGTCGCGCGCGACGTCCTTCTTCACGACCTCGCCCGTGCGCGGGTTGTACATCGTGCCGAGTTTCGCGAAGAGCAGGCGCAGGTAATCGTAGATCTCGGTCGCCGTGCCCACGGTGGAGCGCGAGTTCTTGGTGTGGTTCTTCTGCTCGATCGCGATGGTGGGCGAGAGTCCCTTGATGTCTTCGACCTCGGGCTTCTCGTGCCGGTCCAGGAACTGCCGGGCGTAGGTACTGAGCGACTCGACGAAGCGACGCTGGCCTTCGGCGAAGACGGTGTTGAACGCGAGCGAACTCTTGCCGCTGCCCGAAGGACCCGTGACGACCGTCAGGATGCCCTTGGGGATCTTGAGGTCGAAGCCTTTGAGATTGTGCTGCCGAGCGCCACGAATCTCGATCTCTCCCATCGCGGAGGATCCCTTGGCTGCCTTCGGAGTGAGCGTCATGCTAATCTCCGAACCTAGCAGAGGTCGGTCTCTTTAATCGACCCCCGGAGGAAGCATGTTTGCCCCTTTCCCGCAGAATCAACTCGCCGGCCGCCCGCGCCGCGAAGACCATCAGGACGTCCGCGTGGCGGGCCTCGTCACGCCGTACGAAGGCCCCGCGGCCTCCTTCCTCGAGCAAGTCCGCCCGACCGACATCGTCGTCCTGGGTTACCCCGACGACCGCGGCATCGATCGCAACGGCGGACGTCTCGGCGCGGCCGAAGGTCCCGACGAGATCCGTCGACGCCTTTATCGCCTTACGCCTCCTCCGCAGCGCACCACGACGGACCTTCGGATCTGGGACTTGGGCAACCTGCGAAGCTGGAGCATGGACCTGCTCGAAGCCCAAGAGAAGGCGCGGGACTTCGTCGCGGACCTTCGCAAGACGGGCGCCCGCATCCTGAGCCTTGGCGGCGGCCACGACTGGGCCTACTCCGATTTCCAGGGCTTCGAAGGACACGTCATCAACTTCGACGCGCACCTCGACGTGCGGCCGCTTCCCAACGAGGACGAGCTGAAGGGCCATAGCGGCACGCCCTTCCGCCGCATCCTCGAAGAAAACAAGCAGGGCAAGACTCGCGTCAGCGCCGTCGGACTCCAGCGGACCTCGAACGCCCGCGCCCACCTCGAGTGGGCCGAAGGTCATCGCGTCACGCCGCTTTTCCTCGAAGAATTGCCTTGGGACTTGCCCCGCCAACTCGAGCTCGTCCGCAACAAGCTCGAGCTCGGGCCGAAGGCCGGCGCGCTGGGCCTCAGTATCGACATGGACGCCTTCCCGCAGCACATCTCGCCGGGCGTTTCGGCGCCGCAGCCTTTCGGCCTCGATCCCACGCTCGTCCTGACCCTCGTGCGCGAACTCAAGGCGAGCACCCGTCAACTCGGACTCTACGAGACGAGTCCGCGACTCGACGTCGACGGATCGACGGCGCGGCTCGCGGCGCGCTTGGCCTACGAATTCCTCTTCGCCTAAAAAGGTTAAAAGGCGTCAGGTTCCTTTTGGTTCAGCGCACGCGTCATAATGACGCAGTTGCTGAACCAAAAGGAACCTGACGCCTTTAGTGTTTGTGGTCGTGGCCGCCGTGGTCATGGCCGTCGTTTTTGGAGTGCCCGGGCGGCAGTTCGTCGGCGACCCTCGGAGTTGCCTTGGGAATCTCTCCGAAGAGCGTCTGATCGCTTTTCTCGCCCGTCAGGAAACGGCCCTTCGCACCGAGTTCGACGCGCTGGTCTTTGCCCTTCGGCTCCACGAAGTCTTGGCCGACGCGGGTCTGGATGAAACGCACCCCGGCCCCCTCTTGCTTGACGCGGATCTTGCCGACTTTGCCGTCGACGCTCACGTAGAGCTCGTTCTTGCCGTAATCGTAGGACCAGGCTTCGGCGCGGCCGCCGAGATCGGTCTCGAGCTTCTTGCCGAGGGCAGTCGCGTAGAACTCGTCGTCGACCGGGGTGAGCGAGCCCCGATCCGCGTCCTTTTCCTTGAGACGCGCTTCCCGCGTGCGCCCGAAAACGCCGGGCAGCTTGGGGATCTTCGTCGGCGCGGCCGTTGCGGTCTCGCCCTTGGGATCGGCGGCCGAAAGCGCGGTCGACGGAGGGGCCGACGCGCCCAAAGCCGCGCTCTTCTGGGCCGCGGTCAGGGTGTCGATCGCTTTCCGCATCGACACGTTCGCGTCGAGCGAGAGGAGAAAGAGATTCCGGCGCAAAGGCTTATGTTCGGACCGAACGGCCTGGACGGCGAGCTCGAGCTTAGGTCGATTCTGCAGGTCCGAGATCGGCGTCTTCTTGAGCCGCGCCTCCAAGTCCGCCAGGGTTTTCGCCCGCCCTTCGTAACGTCGGCGAAGGGCCAAGTAAGGCGCGACGAACTCGGTGACCCGGGACTCGAGAACCTTGGGCGCCAGGGCATCGACCAAACGAGGATCCACGTCCGAGAAGGACTTTTCCTTCTCCGGCAAGATGCCCTCGAAAAACTCGGGATAAGCGCGGAACTCCGCGAGGAGCGACTTCAAGGCGTCACGGTCCGAGGCGACGGGAGCGCTCGGTTTCGAGGCCGGGTTCGGAGCCTGGGCAAGGGCCGGCGTCGCCACCCAAAACATGACAAGGCTCAGGCGAGCGAACAGGCCCATACGCGACACCCCGTTGCGAGTTCCTCGATCCCGTCGGTCCCTCAGCGGGAGCGAGTCAGACTGAGAATATCAGGCCGGACATCCTTGCGAGCCGCCAGGAGCTTGACGTACTCGCCGTGCGTCCAACCGAGCGGCGTCGCCGCTCCCGTGGGAAGCCCCTGACGGGCCCCCGAGTCCCAAACTTGCTCGGGCAACATGTACGAGGGAGTCGCGAATCCTTCCATCGCCTCGACGTAGGGAACGAGACTCTCTTTCGCCGAAAGGCGATCGAAGCCCGACTCCAAGCGGTAGGCGAGTTCGAAGTTCGCGCGCTCGCCCGTGAGGAAAGGCCAGAGCATCCCTTTCGTCTGGCGATTGTTCTCGTCATCGTAGTTGTAAAGGTCGCCCGTGTAGCGGAAGTAGCCGGGGCCGTGGCGCGTCTCGACCTTCAGGACGCGATCGTACTCGTGGACCGTTTCCATGACGTGGTAGTCGAGGGCCTTGCGCACGCCCAAGCGTACGAGCTCCAAGAAACCGCCGTCCAAAATGTCTTTCTCGCGAAGCGTATCGCCGCCGTTGGAAAGTCGGATCCGGGCGTCGTCGTTCGGATCCCAGCTTTGATCGGGGGATCCGGCGGCTTCGATCCGGACGTAATACTTGCCGTTGCCGTGCTTGCCGCTCGTCGTGAAAGTCCAGGCTTCGAGGTTATCCCCCGGCTTGGAGCTCCAGGCGTCCGCCGTGTCCCAGTAACGTCGCGCGCGGGCCGTATCTCCGACCGCCTCGGCGATCGATCCCGCCGACCAACGCGCCGACATCTGCGC
>DDRA01000031.1:0-594 GCA_002343545.1 Bacteriovoracaceae bacterium UBA2428
TACCAAAAGGTGCCTGACGCCTTTAGGGTAGCGGTATGCGGAAAATCGGATGGGTGGGAACTCTCTTGCTGGCGGCCTGCTCGTCTTCGAAGGGCGGCGACCCGAGCCCGACGACCTACAAGGGACACGGCGCGGAGAGCGTCGATCCCAAGACGCTCGAACGCTTCGCGCCGCCCGCGCTACCGGGCGAGCTGCGAGCCCGCATCGAAAAACAACTCGACATCCGCGCTCCCGGCCCGCGCCTCGTCTCGGAAGACGGCGAGAGCGTCTACTTCCAATGGAGCGTCACCGGCACGAACCAGGTCTGGCGCAGTCGCCGGAGCTCCCCCTTCCCCGTCCAGATGACGAGCGGAGAAGACCCCACCTCGGCCCTCGCCTTCACCCGCGACGGCCGCTTCGTCGTCGTCTCGCGCGACCGTAAGGGCGAAGAGAATCCCGGCCTTTACCTGCTCCCGGCCGACGGCGGCGCGCTCGTCGAGATCCAGCACAAGAAAGGCGTGCAAACCTACTTCCAGGGCCTCTCCGACGATGGCCGCTACCTCTGGTACTCGAGCAACGAGATCAAGAACGATTCGCGCGCCCTCTACCGCTTCG
>DDRA01000031.1:713-1678 GCA_002343545.1 Bacteriovoracaceae bacterium UBA2428
CCGCTTCGACTTGTCCGCGCGCAAGGCCGAACTCCTCTTCTCCGAAGAGGGCCTCTGGTCGCTCGCGGACGATCGCGGCGACGGCGACTTCCTCCTGCGCAAGACGATCGGCTCGCAGCAGAACGAGTTTTACCTTTGGAATCCGGCGAAGGGGCTCAAGGTCGCGCTCCTCGGCCAAAACGAGGTCGAGGAATACGACATGAGCTTCGCCCCCCGGCGGGGCGAGTACTTCGTGCAGACCAAGAAATTCGGCGATTTTCGCCGTCTCTATCTCTGGAACGGCAAGGACTTCCGCCCGATCACGCGCGAGGCCCCGGCCGACGTCGAAAGCTACGGCCTCGACCACAAACGCGAGCGTCTCTACGTCTCCTGGAACGAAGGCGGACTTTACCGAGTCGAAGCCTTCGACGCGAAGTCCCTGCGCCTCCTCAAGCTTCCCGCCCTCCCGAAGGCCGTGGCCGCGGACCTGCTTCACCTGAGCTGGGGCAATTCCACGGTGAACGGGCGCTTCGTCATCCTGCGGGCCGAAACGGCCAAGAGCCCGGGCGTGACCTACATCCTGAACTGGTCCACGCTCGGCCTCTCGACGTGGATGGCGGCGAGCACGCCCGAGATCGACACCTCCAAGTTCGTCCGCGCCGAGCTCTCGAGCTACCCGGCCCGCGACGGCACGCCGATTCCCTTCTTCTCGTACTGGCCCCCGCAATGCCCGAAGCCGGGCGAGCACGGCGCGCCCTGTCCCGTCATCGTGGATTTCCACGGCGGTCCCGAGGGCCAATCCGTCCCGTATTTTTCGCCCTACCACCAGCTCTTCCTCGAACGGGGCTTCGTCTACATGGAGCCGAACGTGCGCGGGAGCGAAGGCTACGGCAAGAAGTGGCTCGACTCGGATAACGGCGCCAAGCGCCTCGAGGTCGTCACCGACATCGAAGACGCGGCTCGTTTCGTCCGCAAGGAATGGCGGG
>DDRA01000031.1:1852-21384 GCA_002343545.1 Bacteriovoracaceae bacterium UBA2428
GAATGGCGGGTCGGCGGCGTCGAGCCCAAGGTCGGCGTCACGGGCGGCAGCTACGGCGGCTATTCGACGCTCTACGCGATGACCCGTTTCGCGGGCGCCTACGACGCCGGCGTCGCGGTCGTCGGCATGAGCAACCTCGTCACCTTCCTGCAAAACACCGCGGCTTACCGCCGCGCGCTGCGCATCTCGGAATACGGCGATCCCACGAAGGACCGCGACGCGCTCGTCGAACTTTCTCCCATCACGCACGTCGGCAAGGTCAAAGGCCCCGTCCTCATCGTCCAAGGCGTGAGCGATCCGCGGGTCCCGGCCGGCGAAGCCATCCAGATCTTCGAAACGATGAAGGCGCGCGGGCTCGCCACGGAGCTCATTCTTTTCGGCGACGAAGGCCACGGCGTCACGAAGCGGCCGAACCGCGTGCAGCTCATCGGCCACACGCTTCGCTTCTTCGAGTCACAGCTGAAGCTCCCCTCGAAACCCTGAAAGAAAATCTTTCACCATACATTTGCATAGCAAAAGACCCCAGGGGAGAATTCTCTCCGAGAAGGATTTGCCGCTCCAAATAAAATCCATGGGTCGGTCCATATCTCCCGCGAACGCAAAAAACGCGGCATCACCCTGGAAAAACTGGCCTACGAAATGGGAATTTCCAAAGGCAACCTCAGCGACATCGAGAACGGGCGACGCGACCCGCGCTTTTCGACGTTACGCTCGATCGCGAGCGGACTCGGCATGAAGTTGAGCCAGCTGCTCCGCGATTACTGAGGCGCCGCGAGAGGGCCGAACTTTTTGCGCAAGCGCTCCAGCTCGACGGGGCTCGTGCGCACCCGCAGCTTCGCTCCCGCCTCATCGTAATCCTCGGCGACGACGCGCATGCGACTACGGATCTCGCCGATCACGCCCTTGGCGTCGTAGGGCACGAAGAGATCCTCCTCGACCATTTCGCGCTCGAAGAACGAAAGGATGCGCTCCCGCAAGGCCTTCACGTCCTCCGGGCGACGGGTCGAAAGCAGGATCGCGTCGGGGAACTCGCGGCGCAGGGAGCGCATCGAGAACTCTTCCAGCCGGTCGGCCTTGTTCAGCACGATGAGCGAGGGGATCTCCGTCGCGCCGACTTCGCCGAGCACTTGGCGGGTCACCTCGAGCTGCGAGCGGAAAGTCGGATCGGCCGCGTCGACGACGTAAAGCAGCAGCGTGGCGTGCAGAGCCTCGTCGAGCGTCGAGCGGAACGAAGCGACGAGATCGTGCGGCAGCTTCTTGATGAAGCCGACCGTGTCCGACACGAGAATGCGCGGCTGGGTCTCGGGATGCAGGGCGCGCACCGTCGTATCGAGCGTCGCGAAGAGTTTGTCCTCGACGAGCACTTGGCTGCCCGTGAGGGCGCGCATCGTCGAAGACTTGCCCGCGTTCGTGTAACCCACGAGCGCGACCCGAGGTTGCTCCGAGCGCGCGGCGCGACGCTGGGCGGCCTCGGTCTGCACGAGCTCGAGTTCCGCGCGAAGCTCCGTCAGGCGATCGCGCACGTGCCGGCGGTCGAGCTCGAGCTCGCTCTCACCTGAACCTCGGCCGGCTTGGCGCTCGCCGCCCCCGCCCGTCTCGCGGAGGCGAGGCGCGAGGTAGTTCAGCCGCGCGATCTCGACCTGCAGACGCGCGGCGCGGGTACGCGCGTGACGGCTGAAGATCTCGATGATGACGGCGGGACGATCGAGAACCTCGACGCCGAAGGCCTTCTCGAGGTTACGCAGCTGCGAAGGACTCAGATCGCCGTCGAAAACGACGACGTCGGCGATTTTCTCGCGCGGTGCGGCCACGGCTTCGTCGTTTTCGGGGTAGAGGCCAAGATCGGCGACGTCGTCGGGGTCCTTCGCGTCCGCTTCTTCGGTTTCTTCTTCCTCGGAGACGGCGTGCGCGCCCGCCTTGGTCTTCTTTTTGATGGGCGGGCCCTTCTCCACGAAGCCCGGCCCGCCCGTGAGGGCGGCGAGCTCCTTGAGCTTGCCCTCGCCCACCACGAGCGCGCCCGAAGCCGAGGCCCGGCGTTGGCTTTGGCGCTCGACGACGTCGAAGCCGAGCGTCGTCACGAGACGCTCGAGCTCGGCGAGAGACTCGTCGCCCTCGAGATCGGAAATCTCGGGGGTTCGAACCGAAACGAGGAGGGCCCGCGGACGCGGCCCCGCTTTGCCCCCGCTCATCCCTTCGAAACGGGCTCGAGGAACTTGCCGCGCAAGTAACGCAGGTAGGGCTCGACGCTCAATTCCTGGCCCGTCGCGCGACGGATAAGCTCGGGCGGATCGTACTGGCGTCCGTACTTATGCAGGTTCTCGCGCAGCCAGCCGCGCAGAGTCGCGAACTCGCCGCGCGCGATCTCGGTCGGAATCGCGGGGTGCGCCTTCACGGCGGACTCGAAGAACTGCGCCGCGAGGATGTTGCCGAGGGTATAACCTTGGAAGTAACCGCCGATGAGCCCGCCGTACCAATGGACGTCCTGCAGGCAGCCGTCGCGATCGTCGTTCGAAGCCACGCCCAAATAGTCGCGGTACTTCGCGCGCCAAGCCTCGGGCAAGTCGCGAATCGCGAGTTTGCCTTCGTGGAGCTCGGTCTCGAGTTCGAAGCGCACGAAAACGTGCAGGTTGTAGGTCAATTCGTCGGCGTCGACGCGAATGAGCGAAGGCTCGACGCGGTTGATCGCGCGGTAGAAAGTCTCCATGGGCACATCTTGGAAAGACGGAAACTCGCGTTGGAGCTCGGGGTAGTAGTGAGACCAAAAGCCGCGGCTCCGGCCCACGATGTTTTCCCACAGACGGGACTGGCTTTCGTGAACGCCCGTCGAGACGCCGCTGGCGAGCGGACCCGCGTCGAAGGCCTCGTCGACGCCCTGCTCGTACATGGCGTGCCCGGCTTCGTGGAGCGTGCTGAAGAGCCCGTCCCCCACGTCGTCGTCCCGGTAGCGCGTCGTGATGCGCACGTCGCCGTGCCCGAAGCGCGTGCAGAAAGGATGGTGCGTCGTATCCTGACGGCCGCGGTTGAAGTCGTAGCCGTAGGCGCGGATGACGCGCTCGCCGAAGGCGACCTGCTGCGCGATCGGGAATTTGCCGCGCAAACAGCTCACGTCGGCCGCGGGACGCGCCTGGACTTCGCGCAGCAGCTTGACGGTCTCTTCACGCAGCTTGGCGAAGAGGGGTTTGATGTAGGTCAGCGAGCAACCCGGCTCGCCCTCGTCCATGAGGGCGTCCATGGGGTGCGAGAACTCGGGGTAGTAGGCCGCGCTGCGCTTGGAAAGCTCGAGGGTCTTCTCGAGGAGCGGCCGCATCGTGGCCCAGTCGTTCGCGGGGCGCGCCTTCGTCCAAGCCATGTAGGTCTTCGACGTGTGTTCCGAGACTTCCTGCACGAAGCTCGACGGCAAGCGGGCCATGCGCTCGTAGTCGCGGTAAGCGACGCGCACGAGCGCGGCGTCCGCCTCGGAAAGCGCTTTGCCTTGGGCGGCCTCGCGCAAGGACTTGAGCAGATCGCCCAATTCGCGCGAAGAAGCGCGTTCGTGCGTGAGTCGACCGATGAGCGCGAGCTGGCGACCGCGCAAGTCGCCGCCGCCGTCCGGCATGTAGGTCGCCTGGTCCCAACCCAGCACGGCTCCCACCGAACTGAGGTCCGAGACCTCGCGAAGCTTGTGTTTCAGCGTTTCGAGTTGAGCTTGGGTCGACATGGCGCCGAGCTTAGCCGAAGCCCAGGAGCGCGGCGAGCCCGATGATCACGAGGAAAATCCCGAGCGAACGAAGGAAGTCGAAGCGCTCGCGTCGCGTCGCGAGACCCAACCCGTAGCTGAGCGCCGGCGACAACGAGGAGAGCGTCGCCGCGACGGCCAGCGGGGAATGACGCAAACCGTAATAGAAGAAAAGCGTCCCGCAGACGCCTTCCAGGAAAAAAGCCGGGAAAGATTTTTTGAGATCGCGGCTCGAAAGGGCCACCGCCCGACGCGGGCCGCGGGCGAAAAAGGCGATCGTCGGGCACAGCACGAGCGCGAGCGACATGCGGGCCACGTTCCCCGTCACGGGCGAAACGCCGATGGATCCCCGCGACACCGCCCACGTGTTGAGCGCCCAAAAGAACGACGTCGCGAAGGCGAAAGCGATGCCGACGCCGCGTTCCGTGCGCAGGCGTCCGTCGTGCGCCCCGGCCGTCAGCGGGGCGCGCAAGATGACGAGCGCGACCCCCACGACCACCATCGCGAGGCCCGCGACGGCCGCCGGCACCAGACTTTCTCCGTAGAAGAGGACGCCGACGAGCGCCGACCAGACGGGGTATCCCGAAGCGATGGCCATCGCCGTGGGGACCCCGAGGCGGCGCATGGCACCAAAGAAAACGACGTCGCCCAGAGCGAGGCTCGCCACGGCGCTGATCGTGAAATAACCCCAGCTCGCCGCCGAAACGCTCCACAGTTCGGCGGAAGCCGACGGGACGCCGCCGGAAACCCAGACGAGCGCGGGCACGAGAAACGCGAGGGCCACGAGCGCGCGGCTCGTGTTGATCGCGGCGGCGCTATACGACGAGGAAAGCACGGCATAGCGAGCCGCGCCGAGGGTCCACGTGACCGAAGACCCGAAAGCCGCGAGCGGACCCCACCAAGATTCCATCCGATTGGCCTTGCCCGCTCGCACGCGCGACCCGCGGGGGCCGCGCGCCGAAAACGCGACTTACTTAACTTGGAGAAGCTCGACTTCGAAGTAGAGCGTCGAGTTGGCCGGAATGACGCCGCCCACGGCGCGGTTGCCGTAGGCCTTGTCGGCCGGGATCGTGAGTTGGCGAACGCCGCCGACTTTCATGCCTTCCACGCCGACGTCCCAGCCGCGAATGACGTGGCCTTCGCCGAGCTCGAAGGAAAACGGCTCGTTCCGATCGCGGGAAGAGTCGAACTTCTTGCCCTTCGCGTCGTTGAGCGTTCCGACGTAGTGAACGACGACGGTCTTGCCGGCCTTCGCTTCGGCACCCGCGCCGGTTTTCGTCTCGACGATTTGCACGCCTTCCTTCGTCATGTTCTTTCCTCCCGCGCCTTTGGGGGCGCTCTTTTCTTTCGCGGCTTTCTTGGGCGGAGCCTTCTTGACCGCGCCCTTCGGCGCCACGGGTTCGGCTCCCCGCGCCGAGACGGAGCTCAGGGCGAGGGCGACGGCGAATGCGGCCGGAGCAAAAGATTTCATGAATCCTCCCATTGTTTTCGCGAGGATAGCAGCCGCCCCGGACTACGCCAAGAGCCCCTGCGCGCGGAAACGCCGGTGCTCGACCATGATGCATCGCTCGGAGACGACGAGCAGCCCCGCGGCTTCGGCCTTCGCCTCGGCCTCGGCGTGCCCTACCCCGAGTTGAAGCCAAATCGCCTTCGCGCCCAAGCGGATGGCCTCATCGACGATCTCGGGCACGAACTCGGGCGCGCGGAAGACGTTCACGAGCTCGAGCGGCGCGGGCACGTCGGAAAGCTTGGGGTAGCAAGGCCGCCCCAGGATGTGTTTGACGCCCGGACGCACGCCCGTGATCTCGTAACCGGCGCCCATCATCGCTTCGGTCACGCCGTAGCTCGGACGGGAGTCGTTCGGCGAGAGGCCCACGACGGCGATGCGACGGTAGCGAAGGAGGATTTCGAGTGCCGTATTCATGGAACCCGAGATTCCCGCTAGACTGACGGAATGGCAAGCGAGCTTCGCATCGGACTGATCGGAATCGGCAAACTGGGATCGGCGCTCCTGGCCGGCCTCGAGTCGCGCGCCGCCGCGCAAGGGCTCCGCGTGAAAGGTTACCGACGCGGCGACAGCCTCGCGAATGTCGGCACGGACCACGACGTTCTCGTGGTCTGCGTGAAGCCGGCCCAGACCCTCGAGCTTCTGCGACAGATCGCCCCGCAGCTCGGCGCGCAGCACGCCATCCTCTCCGTGGCGGCCGGCGTGAAGGTCGCCGACCTCGAGACGGCTTCGGGCGGGCGCGCGGGCGTCGTGCGCGTCGTCGTGAACACCCCGGCGGCCGTGGGCCACGGCGTGAGCGCCCTCATCGCGGGGCGCGCCGCGACGTCCGAAACGCTCCGACGCGCGCACGCCGTTTTTTCGGCCGTGGGCACGACCTGCGAAATCCCGGAATCCCAAGCCGACGCCGTGACCTCGCTCACGGCTTGCGGGCCGGCCTTCGTCTTTCAAATTTTGGAAGCCTTCACGGACGCGGGCATCGCGAACGGCGTGCCCGCCGCGATGTCGCTCGACCTTTCGGTCCAAACCTTGATCGGCGCCTGCGAAATGGCGCGCCAAACGAAGCGCCCACCCGCCGAACTCCGTCAGCAAGTCACCACGCCCGGCGGCGCCACGATCGAGGGCGTCGTGGCGCTCGAGCGCCACGGCCTCCGCGCGGCCCTCATCGAAGCCGTGACGGTCTCGGCCGAGAAGGCGCGCAAACTCGGCGGCTAGCCCCTCACGAAGCGCGATCGAGACGACGCGCCTCGAGCAGGCGCAGCGGCGCCTTGCGAACCTCGCGCGTGATGCCGACCCACGAGAGCGCGCGGATGACGTAGTAACTCGGGTCGAGCTCCCACCAGTAGAAGCCTTGGTTCGCGCTCGTCATGTAGGTGTGGTGGTTGTTGTGCCAACCTTCGCCGAGCGTCAGCATCGCGAGCAGGAAATTGTTGCGGCTCGTGTCGCCGCTTTCGTAACGGCGCGAGCCGAAAACGTGCGAGAGCGAGTTGATCGTGAAGGTCCCGTGCCACAACAGCACGGTGCTCACGAAGAAGCCCCACACGAGTCCCGGCCAACCCCAGAGCAGGAAGATCGCCGTCGCGTAGAGGATCGGCGCCACGAGATGGTAGCGATTCAGCCAACGCAGCTCGGGATAGGCCGCGAAGTCGCGGATGGCATCCCAGCGGGTTTCCTCGTGGTCGGGGGTCAGGACCCAACCCAAGTGCGACCACCAGAATCCGAACTGGAGCGGGGAATGCAAGTCCTCGGGTTGGTCCGAATACTTATGGTGATGGCGGTGGTGGGCCGCCCACCAGAGGGCGCCCTTCTGCGCGGCCGCCCCGCCCAGGAAGGCGAGGAAAAACTGGAAAGCGCGGTTCGTCTTGTAGGCCCGATGCGAGAAGTAGCGGTGAAAACCGGCCGTGATGCCGAACATTCGCAGGTAGTAGCTCGCCAGGCAGAGCCCCACGAGTCCCCAGGAAAAAGGCACGAAAAACACGCTGATAAGCGCGAAGACGTGCACGGCCACGAAGGGAAGCGCGCCCAGCCAAGTCACCGAAGCCCAGGTCGGTCGCGAAAGCGGCGAAGCGGGCTCGCCCCCCGTTGCCTTTTTCCCGGGACAAGCGGATTCTAACTGTGTAGTCGATGCTTCTTCCATCTCACCAGGGTAGCGGAACGGAACAACGAGAACCCGCTCGGCTTGTAAGAGATCTGTAAGATGAAACCGGCGACCACGGAGGTCGGCGGACTATTTAGGAGAAATCGCATGTTCAAGGCCCTCGCGCTGACCGCCCTTTCCTTCACGGCCGCCCCGACCTTGGCCGCCGAAACGATGGGCTCGTCGTTCAAGTGGACGGAATGCATCATCCACCTGGAGCCGCAGTACAAGTTCGTCGGCCGTGGTCGCGGCTTCCGCGCCGCCAAGGCCCAGGCCCTCGCGCGCTGCGAAGCGGGTTACACGAAGCCGGAACAATGCGCCCGCCGTTCCGAAACCGAGATCGTCTGCGACTTCAAACCCGGCTGGGACTGGTAGTTCCGCGGAGGCCGAGGGGCGGGCTCCCGCCCCTCGGTCAATCCGGCTTCGGGTCGAAGCGATAGCCGACCCCGCGCACCGTCAGGAAGTGACGGGGACGCTCGGGATCGGCTTCGAAGTTCTTACGCACGCGCCCCATGAAATAATCCACCGTGCGCGTGCGCGGCAGCCACTTGAAACCCCACACGTCCGTAAGCAGCTCGTCCCGAGAGACGATGCGCCCTCCCGATTCGACCAACTTGCGCACGAGCTTGAATTCGAGCGGCGTCATTTCGACCCAGCCGCGCGGTCCCCGGATGCGAAGATTCGACTCGTCCACGGCCCACGGCTCGTCCTCCCGCGGGGCTCCCGCCGCCGGCGTGGGGGGCGAAGCGCGACGGGCGAGCGCCCGCACGCGAGCCTCTAGCTCTTCCCACGAGAAAGGCTTGGTGATGTAGTCGTCGGCGCCGGCGTCGAGCCCTTCGACCTTCGCCTCCACGTGACCGCTCGCGGTGAGCACGAGGATCCTTCCCGCGTAGCCACGACGCCGAAGTTCGCGACAAAACGAGAGACCGTCGCCGTCCGGGAGCATCCGATCGAGCAGCGCGAGCTCGGGCGTCCGGCCCTCTTTCGTGAGGACAGCCCAGAGCTCCGAGGCGGCCGCGAGCGTCGTGACGTGGTGGAGGGTTTCGACGCCGAGGCGGCGAAGCGAAAGCTCCAAAGCCAAAGCGAGATTGGGTTCGTCCTCGAGCAAAAGGGCCGACTTGAAGGCCGTCATTACGCCGACTCCTCGAAGTAGCCCCGCAGCTTGAACGAGGCGCCCCGACCCGGTCCGGCGCTCGACGCCTCGATCTCCAGACGCAGCGTACGGCAAGCCGCCGCCGCCAGAAAGAGGCCCAGCCCCGTGCCCGGGATCGCGACCGGCCCGGCGCTTTTCGCGCGGTAGAAGCGCCGGAAGATGCGGCCCGCCTCGCGGGGATCGAAACCCACGCCTTCGTCGAGAAACTCGAGCTCCCAACGCGCGCCTTGCCCCGGCATATGGGGCGAGAGCACCCGGCTCCGCAGCGTCACGCGGGGCCGCCCGTCGCGCGCGAACTTGCGCGCGTTATCGAGCAGGTTGTTCGCGACGAGATCGAGCAAGCGGGCGTCCAGCCGTACCGGCGCGCGAAGCGGGTCGCCTTCGCGGACCAGACCGCCGTTCGCGCCCAGGATCTGCCGCCAGCGATGCAGCGAGTCCTCGACCCACGTCTCCAGGTCGAAGTGCGTCCACTGCGGGTGGAGCCCGCCCGTCTCGAGACGCGCCGCCTCGAGCAGCAGCTCGATCTCGACCTTCAGACGCAGCAGCTCGGAGCCGTGAATCGTCCAGAGTTTCTCCGCTTCGGCTTCGCTCGAAGGCCCCAGCCGCAGGAGCGACGCCGTAAGCTCGAGCGAAGTGACCGGGGACTTGAGCTCGTGCGAAACGCGCGCCAGGAATTCCGACTGGAGTTGGTTCAGCTTCATCTCCCGCAGGAGACGCACGAAGAGGAGCGACGTCACGACCAGGACGAGTACGAAGCCGGCCGTGCCCAAGACGAGGTTGAGCCAGTAGCGACGCTCGATTTCGGACAACACGATTTCGCGGCGGGTCAGCTCGCGGGCCGACGCCACCAGCTCGGAATATTTTTCGAAGAGCGCAACGTTCCACGTCGTGCCGAGGGCAAAAAGAAGCCCCGCGCCGAGCACGAAGAGCGTAATCCAAAGCCAACGCCGCTTCTTCATCGCCGCCGATTTTGCATGACGAAAGGGAACGACTCAACTTAGAACGTCGGCATGTCGACGCCGAACCGCGACGAGATCGTCGCTTACCTCAAGGACCTCCGTGACAATATCATCGCCGGTTTCGAAAGCGTCGAAACCCGCGGGCGTTTTGAGCGCAAGACCTGGCCCTACGCCAAGGGGCACGGCGGCGGCGAAATGTCGGTCTTGCGCGGCGAGGTCTTCGAGAAGGCGGCCGTGAACTGGTCCGGCGTCGGAGGCGCGAGCTTTCCGATGCCCGACGCGAACGGGCCCTTCTTCGCCACGGGCGTGAGCCTCATCACGCACATGCGCAATCCGAAGGCGCCTACCGTTCATTTCAACATCCGCTACATCGAGGTCGAAACGTCCCCCGGCCAAACGCGTCGGTGGCTGGGCGGTGGTTTTGACCTGACGCCGATGGGCTTTCCTTTCGAAGAGGACACCCGCCACTTCCACGGAGTCGCCCAACGCGCGCTCGCCGACTTTCCCGGGCTCTACGAAAAGTTTTCGGCGCAGGCGCGGGACTATTTTTGGATCAAGCATTACGGCCACGAGCGCGGCGTGGGCGGCATCTTTTTCGATCATTGGAGTAGCGGAGATTTCGCGCGCGATCTCGCGATGTGGAAGTCCGTGGGCAACAATTTCCTAGACTCGATCTTGCCGATCTACCGGCGACGCGTGGGCGAGCCCGCGACCGAAGCCGATCGCCAGACCCAGCTTTTGAAGCGCGCCCACTACGTCGAATTCAACCTTCTCTACGACCGCGGCACGAAGTTCGGCTTCGAATCGGGCGGCAATCCCGAAGCGATCCTTTGCTCGATGCCTCCCCTCGCCGCTTGGTAAGGGTCCCGCCCCCGAGGTTTCGGCGAGAGTCTTGAAAGAGCTCTAGAGAGAGAGGACGAGACGCCAGAGCGCGAAGCCGAGCAGGGCCACGACGCTCGCCAGCCCGAGTCCTGCGAAGGCGAGAAAGCCGAGCGTGAGCCACGCCCAACGGCGGCTTTCGCGGACGGTCGGAACGGGCCGATCCAAGTACGCGCGGAAGAGCGCGAGATTGCGGCTCTGCGCTTTCCACGCGAAATCAAAGAGATCGCCTACGACCGGAATCGCGCCCGCCACGCCCTCGATCGCGACGTTGCCGACCATCTGAAAGAGGAGTGAGGGCGGCGCGCCCGCGCGCCAGGCCCCCGCGATCCAAAGAAAGCCGAGCGCCGTCGTGACGAGATCGCCCACGACCGGCACGAGCCCCAGCAACGGATCGAGGCCGAAGCGCCAGCCGAGGCCGGGCACCGTAAAAGCCTCGTCGAGCCAATGCGCGAGCCGCTCGAGCCGGCGGAGACGGGCGTCGGAGTTGGAAGCTGCCATCCGTTCCTTCGTACCCGACGCCTCGGCGCGGGATCAAGCGCGTCCACTCGAAGCACGCCACCGGAGCTCCCGCGCCGACCGAGGCGTCAAAGGGCCGCCGAGTCGTCAACGGACTCGCCCCGCCCGGCTTCCTCGATTATGCTAAAGCTCATGGCCATTCGCGGGACCGCCCTTCTCTTCGCCCTCTCCTTCGCGATGACGGGCTGCCGCTTCGGCGGCGTCTGCGTAAACAAAGCCCAATGCGATAAGTACCCCGACGTCAATCCGACGGGCTCGGCCGGCGGCGGCGACTGCGCGGCTTCCAAGCTCGTCGGCCTGTGGGAATCCTCGGCGGGCGCGACCCTCCGCTTTACCGAGACTTGCACGATGTCCGGCAGCAACTGCAACTTTTCGGGCACGATCCAGAACGTCAAGGAGAGCGCCTCTCCTCACACGATGCTCCTCACCGTCACGAACGTCGGCGGCAGCGCGAGCGGATCGAACTGCCCGAGCCTCGGGGAATACAACTGCTCCTACAACATCACGCAGCCGAACCTGCTCGACGAGCTCGTGCTGAGCTGCCCGGCCTTCACGACGGGCGGAAACAACATCGCGGGAACCTTCACGGAGCAATAGTCTTAGCGGATCGTCGCTTCGCTAACGCGAAGCCCGGTCCGAATAGATGTACAGGAAGGATCCGCCGCCGATCTTGCCCTGAAGGCGCAAGAGATCTTCGGGGTTCAGCGCCGGGCACCCGTGGCTACGCCCGCCGCTACGGGTGTAGTTCACGGCCTTGCCCGAGTCGTAGTTTACGCCTTCGTGCATGTAGATCCCGCGATCCCGGGCCGCGTCGTTCGTCGACTCGAGACCATCCAGGTAAATGCGATACTTCCGCTGCGCGCGTCCGGCGTCGTTGCTCACCGTCCCGACGCGGTAAGCGCCGAGCGAGCTCATCAGCGTGCCGTCGTCGTTCGAGAACTTCGTCGGTACCCCGCCCCGGGAACCCGAGTTCTGGCCGTGGGAGACCTGCACCCGTTCGACCTTGCCGGTCTCGCGGTCCAGGACGAACAGACGTTTGTCGCGGCCACGCCCCGTCCAGTCGAAGGCGGGCTTCGTGAAATCGATGAAGCTGACGTAGCGCCGGTTCGGAAACTCGGACTCGTGCGCGGCGAAGTAGGCCAGGGCCTTGTCGACGCCCTTGGGGTCGGCGCCCGCGTGCTTGAGCAGCACGCCCGCGTCGCCCAAATTCTGCACGAGGAACTCGTCCGACCGCGACCGCTCGCTACGCGCGGCGGGCGGCGCGTCCGTCCGCGGGACGGGCGTCGCGACGACGGGCTCGGCGCCGTGGGCCTCGCGCTCTTCGGCGCGCGAAGAGCGCGACGGCGCGGACGCGGCGCTCGCGGGCGCTCGCTCGCTCGTGGCGTGCGAAGTCTCGCCCGTTTGGTCCGAAGCCACGGCGGCGGGCGCGGACGCGCGCACGATCTCGCAGGGCGGCCGCTGTCCTTGCGCGCGTAGATCGCGCACGGATTCGTTCATTTGCGTCACGAGCTCGGCGACCTCGCGCAGAACGAGGCGCGAGCGCAGGTCCTTCTCGCGGAAGAGCGAGAAGAGCTTGTCGAGCGGCTGGTAAAGGCGGCGGTAACAAGCCGTGCGCACGGAGCCGCAGACCTTGGGCGAGTCGAGGTAATCCCAAACGATGTTGCGGAGCAGACCCGCGTAGGAAGAACGCGCGTTGATCGTCCGAGGGTCGGGACCGAGGGCCTGGATCTGGGCGCCCCACTCCAGCACGGCCCGCTCGAGCGCCTTGGCTTCGCCTTCGGCCACGCAGCCCAGGGCCTTCACGATGCGACTCGCGCCCGCGTTGACGAGCGCCGAGTTCGTCGACCAGGGACTCGACGAGCTAGGATAAGGGTTCGCGGGAAGCTCGGCGCGCGCGGCGCCCGAACGCGCCGCCGCGTAGCGATGCCCCGAGGCCGCGAGCGCCGGAGCGCCGAGCGGCGCGAGCAGTCCGACGCTCGCCCAAAGAAGCCTTGATCCCCATCCCATCCTTGATCGGAGAAGCAAAAGCCCGGCCGGCGCTAAGTGTTCGATTTAAAACACGCTTTTTTGGGCCTCCCCGTCGAAAATTTCGACACCCCGACCAGGGACTGGGCACTTCTCGCGGACGCGTTTTCGCGACTAGAATGGCGGCGTGGCCCCCTTTCAAGCCTGGCACCTTCTGTCGCTCGCCGGCGTCGCCGCCCTCGCGTGGCTTTTCTCGCGGCCGGGCGCGGCCTTCGACGCGCTCGCGCGGCCCCGGAATCGTCGAGGCTTCGCCTTGGGACTGCTCGCGCTCGAAGTCGCGTGGTTCGTGATCGGCGCGACCCTGGGCGAGGCCCGGGGGTGGCGCACGGACCTGCCGCTGCACCTTTGCGACTTCGGACTCCTCGCGCTGCTTTACGCCTTCGGGCTCGCGCCCGGTCGAGCGCGTCCGCTCCCCTTCGTGTACTTTCTCGCGTTGCCGGGAACGCTCCTCGCGCTGCTAGTGCCCGAGATCGACCCGCCCGGCCCGCTCCAAACGGCGGCCATGGCGAAGTTCTTCGTAACGCACGGACTGACGGTCGTCGGCGCCCTGCACCTCGCGGCGGCGCAGGACTTCCGTCCGGCCGCGCGCGACGTCTTCTTCTCGTGGCTGGGCCTGCTCGCGCTCGCGGTCGGCGTCGCCGGGGTGAATCGACTCCTCGGCACGAACTACATGTTCGTGAACGCGCCGACGACGGCCGTCGGGCGCTTCGCCGAAATTCCCTTCACCGCCTACCTCGCCGGTTACGCCGCGGTCATGCTCACGGCCTTCTCGATCGTCGCGATCGGCCTGCGGCTACGGCCGCGCCGCGTGCCTTAGATACGGCCGGAAGTCCTCAGACAAGCCGTCAAGTCCTGCCCCCAGTAAACGCTGCTCCGCTCCCGCATCTTCTTGCCGCAGTTCTCGATCTCGGCCGGCGTGTAGGCCTTGCCCTTGTGCGCTTCCGCGCAGGCCATCCGCTCGTGGTCGTAGTGGCTCGCTTCTTTGCAGAGGGCCAACACGGCCGGCGTGAGCTTGAAGTTCGACACGACGAGCTTCGCGCAGTCGACCTCGTGGCGGATGTTGGAAAGATCCGTGCACCACTCCAGGATGTAGGGGTCTCGGGCGCCCGGGGCCGGCGACGATCCGCCCCCGCCCCCGCGGTTGCCTTCGCAGGCAAGCTCCGCCGACACTCCGGCCTGGATCGTGACGGCGTCGCCCCGACGCAGGTCGTAGTCCGCGGCGAAAGCCGCGATCGCTTGGGTCGACAGAACGCAAAGAACGCTTCGTAAAATCTTGTTCATTTTCTCATCCTCAGGGGATCAAACGACCGATGCGTTCGATGCAGGCCAACCAATCGCCGGGGCCTTGGGTGGGAACTTGGCAGTTTTGGACGTCCTGGGGCTCGAGCCAACGGTCCCTGAGCGCCTGGAAACATCGCTTCATCATGCTGCCGTCGTTATAAGCCTTCAGCCGTGCGCAGAGGCGAACTCCCTCCATGCTCATCCAGCGTGCCGACATGATCGCCTTGAGCGCGTCCGGGGTGCCCATGCAAACGGTGTAACAAAGCTCAGCCGCCTCGAGTAACGCCGGGGTCGGGTCTCCCAAGGGAGGAAGGTCGCGACGATCGCGGCTCCGATCGCAACGAACTTGCAGGGCCGAGTTGGCGGTGAAACTCACGCGTTCCCCGCGTTCGAGATCGATGGTCCCGGCCGAAGCCGTCCACACGGGCAGGAGCAGGGCCAATTGAACGAAAAACTTCATGCGGACCTCCGAAGCCGAAGGTAGCATCGAAGGCGTGCGCGCCAGAACGGGTTAAGTCCTGACTTCCTGACTTTTCGACGAAAACGCGACGGCGCTCAGTCCCAGCGGAAGATCCACGAACCGAGCGCGAGACACACGACCGTGATGCCGGCCAGCGTGACGAGCTGCGGGAGCACCTGAACGAAGGTCGCCCCCTCGTTCATGACGAGCCGGGCGGCGTCGTTCGCGTGGGTGAGCGGCAGGACCTTCGCGAGGTTCCGCATGATGGGATTGGCGCCTTCGAGCGAGAACCACACGCCCGAAAGGAACATCATCGGCCACGAGAGCAGGTTGAGCACCCCGCCCGCGAGCTCCTCGCTCTTCACGCGCGCGGCGATCAGCAGCCCCACCGAGATGAGCGCGAGCGCGCCCAGCACGAGGATCAAGAGCAAGAGCCAGTAGCTCCCCATGACGTTGAACTTGAGCAGGAAGTTCGTGCCCACGAAGACGATCGCCGTCGTCGCGACGATGACGTAGAGCCGCGAGAGCACCTGCGCGACGAGGAACTCGAAGGGGCGTACGGGCGTCGCCTTGAGGCGTTTGAGCACGCCGTTCTTACGGTAGCGCACGATGACGTAACCCACGCCGAAGAGCGCCGCGAACATCATGTTCATGCCCAAGAGCCCCGGCATGAGCCAATCGACGTAGCGGATCTCGCGCCCCTCGACGGCGGCGCGCTCGAGCGGCAGCACGGCGTGACCGAGCCCGTCGTGCTCGATCGCGGCATCGCGCAGGAGCTTCTCCGCGATGAAGCCCTTCGGCGAGCTTTCGCTGATCCAGTAGCGGAGCGGTTTGGAGGCGGGATCCACCACGATATCGACCTGGTGGCGACGCAGCTTGGCGAGCGCGGCCTCCACGTTCGGATAGGCGACGCGGTCGACGTGCGGGATCCCGCCAACCGGCGGCGCCTTCAAAAGCGCCTCGGCGTCCGAAGGGGCGACGACGGCGAACTTCGCGAGCTTCTGGGAATCGCCCGAGAAGGCGAAAGAGAAACCGTAGACGACGAGGAACGGGAAGAGCAGGCTCCAACCCAGCGACGAACGGTCGCGAAAGAACTCGTAGTTGCGGGCCTTGAAGATCGCCCAGATGCGGGACAGCGAACGTCTCATGCGCGCAGCTCCTTGCCCGTCAGCTCGAGAAAAAGGTCTTCCAGGCTCATATCGCGGATCCGCAGCCCCGAGAGATCGAGCCCCTGGGCCAGCATCCAATTCAGGCTTTCCTGCACCTTGGCCGTGCGGATGCGGTGCTTCGTCTCGTCCTCGGTCACGACCCAGCCCAGATCCTTGGGTTCGCCCGGCAACGCGAGCGCGCGCGGAAGCTCGAGGAGCACGCCGCCGAAGTAGCGACTGAGGAGCGCCTGCGGCGTGCCCTCGACGAGCACGCGCCCGTGGTCGACGACCGCGATCTCGTCGCAAAGCACGTAGGCCTCGTCCATGTAGTGCGTCGTGAGGATGATCGTCTTGCCGCGCTTCTTGATCCCGTTCACGAGGTCCCAGAAGAGGCGGCGGGCTTGGGGATCGAGCCCCGTCGTCGGCTCGTCGAGAAAAACGAGGTCCGGATCGTTCACGAGCGCGAGCGCGAGCAGCACGCGTTGGCGTTGCCCGCCCGAGAGCTTCTTGACGTCGCGGTCCAGGAGCCCCGAAAGGTCGCAGGCCCGCACGACGTCGGCGAGCTCGGCGCGTTGGTCGTAGAAAGAATGGAACATCTCCAGGACTTCGCCGACCTTCAGGTAATCCGGTAGCGACGTCGCCTGAAACTGGATGCCCGCGCGCGCGCGCGTCTTGGCCGAGAGCGGCCGGCCGCGCACGAGGATCTCACCGCCGTCGGGCTCAAGGATCCCTTCCATCATTTCGATGGTCGTCGTCTTGCCCGCGCCGTTCGGCCCGAGCAACCCGAAGCAGATCCCCTCGCGCACCTTGAGGTCGAGCCCGCGCACGGCCTCGACCTTGCCGAAGCTCTTCTTGAGCCCGCGCACTTCGATCGCCAAACCGGAGTTGTCCATGATCCTGCCTCGTTCGTCCGTTGTGCGGCTTAGTTTACTTCCGCCGAACCCGTCGCGTAGGTTCCGAGGATGCGCGCGTCGAGCAGCTTCACGCGCGACTCGAGATCGTCGAGCTCCTGCAGCAGCTGACGGATCTCGCCGTCTTCGATGAGGTAGAGCGCCGCGTGCTCGAGGATCGTGAGGGGATCGTGCACGCCGGCCGCGAAACGCTCGCGCCACTCGACGTTCGCGAGATTCGCCTCCATCCAAGCGACGAGGCGTTTGCGCACGTGCGCCAGCCGTACGCTCGCGTCCGGACTGAGCCTCGCGTCCACGGGAGCCGGGCGCGAGAGCGCGCGGATGTAGGGCTCGCGCGCCGTCAATTCGCCCAGGCCGAGACGCGCGCTGCCGCGGATCGCCACGAGCATCGTGCCGTCCGGGCGCTCTTCGAGGATTTGCACCTTGCCGGCACCCACGATGAGCTCGCTCGGGTGATGGTCTTCGGCCCGGCGGTCGAGCGGGTCCAAGGGCGAAACCGCGATAAGCCGTTCCTGCTCGACGGCGTCGCGCACCATGCGGATGTAGCGCGGCTCGAAAATATTCAGGGGAAGCGTCGTCGTCGGGAAGAAGACGAGCCCGCGGAGCGGGAAGACGAAGACTTCGTTGGGGTCGTCGTTCCGCATGCCGGAGTTCTATCAGAGGGAACGGCGACCCGCAAAAAGGCGATGTCCCCCCGTAGCCGGCGAGCCCGGCCCGGGAGGACACCTGAAGATAACAAAATCAGAACTTTGAGCCTATCCGGATAAGTTCCGGACAAGGCCGCAGGGAGCGAAGTGTACTCCCCGTACTCGAGCGACCGAGAACGCCGTCCGGAGCTTATCCGGATAGGCTCTTAGCGGCAGCGCTTCCACTGCAGCGAGTAAATGAGCGCGGCGCTCACGTCCTGGCTGTCGACCGTGGCCAAGGTGTCTTGGCGCGACGGATTCGTGCGGGCGGTGATGCTCGTGTTCGTCCGCAGGATGACGTCCTGGCCGCAGGCCGACCAAACTTGGGCGGTCGCGATCAGGTTGTTGCGGATGAGGTAATCCGACTCCAAGGGACCCATGAAAGTCCGCTGGAAGGCGGGACCGCGCTGACCCGCGAAGAAGTACTCCACGTTGAAGGTCGACTGCGCGCGCGCCGGCAGGGAGTTGAAGCCCCGATAGTCGACGGCGAGAATCGACACGCTCAAGCCTTGCGGCACGTGCACCGGGATCGCCAGGTTGCAGCTCTTGCGGTCGAGCGTCTTGCCGACCGAAGCGCCCGCTTCGGCGATGTACTGGTCGAAGAGAACGCTCAGGCTCTTTTGGTCCGGGCTCAGCGTGACCGAAGCCGTCCCGATGGGACAGCCGTTGCCGCCGTAGGCGGGTTCACCCAGTCGGATGTCTTGCTGAGCGAGGGCCGCTTGGGCGCCGACCGCGAGAACCGAGAGTCCGAGAATTCGTTGAAAAGCTTTCATGTCCGTTCCTCCTTGTGTGTGGGCACCTCCCCAGGCGCCCGTAGACATGGAACTACTTCAACTTGGACCCGAGCGTGATACGCATATTGAATTTTTCATCTGAATTTTGTCCGTATATTCAGAATACGCATCAGAAAAATGCATTTTGCCACACTTCGGGCGATCTTTTGGACTATCCACCCGTTTTTTGTCTTTGATTTTGGGGGAATCCCCCCGGCCGCGCCGCTTCTCTTCTATATCGATCTCACGTCACGACCCAACGAGGAGGAGACCCGATGAGAAGCCCGACGCCGAAGATGCCCTTTCCCGCGCGAAGCCCCCGCCCCGCCGTTTGGGCCGCCTTGTTCTTGGCCCTCGGAGTTCCTTCGCTTCACGCGCAAACCCCCGACGAAGAAGAAGAGCTCAGCGAACGTCCCGGGTCCGCGATCGGGAACGAAGACTCCGTGCTACCGAGCGGCGTTCGTCTCGAAGGCGTAAGCTACGCCGGCAACGGTTGTCCGACGGGCAGCGTGTCGACCGCCCTCAGCCCGGACCAAAAATCCTTCTCGGCGCTCTTCGACGGCTTCCAGGTCGAAGCCGGCGCCGCCGGGCTCCAAGCGTCCAAGCAATGCCGCATTACGATCCCCTTCGTCGTGCCCGCGGGTTACCGCGCCATGGTGGTCCGCACGGATATTCGGGGTTTCCATTCGCTCCCGCGCAACGGGAACACGCGCCTCACCGTGCGCTACGCCATCGACGGCCGCAGGGTCCGCGGCGGCGCCCGCGCGCGCATTCCCGGGCTCGTCGCGCGAAAGGTCTTCGCCGGACCGCTCGAAGGGGACTATTCCCTCGGCACGAAGTTCAACAAGGTTCGCCAATGGACGGAGTGCGGCGATTCCTTCGACCTCGACCTGAACATCCAACTCGCGACGACGACGAACGCCCGGCGCGAAGCCACGCTCAGCACGGTCGACTCGGTGGACGGCGTCGCGCGCGACGGCCTGACCTACCACATCCGCTGGCAGCGCTGTCAGGACGCGACGCCCGACCCGCGGCCCACGCCGCGCCCGACGACCCCGGTGCCGCCGATCCCGCCGCGTCCGGTGCCGCCCGTCATTCCTCCCTCGCTCCCGCGCCCCAATCCGGGCCGCCTCGAGACCGTACAGAAGGAACTACGCTTCGGCACGGGCGGGGCCGCGATGGAGATCTCGTGCGCCGACCCCCGCGCGCGCATCGTCGACTCGGGCTACTCCGGCACGACCGAAGCCTGCCGCTTCTCGATCGCCGGATCGAAGGCCGGCTTCGCCTGCCAACCCCGCGGCAGCGCCTGCCAGGACCGCCGGCCCCGCGAAGGCCCCCGTACCCCGGGCGCCGCGGAGGCGATGCCGCGCCGCGCGGCTGAC
>DDRA01000031.1:21592-32204 GCA_002343545.1 Bacteriovoracaceae bacterium UBA2428
GTCAGGTTCCTTTTGGTTCAGCGCGCGCGTCAATTGACGCAACTGCTGAACCAAAAGGAACCTGACGCCTTTTCCTCAGCGTTTGACCGATTTGGGATCGAGGGCGTGCTGAAGGCCGTCGCCGATGAAGTTGAACGCGACGACGACGACGAGGATGCAGAAGCCCGGCAGGAAGACGAGCATCGGCGCCGCGCTCAGCGTCTCGAGGCCGTTGTTGAGCATGTTGCCCCAACTCGCGAGCGGGGGCTGGATGCCCAGGCCGAGGAAACTCAGCGCCGACTCGAAGAGGATCGTCTGGCCCACAGCGAGGCTCACGGCCACGATGACGGCCGGCAACACCGAAGGAAGGACGTGGCGCAGGATGATGCGCGCGTCGCGCATGCCGAGCGAGCGCGCGGCCGTCACGAACTCCATCTCCTTGAGCTGAAGAATTTGGCCACGAACCAGACGCGCAACCGTCATCCACGAAAAGAGCACGAAAATAAGCACCATCTTCGTGAGACTCGCGTCACCGTCCGCAAAGAAAAGCCCGAGCCCCGGAAGCTTCGCGAAGTCCATCGCGGCCAGCAGGATGAGCACGGGCAGCAGCGGGAGCGACAAAAGCGCGTCGGTAAAGCGCATCAGGAATGCATCCCAGAGCCCGCCGTAGTAACCCGCGATCGCGCCGATGATGACGCCGACGATCATGGAAGCGACGGTCGAGAGCACCGCGACGCCGACCGAGACCTGGGCGCCGTAGATCAAGCGGATCAGGAAGTCGCGCCCGGCCTCGTCCGTGCCGAGCGGGTGACCGTTGCCAGGCGGGGCGTAGCGCAGCAGGATGTCCTGCGCGTAAGGGTCCAAGCCCAGCGCCGCCCCGATGGCGGGCGCGAAGATCGCGATGAGCGCGATCGCGAGGACCGCCCAGAGCCCCCAAAGGCCGGCTTTGTGTTCACGAAAACGTTCCCAGATGAGTCGCCATTCCATGTCGCGCTTCCTTCAAATCACTTCAGCTTGATGCGGGGATCGAGCATCGCGTAGCAGAGGTCCGCCACGAGGCTCGCGATCAGAACGCCCGCGCAGCTCACGACGAAGGCGCACATCGCGACGTTGTAGTCGTTGCCCAGGATCGAGTCGTAGAGCAGCTTGCCGACGCCGTTGTAGGCGAAGACGGTTTCGGTAATGACGGCGCCCGAGAAAACGCCCGAGAGCCCGAGCGCGACGACCGTCACGACCGGCAGCATGGCGTTGCGCACGCCGTGCTTGAGGATGACCTGCACGGGGGCGAGGCCCTTGGCGCGCGCGGTGCGGATGTAGTCCATCGACATGACCTCGATCATGGCCGAACGCGTCTGCCGCACCCAACCCGCGATCGTGAGGAGCGTGAGCGTGAGCACGGGCAGGATCATGTACTTGAGCCGATCCAGCACGGCCGCCCAGCCCGACAGGTCTTCCATCCCGTCGACCGTCTGCACGCCGCCCGCGGGTAACCAGCCGAGCTGCACGCTGAAGAGGTAGATGAACATGAGGCCCAGCCAAAACGACGGGGAGGAAACCCCGACGAAGCAGAACATGTTCACGATGTAGTCGATCTTCTTGCGCGGCATGACGCCGACGAGGATCCCGAGCGGGATCGCCACGACGAGGGCCACGAAACTCGAGAGCAAGCCCAACCACATGCTGTTCAAGAGACGCGGCCAGAGGATTTCCGTCACGGGACGCTGGTACGTGCGCGAGTAGCCCAGGTCACCTTGCACGGCCGCGGCGGCCCACTTCACGAAACGCTCCGGGATCGGGCGGTCGAGACCGAGCTGGCGCTTCATCTCGAGGATGTTTTCGGGGTTGCAGCGCGGGTTCGCGGCGCAGGCGATGTCGAGGGGATCGCCCGGCATGAGCGCCATCATCGCGTAGGAGACGAAGCTCATCAGGACGAGCACGAAGAGGGTCTGGGCGACCCGCCGGACGATAAAATTCATAGGGGGCCGACCCTACACTGGCCGGCCCCGAAAAGTCACTAGAACTCGTTTCAAATCCTCGTCTGCAGCGTACTCGGTCGACTCATGTACAGGCGTACATTTCGCTCCCTCGGGCCTTGCATCCGAGGCCCTGAAACGAGTTCTTGTTTCGTCGAACTAGCGGCCGGCCACGGCGCCGCCGCCGAGCTTCCAGTACTCGATCGATTGGGTCGAGTAGAACTGGTGGCCGTTGAGCTGGTAGCCCGTGATGTTCGCCGGCGAGACCGAGATCTCGGCGCGCAGGTAAAGCGGCATGGCCGGCAGTTCCTCGGCGTAGATCTGCTGCAGGCGTTCCATCAGCTGCTTACGCTTGGCGAAGTTGAACTCGTTCGGGATCTCGTTCAGGAGCTTGTCGGCCTCGGCGTTCTTGAAGGAACCGCCGTTCTGGCCGCCGTAGGAGTTCTTGGCGGTCGGGATCTCGCCCGAGTGCATCGTCGAACGGGGCGGGTTATCCGGGCTCGAGACCCACGCGAACATCGCGAGGTCGGGCCAGATACCCTTCTTGACGGTTTCGCCGAAGAACACGCGCGCGGGTTCGTTCTTGATCTTGGCTTCGATGCCGAGCTTCTTCCACTCCGACTGCAAGAAAACCTGCACGAGCTCGCGCGTCTTGTTCTGCGCGGTCGTCATGAGCGTCAGGCTGAGCGGCTTGCCGTCTTTCTCGCGAATACCCTTGGCGTTCAGCTTCCAGCCGGCTTCGTCGAGGAGCTTGGCGGCGCCCGCGGCGTCGTAGGCGTTCTTCGCGACCTTATCCGTGTAGTACGGATCCAGGGGGTGGATGTTGTGGAGGGCCACCGGCTGGCGGCCTTCGAAGAGCGCCTGCACGAGCTTCGCGCGGTCGACGCCCTGGACGAGGGCGCGGCGGACGCGCAGATCCGAGACGATCGGGCTCTTGTAGTTGAACGTGACGTGTTCGTAGGTCGGTCCCTGGCGGAAGTTCACCTTGAACTTCTTCTTGAGCGCGGGGTTCGCGTTGATCCGCTTCTCGAGGGCGAGGGCCTGGTCGAAAGCGACGCCCAGCTCCGAAATCATGTCGATCGTGCCCGAAAGGAGGTTCGCCTCGAGGGTCTGCGTGTTCGGGATGAGCTTGAACACGACGCGCTCGAAGGCGGGCGCTTGGCCGAAGAAGTTCGGGTTGCGCTCGAGCGTCACGTGGCTACCGAGCTTAAGATCGGCCACGCGGTAGGGGCCGTTGTAGAGTCCCGGCGTGAGCGGGTTCGAGTTGAACATCGTCTGCTTCTCGTAAGCGCCGGCCGTTCCCTTCGTCTTCTCGAAGACGGGGCCTTCGATGTGCTTCGGGATGATGTAGAAAGTGCCGAGCTGGTAGAAGTCGTAACGCGGCTCCTTGAAGGTCATCGTGAACTTCTTGGGATTCTTCGCGTCGACCTGGATGTCGACGATCCGATCGTAGATGTCCTTCTCGCCGACCGAGACGTTCGGGTTCTTGCCGACCGTCCAGGCGAACTTGACGTCCTCGCCGGTGACCGGCGTGCCGTCGCCCCACTTGGCGTCGTTGAGCTCCCAGCTCACGACGAGGCGCTTGTCTTTACCTTGGGTGACGATCTTCGCGAGCTTGTTCTCGAGGCTCGGGAGCTCCTTGCAAAGCACGCAAACCCATTTCCAGTTGGAGTCGATCGTGACGAGGCTGCGAAGCACCGTCTTCGCGATGAGGCTCGAAGCCGCCATCTGCGAGATCACGGGGTTCAGGGCTTCGAACTCCTGCGAGATCCCGATCGTGAGGACTTTCTTGTCCTGCGCCGAAGCCGGGCTTACCGCGACGGCCGCCGCGAGAACGGCTCCGCTCAAAACGAACGCGAAACGTTGGAACATAGGTTTTCGCTCCTTATCTTTGCGAAAGGGGTCCGAGAATCGCTCGAGATGACTCCAGGCCCCGGAGTCCGTCAAAAGCGTCCCACGCGAAGATATCAGAGGCCCACCCCTTATGCACGTTGCGCCTAAAGCTTCGGGGGCCTCCCGACCACCCATGCGATGCGCGCATCCGAAGATCGCGCTAAGATGCCCGCCATGGCCGCCCAGACCCAGCAAATCGAAACGATCGCGAAGCAGATCCGGGATCTCAAGGAACTCGAGACCCAAGACCTTTCGAAGCCCCGGCGCTTTTGGCTTAAGACTCGGCGCTGGGCCCTCATGCTCCAGCACGAGTTCGTGCGCGACGAGATCGGCGTCCGCGCGGAATCGCTCAGTTACCTCATGCTCTTCTCGATGCTGCCGCTGCTCGCCGGACTCTTCTTCATCTTCTCGATCTTCACGCGTTTCGGCTTCGTCTCCGAGGCCCTCGGCGGGCTCGTGGACCGCTTCCTGGCCACGATCCCCGAGGAACACCGTGGCTTCGTCATGGATTACGCCGTCCAGTTCAAGGACACCTACCTGGCGAACCTCACGCAGAAGAGCGGCAGCCTGGGAATCTTCGCGATCCTGATTTTGGCCTGGGTCGGCCTTTCGGCTTTCCTCAACATCGACCGCACGCTCAACCTCATCTGGAAGGCCGAGAGCCAACGCCCTTGGCTCGAGCAGGTCCGCAATTTCCTCTTCGTTTCGGTCGCGGCCCCGCTAGTGCTCGTCGCGGCGGTCTCGATTCCCTTCGTGCTCCGTCAGATTCCCGCGACGGCCTACGTCCTCGACCACGTGCCGGGCATGGCGACGCTGCTCAACGGCGCGATCCCGATCGCCCTCCTCCTGCTGACCTTCTTCTTGCTCTATCGCTACGTTCCCGTGCGGAAGGTTCGTTGGGCCGCGGCGCTCGGAGGAGCCTGCTTCACGGCCGTCTTGCTGCAGCTCGTGAACCTCGGCATGAACCTCTACTTCCGCATCGGCACCCAAACGGCTTACGGCAAGGCCGCCGTCGTTCCGCTGCTCGCGTTCTGGATCTACGTCACGTGGCTCGTCATCATCCTCGGCGGCGAGATCTCCTACCTCATCCAGCAAGGAGACGAACTCACGGAGACCTCGGGCGACGCGCCCACGCTGCCGGAAGTCGAAGGAACGCTCGTCGTGCTCGCGCGACTTCAGGCGGCCTTCGCGCAGGGGCATCCGCCGCTGCGCTTCGAAACGCTGCGCGAAAGCGGCCGTTTGAGCTCGGACTCCTTGCGCCGCGCGCTTCGTTTTCTCGTCGCGCGCGGGCTCATCGTCGAATCGGCCCGCGGCGCGCGCGGCGGCGATCCGCGTTACGTCCTCGCCCGCGATCTCGCGGGCGTTCCCGCCGACGAATGGCTGCGCGAATACCTCGGCGCCGCGCGCGGACTCGACGCGGGCGGCGCGTGGAACCGGAACCTCGAAGCTTGGTTCGCCTCTTTCAAAGAAACGTCGCTCGCCGAGCTCGCACGCCCGTCAAAGGGCTGACGCCGTTTAAGGCTTATTAGGCGATTCTCCGCTCCGCTTAGCCCGACCGCCCCTTACCCTCGGGGCCCGAACCCGTTAACGTGTTTCTGACACCAAAGGGGGAGGGTTCAATATGAAACGTTTCGTGGTCGCCTGCGCGGCACTCGCCGGCGCGCTCAATGCGCAAGCCGGGGAATTCATCGTCAAGTACAAGGACACGGGTTTTCTCTCGGTCCAGAAAACGAACGTCGGCGTCATGCTCGTCGACACGCACGACGCGGCGAATCTCGCGAAGGTGCGCATCGACGACAAGAACGAGATCCAGGCGCTCGCCAAGCTCGCGGCGCGCCCGGACGTCGAGTACGTCGTCCCCAACTTCCGCCTCCAACGCTTCGAGGCGCCCTTCGACCCGACCGCGCTCAAAGAGCAGTGGGCGATCAAGAAGGTCAACGCCGAGCGCGCGTGGGAAATCGCCGGCAACAAAGGTAACCGCCGCGTGCTCGTCGCCGTCATCGACACGGGCGTCGACTACCGCCACGAGTCGCTCAAGGACAACGCGGTCGCGGGCTACGACTTCAAAGACAAGGACAACGACCCGATGGACGTCACCGGGCGCCAGAACCCCGGTCACGGCACGCACTGCGCCGGCATCGTGGGCGCGACGGGCGTCGTGGACGGCGGCATCGTCGGCCTCTCGCCCGAAGTCTCGATGATGCCCCTGCGCTTCCTCGGCGCGGACGGCGGCGGCGACCTCATGGACGGCATCAAGGCCATCGACTACGCCATCGAAAAGGGCGCACACATCATCTCGGCGAGCTGGGGCGCGGCGGTCAGCCGTAGCCAAGCCCAGCCCCTCGTCGACGCGGTCGAACGCGCCGACAAGGCCGGCGTGATCTTCATCGCCGCGGCCGCCAACGACGGCAAGAACAACGACACCGTCGAGATGTACCCGGCCAACGCCGGCTTCCCGAACACGATCACCGTCGCCGCGTCGGGTCCGAACGACGAGAAACCGAGCTGGTCGAACTTCGGCAAGGCGCGCGTCCACGTTGCGGCCCCCGGCCTCAACATCATGAGCACGATCCCGTCGAACAAGTACCAGAACCTGTCGGGTACCTCGATGGCGACGCCGCTCGTGTCCGGTCTCGTCGCGCTCCTCAAGGCGCAGGACGACAAGCTCACGGGCGCCCAGGCCCGCGCGCTCCTGCAGGTCACCGGCGCGCAAGTCGCGATCGAAACGGCCTGCAACTGCCGGGTCGACGCAGCCGCCGCGGTCGAGACGCTGCTCGCCAAGAAGCCCTTCCTCGTGCCGTCGGCCGGCAGCCTGAAGGTCAACGACTCGATGCAACTCGACGTCCACAACGGCAAGGCGCCCTTCACCTTCGTTTCGTCGAACGCGAACGTCGCGACGGTCTCGGCCACGGGCCAGCTCAAAGCGACGGCGGAAGGCGACACGGTCGTCACCGCGACCGACGCGAACGGCCAGACGATCCGCTCGCTCAAGTTCTACGTGGGCAAAGCGGGCGGCGGCTCGAACCCCGGCAACCCGGGTAACCCGGGCAACCCCGGTGGCGACAAGTGCCCCTTCGAGGGCACGCCGCAGGAACCGCTCTGCGCGATCCTCTGCCAGATCAACCCGAGCCTGCCCTACTGCAAGCAGGCCGCGGAAAACGTTTTCGCCCGCTGATCCGGCGAACAGAGACCTCCGAAGGGCCGGCTCCCGAAAGGGGGCCGGCCCTTTTTCTTTGGCTTGACGCGAAAGCCGCGAGACCGCCGCCCGGCCTTGGGGCATGATGGCCCTTCTCCCCCGGGAGAGCGCCATGGAAAACACGACGACGACCCCCACCCCGCATCCCGTCAGCCGCCTCACCGCCGAAGAGTGGCTTATCGTTTCGATCCTCGCCGCGGTGAACTTCACGCACATCATGGACTTCGTCATCATGATGCCGCTCGGCCCGCAGCTCATCCGCGTCTTCGGCATCGACGCCCAACGCTTCGGGCTCGTCGTGTCGAGCTACACCTTCTCGGCCGCGATCTCGGGGCTGCTAGGCGCTTTCTTCATCGACCGTTTCGACCGCAAGAAGGCCCTCGTCACGACATACCTAGGCTTCTCGATCGGCACCCTGCTTTGCGCTTTCGCCCCCAACTACAGCACGCTCGTCGGCGCGCGGATCTTCGCGGGCGCCTTCGGCGGGCTCGTGGGCTCGCTCGTCTTCTCGATCCTCGGCGACGCCGTCGACGTGAGCCGGCGCGGCCGCGCGACGGGTATCGTCATGAGCGCCTTCTCGCTCGCTTCCGTCATCGGCATCCCCGTGGGACTCGAGCTTGCGGTGCGCTTCGATTGGCACGCCCCTTTCGTTCTGCTCGGCGTGGGCAGCCTCCTGGCCTGCGCGCTCGCGGCGTGGCGCCTCCCTTCGCTGCGCGGGCACCTCGAGATCCGCCCGAGCGAGAAGCGCGACCCGATGCGCGAGATGGGCAGTATCCTCACGGACCGCAACCACCAACGCGCCTTCCTGCTCACGATCGCGATGATGTTCGCGGGCTTCAGCGTGATCCCTTTCATGAGTCCCTACATGGTCTCGAACGTCGGGCTCCAAGAAAAGCAGCTCTCGTGGATCTACCTCTGCGGCGGCCTCTTCACCTTCTTCAGCTCGCAGATCATCGGTTTCCTTTGCGATCGCTACGGCAAGCACCGCATGTTCGCGGTCATGGCGCTCACCTCGATCCCGGCCATTCTCCTCGTCACGCACCTGCCGCCGCTGCCGCTCCCCCTCGCGCTCGCCTGCACGACGCTCTTCATGGTGACGGTTTCCGGCCGTTTCGTGCCGACGATGGCGCTCGTGACCTCGGCCGCGGCCCAGGGGCGGCGCGGCGGCTTCATGAGCGTGAACTCCTGCATCCAGCAAGGTTCCTCGGGGCTCGCCTCGCTCGCGGGCGGCCTCATCCTGACGACGTCGGCCAGCGGCGCGCTCTTGCACTACAACGTCGTGGGCTACATGGCCGTCGCGGCGACGCTGCTTTGCCTCTTCCTGGCCCGTAACATCGTGACGCGCTAGAGCTTCATCCCGAGGAAGGCGAAGATGCCCTCCACCAGCTTGGTTTGGTGGCGGCGCTCGTGGGGCTCGACGCCCGACTCGCGAAGCCGGACGAGGACGTCCTTCAGGCTCAAGGGTTGCCCGTTGAGCTCGGCCGATTTCAGCTGCTCGTAGAAGTCCACGGCGAGGGCGAGGACGCGCGCGAGCGGTAGAATCTGCGCGGTCCGGATGCCCCGGTGGTAGCCGCGGCCGTTGTGCAACTCGTGGTGATTCAGGATGAGCTGGCTGAGCGCGTCCGTGTGGATCGGCAGGTAGGCGACCATCTGCTGCGACTTCACAGGATGCGCCTGGATCCGCTCGAGGACGTGCGAGGGAAGTTCCCGGCGGTTACGGTAGTAGGTTTCGAGGTAAGCTTCCTCGAGATCCGCGAGCGAAGCGTCCATGAGAAGGGTCGCGTTCAGGAGCGTCTGGAAGACGGTCTTGGAGCGGAAGTCGTTCGCCACGGCGCAAAGCACGGCGATCGTCGAGAGCGCCGCGGAGTGGCTCATGAAGCGCACGTTCGAGAGATTCTTGATGACGGTGGAACGGATGTCCTTCGCCTCGGGGGCGAGGGCCTGGATGAGCTGATCCGACATCTTCGAGACGACTTCGGAGACCGGGATCGCGGCCTGTTCGGGCGGCAGCTCCAGCAGGCTCCGGTAACACTCCTTCAGCTTGGTCTCGGCCTGGGGACCGAGCACCTCGCCCTCGAAGGCCTGCTTCGGGTCGAGCTCCACGGCGATGGCGTCCACGCGCTTGGGCGCGGGGGCCGCGACCGCGGCCGCTTCCCGCACGAAAAGATTCTGCACGCCGAGGCGCTTGAGGCTCTCGAGTTTCGCCTCGGAGAGGGCGACGCCCGCCTCGACGAACACGAGGTGCTTCTTCGAGGTACTCAGGTAGACGTAGATGTCGACGGGCGGCTGGCCCTTGAGAAGCGTCTCGTACTCGGCCGCCGTCAAGCGGCGGAATTGGTCGTCCAGGCTCACCCTCCCATTCTATCGGGGCGTTCCCGGGGCGCGAGGCAGAAGCTTGACGGCGCAGGGCAGAATGAAGCACGGAAGACCCCGACGAAATCCATGACCCCCAGCGGCGGGGCTGCTAGGCTCCGGGGGACGTGAACGCTTCCACTTTCGAGCGCCTGGCGGAGACCGCGGTCGACCTTCCCGGAGATCGCTCCCTCTTCCTGAAGTCCCTCTTGACCCGCCCGCTTTGGCGCGCGCTCATCGCGCTCTGCGCGTTCGTCTCGGCCCTCTTCGGCCTCGCCGCCCCCTTCTTCCAGAAATTCTTCGTGGATCGCCTCGTCGGCGCCCAGGGACGCTTCCACCTCGAGGCCCTGGACGCCTGGCCCCCTTGGTCGTTGCTCGTCGCGGCGTTCCTTTGCCTCGTCGCCGGGCAGAGCCTCAGCCTGCTCGCGAACTTCATCGGGTTCCGCGAGTCGACGCTCTTGCAACGCGTGCTCTCGCACAAGGTCTTCGAGAAGACCCTCGCGCTCCGGTCGGAGAACCTGAGCGGCCGCAGTACGGGCGAGATCGTCGCGCTCTACGCGACCGACGTGCAAGGCGCCACCGCCTTCCTGGAACTCTCGTTGCCGACGGGCGCGGGCATCCTCTTCCCGCTCCTGCTCGGCCCCGGTCTCATCCACCTTCTCTTCGGCGTGCCGTTCGTTCCCCTCTTCACGCTTCAGCTCGGCGTCGCCGCGCTCTGCGCGGTCCTCGCGTGGCGACAAGCGCGGATGTTCCTGCGCTTCAAGCAGCTCGCGGCGGAGCGCACGGGGCTCGTGAACGAGTGGGTGCAGAACCTCCGCACGCTGCGCGTGCTCAGCTGGGTTTCCGCGTTCGAGACGAAAATGTTCCGCAAGCGCGAGGAAGAAACGATCAATCGCGTCCGCATGGTGACGAACGGGCAGGTCATGAGCTCGGTCGGCTCGTCGGCTAGCTTCCTGTTGAACGTGGTGGCCGTCTCGGCCCTCGTCACGCTCCACGGCGACACCGTGACGCCCGGCGAGATCCTGGCCTTGCTGTGGATCCTCGGGGTTTTCCTCTCGCGCCCCTTCCGTCAGATCCCCTGGGTCTTCACCTTCACGATGGACGGCCTGACCTCGCTCCGGCGGGTCGAGCGCTTCCTGCGCATCCCCTCGCCCAAAGTCGAGAGGCCGGCGGGCCCCGTGCCCGTCGAAGGCTCCGCGCACGCCCTGGGGCTCGAGGT
>DDRA01000031.1:32362-36320 GCA_002343545.1 Bacteriovoracaceae bacterium UBA2428
CTCGAGGTTCGCAACTTGAACCTCACGCTTTCGGGCAAGCCGATCCTCCACCGCGTCTCGTTCCAGCTGAAGCCGGGCGAGCTCGTGGCGGTCGTCGGCGAGGTCGGCAGCGGCAAGTCCATGCTCGCGCTCAGCCTCCTCGGCGAGACGAGCGCGAGCTTCGACGCTTTCCGGATCGGGAACGAAGACGCGCTCCGCCTGAGCGTGATCGAGCGCCGACGACGCTTCGGCTTCGTGCCGCAGGACGGCTTCGTGGCGAGCGCCTCGCTCCGTGATAACGTCGTGTTCAACTACGGCGCGGGTCCCGAGCATGACGAAGAGATCCGCCGTTCGCTGCGGCTCTCGCAGTTCGACATCGACCGCGAAAGCCTGCCCGAAGGCCTCGAGACCGAAATCGGCGAGCGGGGCGTGAACCTTTCCGGCGGCCAGCGCCAACGCGTCGCCCTCGCCCGCGCGCACTTCTACGACCGCCCGATCCTCATCCTCGACGACAGCCTGAGCGCCGTGGACGTGGACACCGAGAAAAAGCTCCTCGCCGACCTCATCGAAGGCGACTGGAAGGACCGCACGCGACTGCTCATCACGCATCGCCTTTCCGTCCTGCCCGACGTCCACCGCATCCTCTTCCTCGAGCACGGCCGTCTCACGGCGGACGGGACCTTCGAGGAGCTGCTCCGTAGCTCCGACGCCTTCCGGGCCTTCGTCGACGTGCTCTCCCGCCAGAAAGTGGGATCATGAAGCCGAAGACTCCGCGCGAAAAGACCTCGTCCCGCTTCCTCGAGGACGAAACGAACTTCGAGGGCTTCTACGGACGCAGCGTCGGCCAGACGCTCTGGTTCGTCTACCGTTCCGCGGTGCCCGGCCTTTCGGCCGCCGTGCTCATCGGTTTCGCCGCCCGCCTCATCCTTCTCTTCAACACGAACCTCATGGGGTACTGGGCCGATAGTCGCTGCCGGGGCGCCGACTGCCGCCCGCTCCCGGGCTGGGCGCAGAACTTCGGCGGCGCCGACTACGTCTTCTGGCTCGCGCTGGCCTCGGGCCTGGGCCTCGCGCTCACGATCCTCTTCCGCATCGCCTTCTCGCGCATCTCGGCCCGCGCCGTCAGCGTGTTCTACGATGAAGTCACCCTGCGCACGTCGCGCTTGCCGATGTCCTTCTTCGACCGCACGCCGGTGGGCCGCATCGTGACCCGCTTCTCGAGCGACTACGGCAACATCTTCCGCATGTTCGGCGGCCCGCTCGCCGAGTTCTTCGGCATCCTCTTCGATATCTTCGCCGGTTTCCTGCTTTCGACCTACGCGAGCCCTTGGTTCGCGCCGCTCTTCCTTCTGCTCGCGTTCATGAACTACCTCGTCTACCGGGCGAACCGCGGCGCCATCCGCTCCACCCGTCGCGAGCTCTCCAAAGGGCGCTCGCCCTCGATCGCCCACTTTGCCGAGACGACCCAGGGAGCCTCGACCATTCGCGTCTTCGGGCGCGAGAAAGCCTTCTTCGATCGCTTCCGCGGTCTCGACCTGAACTTCCTCTCGCAGAAGCTGCGCACCGTCGTCACGACCCAATGGTTCTCCTGGCAGATGACCACGACGACGGCGTTCGTCGTCCTGCTCACCGGGCTCCTGGGGTACTGGCTCGTCGAGACGGGACGCATCGGGGTGGGCTCGGTCGGCGTCGCCCTGGGCTTCATGACCCTTTCGGGGGCGAACCTCCAGCAGCTCTTCGACTGGGTGGCGCAGCTCGAAGACGCGCTCACCGGCGTCGAGCGTCTCGACCAGTACCTTCGCATGGATCTCGAAGCCGGGGCCAAGCTGCCGCCGATCGCGACCTACCCCACGGAGCATCCCCGCACCCCGCGGGGGGCGCCCACGACGAGCCCCCTTCGCGGCCACCGCGCCGTGGACGTGAGCGTCGAAGATCTGAGCCTGCGCTACGGCCCCGATCTCCCGCCCGTGCTCGATCGCCTGAACTTCCGCATCGAGGCGGGGGAACGCCTCGGCGTCATCGGGCGCACGGGCAGCGGCAAGTCGAGCCTCATCCAAGCGCTGCTGTACCTCTACCCGTTCGAAGCCGGCTCCATCCGCGTCGGCGGCTACCGCCCGCACCTCGATCTCTCGCGCCCGCCGCACAACGACGAGCTCGATCTCGAGGCCTACCGCCAAACGATCGCGCTCATCACGCAAGACCCCGTGCTTTTCCGCGGCACGCTCCGCGAAAACCTTTGTCTGGGGCGCGACATCGCGGACGAGGATCTCATCGCGGTGCTCGACCAAGTCGGGCTCGGCATCTGGGTCCGCGAGCAGAAGGCCGGGCTCATGGCGCCCATCGAGGAGCGCGCGCGCAACCTCTCGCTCGGCGAACGCCAGCTCCTCTGCATGGCCCGCTGCGCGCTCCAGGACGTGCCGGTCGTCATCATGGACGAAGCGACGAGCGCGATCGACCCGCAGTCCGAGGAGCTCCTCGTGCGCGCGACCGAGCGTTTCTTCCGCGACCGCACGCAGATCATCATCGCGCATCGGCTCTCGACGCTCGAAAGTTGCGACCGCATCCTCTGGCTCCACGAAGGCCGCATCCGCATGCTCGGCAAGCCCCTCGACGTGCTGGGCACCTTCCGCGAAAGCTCGCTCACGTAACTGTGCGCCCGGAAAAGGTCTTCGCGTGGCGGGTGACCGGGCGCGGAACCGCATCCGCGCGTAAGGGGAGTCCCCCCTGGCATTGAACTTGCGACGGCGACTTGGTGATTTTAACCAAATCGACCCCCGACCCACGCTGCCATTGCGGCTCGACGAGCTTCGCCCGGCGAGGATTCTCGGCCCCGGTGCGCAACCTCTCGGGCGCGACCCGACGACGCTTTCGTTGCCTCATTTGCCGGCGCAGTTTTAGCGAAAACACCGGCCGCATGAACTATCGCTACAAGCACCCGGACCCCGCCCTCAGCGCGAAGATTCTCTCCCTTAGTTTTCACGGAACTTCCAACCGCGCGATCGCACGTTCTCTCGCCTTGAGCGAGCATGCCGTTCGCATCCGGCTCTGGCATCTCGCCCGACGCGCGCTCGAGTTCCAGCACCGCTTCACCAGGGACTTCGTCATTCGCGAGCCCCTTTGCTACGACGGGCTCGAAAACTTCGCCGGTTCCCAGTACGACCCCAACCACATCAACCAGCTCATCGGACGTGATTCCCTTTTCATCTACGACTTCAACTTCGCTAGTCTCAATCGGAAAGGGCGCATTTCCCCGTGGCAGCGAAATCGTCTCGACCAAATCGAAGCCCTCGAGGGCCGCTACGATCCGAAGTCCGTCCGCATCGCCACCACGCGTCTGCTCGGAAGAACCGTTCCACGCTGCGAAGGGGGAAGACTGCGCCTCCTAAGCGACCGACATCTCCACTACCGAGCTTCCGTCCGCGAAGACCTCGCCGAAAAGCGTATCGAGCACGTCACCATATCCTCGAAGGCCTGCCGAAATTTTCAGAATATTCTCTTCTCGGTGAACCACGCCGACCTTCTCATCCGGCAACGCGTTGGCGCCTTCGCCCGCGAGACCATCTGTTTCAGCAAAACCCCTGGCCACATGTGCCAGCGCTACGCTCTCTTCATGGTGCACAAGAACTTTATGCTGCCGCAGTTCACCAAACGGCACGTCCGAAGGCCACATGCCCACAAGCAGAGCCCCGCCCAAGCGGCCGGGCTCTGCCCGCGCAGGCTCGATTTCACCGATATTTTCGCCGTAAGGGCAAATCTAATCCCCGAAGGCATGAGTAAGGAATGGCGGTGCTTCTTTCGCGCGCACATTCCCGTCGAGCACAGGCGACAACTCGGTTTCGCCCGAAAATCCATTACCTAGGTCTCGCCTGGGCCGCCGGTCCACGCCACGCTAGTCCTCGCTACCACGCTTCACGCCACCGATGCGGTTCCGCGCCCGGTCGGTCGCCTCGCGAAGACCTTTTCCGGGCGCACAGTTACG
>DDRA01000031.1:36483-37098 GCA_002343545.1 Bacteriovoracaceae bacterium UBA2428
ACCTTTTCCGGGCGCACAGTTACGGCTTGAGCTGGACGGGCTTCGCGCCGGCCTTTTTCATCTTCAGGTTCAGGAACTCCGTCACGACGCTGAACGCCATCGCGAAGTATACGTAGCCCTTCGGGATGTGGAAGCCCAGGCCTTCCGCGCTCAGCACGAGGCCGATCATCATGAGAAAGCTCAGGGCGAGCATCTTGAAGGTCGGGTGCTCGTCAATGAAGGCCGAGATCGCGCGCGCGCCGGCCAGCATCACGACGAGCGCAACGACGTTCGCCGCGATCATGATCGAAACGGCCTGCGCCATGCCGACCGCCGTGATGACGCTATCGAGCGAGAAAACGAGGTCGAGGAGCAAGATCTGCATCACGACGCCCGAGAGCGTCGCCGTGGCCGTCGTTTGAAGCGAAGGATTCTGGTCGGGCCCTTCGAGCTTGTGGTGGATTTCCCTCGTCGCCTTGAAGAGCAAGAAGAGGCCGCCGCCGAAGAGAATGAGCGACTTGCCCGAGAAGTCCCGCCCGAGCACGCTGAAGAGCGGTTCGGTGAGCTGCGCGATCCAGCTCACGAGGAAGAGCAGGCCCAGACGCATGACGAAGGCGCCGGCCAAGCCGTAGCGAC
>DDRA01000031.1:37228-38303 GCA_002343545.1 Bacteriovoracaceae bacterium UBA2428
GGCGCCGCCCAAGCCGTAGCGACGCGCCTTCTCCCGATCCTCCCCGCGCAAACGACCGGCCAGGATCGAGATGAAGATGACGTTGTCGATCCCCAGCACGATCTCCAGGGCCGTGAGCGTCCCGAAACTGATGAGGCCGGCGGCGCTTAGGAACGGGGCAAGGATTTCCATCCCCGCGAAAATATCACGACTCCGCTCAGAAGAGGGAGAGCTGGGGGCGGACTTCGTCGCGACCGGCCTCGCGGCGATCCCGCGGCCAAGTCTCGAGCCCCGTCGACTCGCCAAAGAGTTCGAGGGCCTTCTCGAGGGTCGGGGGAGCCTTCACGTTGTTCGGCTGGTGGACGTAGAAGTAGAGCTCTTCCAAACCCTGCTCGAACCAACCCGCCACCTTGGCCGCCCAATCCCGGAGCCGCGCGAGATCCGTGGCTTCGTCCTCGTTACCGCGGAAGCGCACGAAGGCCCGCTTGGCGCACAGATCGGCGTGCAAGACGTCGCGGCGGCCCGCGGTGTCGGTCATCACGACCGCGACGCCGCGATCCTCGAAGAAACGCCGCACGGGATCGACGAGGGCCCCCGCCCGAAAGAAGCTCTCGTGGCGGAACTCGACGGCGAGCGGCAGCCGCCCGTCGACCGCGTCGAAGAAATCGCGCAGCTCGGACTCGCGACGACGCGAAAAATCCGGGGGCAGCTGCAGAAACACCGTGCCCAAGCGAGAACCGAAACCCCGCATCGACGTGACGAATTCCTCGATGAGCCGCGCGTCGCCGCCGAGGGGCTTCACGTGCGAAAGCGTCTGGGTGACCTTGGGGCCAAAACGAAAGTCCTCGGGCGTGGCCGCGGCCCAAGCCTCGGCCTGCTCGATCTGCGGAATCCGGTAGAAAGTCGCGTTCAACTCGACGCTGCGGTAGCGACGGGCGTAGGTGCGCAGGTAGTCTTTGACCGGGGTTTTGGGCGGGTAAACTTCGCCGACCCATTCCCGATAACCCCAACCCACGGTTCCCACGTAAAGCCGAGGAGCTTCGGCGCGCCGCTCGCCCAAGACGAAGGCGTTGCGAGCGGGATCGGCGGGGGGCCT
>DDRA01000031.1:38455-38711 GCA_002343545.1 Bacteriovoracaceae bacterium UBA2428
ACCGGGGGGGAGCCGCCAGTCGATCCCCATCAAACTTGAAACCTGGCCGAACTCCATGCCCACGGGATTAGCAAAGCTCGCCCGGCGACCGCAAGAAAGACTCGCGCCCTTGCCTCCGCGCCTACGCCTTGGCTAGCGTTCCCTCGCATGGCCAAGGAAAGTCGCGAAAGCGCCCGTAATCTCGCCGAGAACCTGCTCGAGCTCCGGCGCGCCCGCAAACTCACGCAGGGCGCGCTGGCCCGCCTCTCCGAGCTTT
>DDRA01000031.1:38922-41902 GCA_002343545.1 Bacteriovoracaceae bacterium UBA2428
CCCCCCCGCCTCTCCGAGCTTCCCCGCTCCACGATCACCCTCCTCGAATCGGGGTCGGCCAACCCTTCGCTTTCCACCCTGCTCCAAGTCGCCCGCGTTTTTCAGGTCGGACTCGAGGAGCTCCTGCAACGGCCCCGCCCCCGGGTCGTCCATATCCCGGCGGCCGAACTTCCCGTTGGCCGACGCTCGAAGAGCGGAGCTCTCCTAAAAAAGCTGCTGCCGGACTCGATCCCCGCCATGGAAATCGACGGCATCGAGCTGGGTCCGCGCGCCCAACTCATCGGAGTTCCCCACGTCGCCGGCACGAAGGAATATCTCGTGTGCACGGAGGGCTCGATCCGGATCCGGGTCGAGGGCAAGGAGTACGCGGTCGAAGCGGGTGACGTGCTGGCCTTTCCGGGCGACATCTCGCACGCGTACTTCAATCCCGCCCGCACGCCCGCGCGAGCAGTCAGCGTCGTCGTCCTGGCCCGGCATCTTTAGGCGACGAATCCCTCGTCCGGCGCCAGGCCAGGATTAGGCCCGCACCATGAGGACGTGCGGAATGCCGGCCTCTTCGTAAATCCCACCCTCGGGCCGAAAACCGAGCCGCTCGTAAAACGGCGCCGCTTGGGTCTGCGACGAAAGGTAGATCCGTCGCGCGTCGATCGCGGCCAAGTCCTCGAGGATCCGTTCCATGAGGATCTTACCGACCGAAGCGCCGCGGACATCTCCCAGCACGGCGACCCGCTCGACCTTATGTCCCTTGTCGGTGGCGCGCCAACGACCGCAGCCGACCGCGCGACCGTCGAGCTCGGCGAGGTAATGGGTGGCCGCTTCCTCGAACTCGATCTCGATCTCGGGCGCCACGCCCTGCTCGACGATGAAGACCCGGTGGCGGATTCCGTAAATGAGCTTCCAGACGGGATCGCTTTGTACGGCGGGACTCGGATCAACGCGGCGAACAAAGACTCGGCTCATGAGTTCCTTGTAACAGGGCCCACGCGAAACGAACACTTCCGTTCCGCCCGATCCGCCGACAGCGCAGGGCAGCGTCAAGAAACCGACGCACGGAGTGTGAATTTTTTGTCACAATGAACGGGTGATCGCCTTTCGAAGCTCCTTCTCTGCGCTCGGACTCGCGGCCCTGATGGGCCCCGCCGCATGGGCGGGCCCCTCGCCGGCCGAGGCCGAGCTTTGGGCCCGGGGTCGGCCCGTCGAAAGCCCCTTCGAAAACCCCTACGCGCTGAGCGAAGCTGACTTGGCCGCGGCCCAAAACCGGGGCGCCCGCCACGCTTGGCAGTGGCCCGTGAACGAGACCGGGCTCCTCATCCCCTACGAGGCCATGGACCGCTACCTCGAGGCCGCCGAAGACAATCCCTTCAAGCGCTTCCTCGTGAACTTGGCCGGGCCGATTTTCCCCTTCCGAAACTTCAAGGGTCTCTTCGAATGGCTGGGTCTCGCGCCCGAACGCCGCGAGGCCGCCGCGAGTCCTTACCATTGGCCGCGTCCCGAGGGCGCGACCGAGCACGCCTTCATCGGAGCGGCGCTCATCCGCACGCCGTACGGCGAAGGGCTCACCTTCAGCTGCGGCAGTTGCCACGCCTCGGACTTCTTCGGACGCAGCGTTCCGGGGCTCACGAACAAGCGCCCGCGCTCGAACGAGTTCTTCTGGCGAGTGAAACGCACGCTTCCCTTCGCCTCGCCTGCCCTCTTCAAGCAGGGCCTCGCCGCGAGCGACGAGGAAGTCGCGCTCTTCCGCCGCAGCCAACGGCAAATCGGCGCCGTGCGGCCCATCCGGCCGTTGTCGCTCGGACTCGACACCTCGCTCGCCCACGTGGGGCGCAGCCTCGCCGCGCGGGCCGACGACGGCTGGGCGAGCTTCCAACCCCTGCGCGAAAAATTCCCGCGACGCCACGAGCTCGACGAGCACCGCGCCGATTCCAAGCCCATGCCGTGGTGGACGCTCAAGTACAAGAACCGCTGGCTCTCGGACGGCTCCGTCGTGAGCGGCAACCCGATCCTGACGAACCTGCTCTGGAACGAGATCGGGCGCGGCACCGACCTCCGTAAACTGGAAGCCTGGCTCGCCCAGAACGAGGACGTCGTGAAGGACCTGACGACGCGGGTCTTCTCGACCCCCGCCCCGCGCTTCACGGATTTCTTTCCGGCGAGCCGCGTTTCGCTCGAACGCGCCCGACGCGGCGAAAAGCTCTTCCGCGCCAACTGCGCGAGCTGCCACGGCCACTACGAGAACGCTTGGAACGAGCCGGACGCGTCGCTCCTTTCGGAAGTCGAGATCCTCGAGACGACGCGGGTGCGCTACCACCGCACGACGCCCGTCATCGACGTGGGCACGGAACCCGATCGCTCTTCCGGGATGGGCGAGCTTTCGCGTCAGCTCAACGGACTGGAGCTCTCGCGTCGTTGGGGCGTGCTCATCGAGCCGCAGAAAGGCTACGTGCCGCCGCCGCTCGAAGGGATCTTCGCGCGTTACCCCTACTTGCACAACGCGTCGGTGCCGAACCTCTGCGCCTTGCTCGAACCGGTCCGACGTCGCCCCACGTCCTTCGTGGCGGGACCGGCCCGCGATCCGGCCACGGACTATGACTTCGACTGCGTCGGCTATCCCGTCGGATCCAAGATGCCCGAGGCCTGGTTCTACGACCGTGATGCCTACGTGGACCTTGGCGTAAGCGGACGGCGCGCCATGGGCCACGAGCGCATGCTCTTCGCCGCCGACGGAAAAGAGAAGTTTTCCGCCGACGACAAACGGGACCTGATCGAGTTCCTCAAGACCCTCTAGCGGAGACAGGGGCCCGAAGACGTTTCGACGAAACGGGCGCTCGTCGCGGTCGTTCCGGTGAACTTCGCGAAGACCGAAGAAGAATTCGGGTTCTTGAAGTTCAGCACGAGGTTCTCGCGCGAGTAGCGGTTGTAACCCCGGAAGTTTCGCGTGCCGTAGACGTAGCGGGTTTCGTAGTTGCAGTAGTCTTGGCAG
>DDRA01000031.1:42014-46298 GCA_002343545.1 Bacteriovoracaceae bacterium UBA2428
TGCAGTAGTCTTGGCAGCGCGTGCGTCCGTTGCCGTCGGGGTAGCACTCCGTCCGGCAGACGGGGACTTGGTACGAGTCGTAAACGCAGGACTCCGAGCGCGATTCCGGCTCGCCGTTCCACGCGACGGTCTCGTTACGGCCCGCGACGTCGAAGTTCTGTTTGATCTGCGCGGCCACGAACGAGAAGCTTCCGTTCGCCTGCTGCGGCTGCACCTTGGGCAGCGAAAAGGAGGCCGTGCCGCCGCCCGCGAAACTCAGTTTGATGTCGGTCTTGTTGCCGACGGTGAGCTTCATCCCGTGCGCGCCGCGCGGGATCTGCGTCGTCTTTTCGCCGAAAAGCTGCTTTTCGCGAACGACGAACGTGGAATAGGCGTCCAAACGCCCTTCGTAGGACTGACAAGCCGCGAGCGTCGAAACAAGAACCGAAAGACCGATTTGAGCAAAACGTTTCATGGAATCCTCCCAGTTGGTTGACCGGGAGGAGTTCAGCAAAGCGGCTTGCGTTTGTCAGCCCGTTCCGAGACAGATCGGAACGGGCGCGCCTTGGCCCTCAAAGCCCTCGTTTAAAGTCCGCAGGCTTGGATCGAGGCCGCGTACTTCTCGAGGCTCTTCTGAACGCTGCGGTAGCCCTTATGGTGACGGGCTTCCAACTTCCGACCCTCGGGAACGCGATCGATCGCGGACTGAAGCCAACCGCGCAACTCGTTCGGGTTCGGACAGTTTTCGGCCGGGACCGGGACGGGCTGCGGCGCGGGTTCCGGCCGACGGATGACCGCGAGCTCCAGGCACTTGATGCCTTCGACCGCCGAAGTGTACTTCGCCGTGCGCTCGCACTGGGGCAAGAAATCCTTGTTGAGGTCCTGGCTGGCGATCTTGCTCAGGCACTCGACCCCTTGTTTCGCGCTCGAGTACCGCGCGATATGGTCGCAGATCGCCGTGGCCGTCGGCACGCCGAAGGTATGGTTGCCGATCGTCTTGAGGCAGTCGATCCCCGTGTCCGACCCGGAGTACTTCGAGATGTACTCGCAAGTCTTAAACGCACTGGGATCGACGCTCTGAACGAAGCCCGTCTCCTGCAAACAACGAAGGCCCGCCGAAGAGGAACTGTAGCGGCTGATATAGTCGCATATTTCCGTGATCTCGCGTGGCGCCGCTTCGGCCCCCACCATTTTCGTAGCCGCCATCAACACGAGCGCCGTTAATCCGATCTTTTTCATGACTCCCCCTTTGAGCAGAGAGGGAAAGCAATTCACGTGCCCACTCCGTCACGTCAAAATGGAGCTTTCACGGAACGCGGCCTAGCGACGGCGAAGCTCGTCGCCTAACTCGTTGGGATTCGAGGCGTCGGGAGGGAAAGCCCGCACGAGCAACGCTTCCGCGGCGTCGAGCGCCGACAGAACCGAGCCGCCGGATCCCTGGCGGGCCAGATCGCTCGCGAGCCCGCTCCCGAGACGCCCAAACTCTTCTTCGGGCACGCGTTCCGTCAATCCGCGGTCGGCCAGGATGAGAACCGAGCGCTCGAGCCAAGCCACGTATATGAGCAATCCCGTACGCGCCCGCGTCGCGAAGACCTGATGACGAACGAAGGCTTCGCGCGCGGCGGCTTCGACGGAAGCTCGACGCCAGGACGCTGGCACGAAGAGCCTCAGGCCGAACGAAAAGCGCGAGACAAAGAAGACCGCGAGGCCCGCGCCGATCGAAAGCCCGACCGGAACCCAAGAGGACCCCGTCCAAAAGGCGTGCTGCGCGATGGCCAGCGCAACGAAGGCCACGACGAGGGCGACGAGAAAACGTTCGCGATCGAAGTCGGAGGATCGCTCGACGACCATGGGCACGAACTCGACGGAAGTCTTCGTCTCGAGCTCGCGCACGCGCGCCTCGATACGGCGCGCGGTTTCCCCGCAAAGCCCGGGAAGATCCCGATTCGCGTTACCAGCGTCCACTCGAACCTCCTCCGCTGAAGCCACCGCCGCCGCCGCTCCAACCACCACCGCCACCACCCCAGCCCCCGCGGCCGCCCAAGCCGCCGCCGAAGCCTCCGTAGCGGGAGCGCCCAAAGCGCGGGCCGCCCACGAAGAAACGCAACGCGACCGCGCCGAGGATCAACAACATCAACCAGGGCGGCATCGGCGCGGAACCGCGGCGGGAGCGCGTCCCGCGCGAGATCCCGAGCGCGTTCAGGTCGCCGCCCGCGCGCTCGAACATCGAGCGGGACGTCGCGCGGATCGCCGCGAAGGGCCCGTTCCCGCGCATGGCGGGCACGAAGGTCTCGCGGATTAAGCGACCGGCGAGGACGTCGGGTATCTCTCCCTCGAGCCCCTGCCCGACTTCGATGCGCACGGCGCGGTCCTGGAGCGCGACGAGCAGCAGAGCCCCGCGATCCTCACGCTCCGTGCCGAGCTTCCACCGCTCCACGGCGCGGATCGAGAGCGACTCGATCGCCTCGCCCGCCAAGTCGGGCACGATCCAAACCTGCAACTGGAGCTTGGGCGGATAGCCGCGCAGTTCGCGCTCGAGCGCCGCGCGCTCTTCGAAACTCAAAGCGCCGGCCTCGTCCATGACGGGGCCGGTGAGCGCCGGGATTTCTCGCTGCGCCCACGCGCCCGACGCGAAAGCCGCGAGCGCGAGCGTCGCCAGATAGCGTCGGATCACTAGAACTTCACCGTCGGCGCCTTTTCGCTACCCGCGTCGGCCGCGAACTGCGCCTTCTTCTCGTGCTTGAAGAAAAGCGAGTTCGTGAGGCTCGTCGGGAAGACGGTCACGAGGTTGTTGAAGACCTTGACCTGCTCGATGTAGCGGTTGCGCGCGACCGTGATGCGGTTCTCCGTGCCTTCCAGCTGGACTTGGAGGTCGCGGAAGTTCTCGTTCGCCTTGAGCTGCGGGTACTGTTCGGCCACGACCATAAGACGCGAAAGCGTGGAACCGAGCTGGCTCTGGGCATCCTGGAAGCGCTTGAGATTCGCTTCGTTCAGGTTCGAAGCATCCAGCTTGACCTGCGTCGCCTGCGCACGGGCCGCGATGACGGCCTCGAGGGTCTCGCTTTCGTGCTTGGCGTAGCCCTTCACGACCTCGACGAGGTTCGGCACGAGGTCCGCGCGGCGTTGGTACTGGTTCTGGACTTCGGCCCACGAACCTTCGACCTCGTTGAGCTGCGTCGGAATCGACTGGACGCCGCAAGCGGTCAGCAAGAGGGAGGAGGCAAGGAAGATCTTTTTCATGCCCCGAGTCTCGAAAGACGGAGCCCTTCTTTCAAGTCTAATCGGAAAGGGCGACGCTACGCTCCAAGTCCGCGAATCACGCCGTCGAAGTCCAGTCGACCGTGGGCTGCCCGAGCTTCTCGAGCAAAGCGTTCGTCTTCGAAAAGGGCCGCGACCCGAAAAAACCGCGCGACGCCGAAAGCGGCGAAGGATGGGGGCTTTCCACCACCAAATGCCGCCCGCTCGTGAGCAAAGCCTTCTTCTTTTGCGCGGCCGCTCCCCAAAGGATGAAGACGAGCGGCTTCTCGCGCGCGTCGAGCGCCGAGATGACGTGGTCCGTGAAGGTCTCCCACCCCTTGTCGCGGTGGGAAAACGCCTGCGATGCGCGCACCGTCAGCACGGTGTTGAGCAGCAACACGCCCTGGCGTTCCCAACCCGTCAGCTCCGAGGAGGCGCCCTTGATCTCGACCTTCAGGTCGCTCGCGAGCTCCTTGAAGATGTTCACGAGGCTCGGCGGCTTGACCCGCAGCTCCTTCGGCACGGCGAAAGACAATCCGATCGCCTGCCCGGGACCGTGGTAAGGATCCTGCCCCAGGATGACGACGCGCACGTCGTCGTAGTCGAGCTGCTGCAGGGCCCGCAGGATATGGGCGCGGTCGGGATAGATCGTCTGACCCGAGGCGTACTCCTGATTCAAGAACTTGGTCAGCTCGCGGAAATAGGATTTGTCCTTCTCGTCGGCCAATCGCGCCCGCCAGCCGGGGGGCAAATTATCCGGAAATCGCGCCGTCGAAGCTCCCATCGTCATGGGCCCGAAATACCAAAGCGACTTCGACTTGTCTTTGTGACCCGCCATCCTAAATTAAGGGCATGAGCCAAACCCTTGCCGTTTGTCCGCGGTGCCAGGTTCTGAATCGCGTTCGTCTCGAGGGCGGCGGCAAGCGTCCCGTCTGCGGAAAATGCGCGACCGAACTCGCCGTGCACGGGGCCGTCAGCGAAGCTTCGGCCGCGGGACTCGCCAAGATCCTCGAAAAATCCGACCGGCCCGTCGTCGTGGATTTTTGGGCGCCCTGGTGCGGCCCCTGC
>DDRA01000031.1:46369-46721 GCA_002343545.1 Bacteriovoracaceae bacterium UBA2428
GCGCCCTGGTGCGGCCCCTGCCGGACCTTCGCGCCGACCTACTCGGGCGTCGCCGCCGAAATGGCCGACCGCTTCGTCTTCCTGAAAGTCGACACCGAAGCCCACCCACTCGCCGGCGAGCGGCACCGCATCCGCAGCATTCCCACCCTCGCCGTCTTCCGCGGCGGCGTCGAAGTCACGCGGCTCTCGGGCGCGCTGCCCGCGCCCCAGTTCCGACAGTGGCTCGCGGAAGCCACTCGCTAGAGGTCACTCGGCCATTTTCTGGAGGAAACGATCCTCGGTGTTCGTGCTCGAAACCGACGTCGAATTCAAGCCACCCGTCTTCTTGTTCGCGGTGTAGATCCCGTAGACC
>DDRA01000103.1:0-8237 GCA_002343545.1 Bacteriovoracaceae bacterium UBA2428
GTAGATCCCCACGGGGGCGTCGGGCGAGGAGGCCGTCGGAGGCGCGCCCTGCGAGGAATAGTCGCGCCGTTCCGCGCGCGGGGAAGCGCAGGCGCCAAAGAGGGCGGCGGCGAGCGCGGCGAGGGGGACCTTAGCGCGAAGGAGCATGGGAGAATTCTAACACCGAAGCCGGGGGACTCGCGGGCGCCAAGTTTCCGTCGCCGATTTGAGTCCAGGCGCGTTCGGGCCGATAAAGGGCGAGATGAAACGCGCGCAACCGTTCTCGTCCTGGCTCCTCTTCGCGAGCGTGGCCCTTCCGCTGCCGGTGAAGGAATCGTCGCCCCAATGGAAGATCTACCGCTACGACGACCTCCCGCCCAACCACTTCGAGTTCGGACCGCAAGGCCTCAGGGTCGGCGTCGACAAATCGGTGAGCCCGCTCGTTTACGTCTTCCCGCAGCGCACGACGGTCAAGGGCTTTCGATTGGAAGCCGATTTTCGCGGGCTGCCGATCCGCGCCGACTCCAAGCGCGACGACTACGACGATAAGGCGCTTCGCGTCGGCGTCATCGTGCCCGGTCGACTCAAGCCGACCTTCCTCGAACGCATGATCATGCCCAAGTGGACGAACGACCTGATCCAGTCCGTCTCGGCCGAGGGGCTCGAGAAGATCTATTACTTCAGTCTCGCGACCGCGAACACGAAGAACCTGAGCCGCGTCGTCTACAGTCGTTTTCACGAAGAGAAGGTCGTCGACGTCTTGGCCGCGCCGGGGCCTTACGACAAGACCATCGACTTCGGCCGGAGCTTCGAGGCCGCGGCCGTCTGGCTCTCGATCGACGGGGACGACACGAAGTCCAGCTACGAAGTCCTCATCAAGCGACTGGACCTGCTGCGCTGAAGCGGGATTTTGACGTGCCGAATCGCGGGGCCGGCGCTAACATGTCGGGATGAAACGTTTTCTCGCGCCTTTCGTCGTGACTTCGGCCCTCTCGTTGGCGGCGTGCTCGGCGAATTCGCCGCGACCGAACGACGGCGACGAGCAACGCGACGTCGCTTCGCCCGAGTGCGCGACGCCCCTGAGCGTGGCGGAGGAAGCCACGCTGAAGGGCTTCTTCGAGGCGAGCGCGCGCGCTCGCTTCACGGCGCGCCATCAGACGGAATATCTCGCGGCGCTCGACGCGCTCGCGGAGGACTACGCGGCACGGCTTTCCCCGGGCGCGCTCTTGCGCGTTTCGGCGGCGATCGAGCGCGTGCGCTTCCTCGAACTCGGGCGGGCGTTGGAGTCCGACCCCGAGCTCGCGCGCGCTTACACGGACTTGGCCGAGGCCCTCAACGACAACGCGAAGCTTCGCGAGCTCTACGGACGCTCGAGCGTCTGGGACATCGTGAACGGACGCAAACAGCACAAGCTCTTGATCGGGTCGAACCACGTCGCGAAGAAGGCTTACGCGCTGGGCGAGCGGGTGCGGGCTTCGGCGCTGCCGCCCGAGGTCGCGCGCGAATTCCTCGCGAGCGTGAGTCGCGCGCTGCTCGGCGAGGCCCAGCTCGACGGCCAAGCCATCGACGTCGTGCTGCGGAAGACCGAAACGGTCGGCGCCACGATTCGCGTCACGCGCGACGTCGCGATCGGTTCGGCGCTCATCGTGGGCGGCCTCGTGACGGGAGGGGTGTCGACGGTCGCGGGCACCGCGGTCCTCGGCGCGACGGGCTCGTCGGTCGCCGCGATCCTGAGCGCGGCCGCCGTGAGCGGGGCGGCTTCGGCCGGCGTCGCGGGTGGCTACTCGCTTACGAAAAACACCGTGGCCGTCGTCGTGCGCTCGGCGCTCGCCGAAGAGGACTTCGGCTGCCGCTTCGTGCGCGAGCGCGCGGAAAAGGCGCCCGAGATCTACCGAAATAGCCTGAAGATCGCCGCGCGTGCGGGCGCGATCGGCTCGACGCTCGGCGCGGGCTACGCCGCCGGCGGCGTCTACTACTCGGTCGTCGTGACGGCGGACGCCGGCCTCGCGGCTTTCATGATCGGAAACGGAGTCTACCAAGGCGTCAAGGAAGGGCGTGGCGCGCACGCGCTCTTCCGCGCGGCCAAGGCCGCGGCCGAAGCCGGGAACGAGGCCGAGGCGCGGCGACTCCTGGATCTCGCGCACGCGAAGGCCGTCGCGGCGGGCATCTCGACCTTGGACGTGGCTTTCTTCACCTACCGCGGATCTTCCACGCTCGCGAAGCTGCGCGCGAACCTGCGCAACCCGCCGGCCGGCTTTCTCGTCGCGCTCGCGAAGAGCGAAACGCCGGCTCCCTAGTTGTCGTCCGGGTAGGCGCCGTTCTGCCGTTTTGTCTCGGCGGCCTGCATGAGGCGCCGAATCTGCTCGTCGAAGTGCTTCGGCTTGAAGCCATCCACGTCTTGCAGGGTGCCATCGACTTTGGCCGGGTCTACGCGAAAGGGCGTCGCGATTTTTCCATCGGAATCTCTCGCGGCGTAGCCTCGCACGATGTGGTTGAAAAGGTTTTGGTGGTCCCAGCTCGAGCCGGGCCCCAGGAAGAGTTCCCGGACTTTGGTCGAAGTCGCTTCCTGGTCGACGCGCCACTGCTTTTGGTTCAAGACCCGATCGCGTTTGGCTTTGACCTCGTTGTAAAGATTCTCGATGGCCGTGGTTTGGGATCGATCGTTGTAGTTAATGCGGGCGAAGAGATCGTTCGCGGCGTCGGACAGACGGGGAATGTCGGCTTCGGTCAGGTCGATCGGCCGCTTGGCGGCGGTTTTGCGCGCTTCGGGGTCTTGGATCAGGCGGGTCGGATCTTCCGGATTCAAGGGTTCGACCGTCGCCGAACTTTCGGCGGTGCCCGGTTTAGTCGACGCCGCGATTTCCTGGCGCGCGGGCTCCGCAGGAAGCGTGGCGAGTTCTCGTTTCACTTCGCTCTCGGAGCGGGCGGCGCGGGCCTGGGCGGCACGTTTGGCCTCGGCGCTCGAGCAGCTCGCGTCCGCACTCGACGCAACGAAGGGCGCCTTCGTGCGCAACTCCTTGAGAAAGGCTTTGAGCGTTCGGGGCGCCTCGTCGCGCTTGTCGTCCGCCTGAAGAACCTGGATGTCGGGGTTCGTCACGAAGTCAAGGGTCGATTGCTTGGCGAAGCCGTCCAGCTTGCTTTGGTAGTCTTCGTCGACGCTGAGCTCGGAAAGGCTGCCTACCGTCTCCGCCATGGCTCGGGCTTGTTTCTTCCAGTCTTCGAAGAGTCGCTTCGTATTGTCGTTCTTGAGCGGCGGATCGAATTTGTTGAGAATCGACTCGATCATGTTCGCGTCGATGGAGCGTTGGTTCTTCATGGCGAGAAGCAGTAGGTTCTTCCATCGACGGGTCGCTCGGCCCATGTAGTACTCAAGGGCCTCCGACTTTGCGCTCGCGCGGGAGATCCCGCTTCGCGCCGGCGCGGGCGGGCACTGCAGAAAGCCCGAGACGTCCTCAAGGAGCTGCTTCGTTTGGATCCTAAGCTGGTCATCGTGGGCTCGAAGCCCCGCGATCCTCTGTTCTTCCGGAGCTGACGCTTCCTTCGGAGGTCGGGCGCCCCGATCTCCGATGGCGTCGACCACTCCGTGGCCCGTGTCGAGGCTTTGGGCGCCGAGGGTCGCCAGTGAGCTTAAAGCGCCTACGGGGCCGGGGACGTTGCTGAGCAAGGCACCGGCCGCGGTGGTCAAGGCCCTTCGCGTGGCCGCCGAGTTGCTGCTTTCCTCGGCTTCTTCGGCCGGGACTCGGTGAAGCGGGAGGAAAATCCCCATGAGGAGGAGTGCCTTGAAGGAGTCTCGGAGCAAGAAAAACGAAACACGACGGCAAAGCGTTGTCATATCTCCATTCTAGAACGCGGACGTGTGGCCATAGTATGAAGATTGGGTGAGGAACGCGCGTAAGGGTGCGTTCCTCCAAGGGTTAGAGCTCTTCTTAGGGCTTCGGAACGCGCTTGATCCAGATCGGCGCCGTCCAGATGCGGTCGCGATCGCTCTTCTGCGTGATCTCGGCGAAGACGTACTGCTCGCCGGCTTCGAGGGGGAGCGTGAAGTAGGCGAGGTAACCCGCGCGCAGGGTCGGATCGCGATCGCTCGTCGCGAGCTTGAAGGCGGGATCGCTCGGCGGGCCCGAGGGCAGGGTAACTTGGCCGTTCGGTCCGAACTCGATGAGTCGTTGCACCGAAGAGGGCGCGACCCGACGGCTGAAGTCGAGGTCCTTCTGGCCCGCGCGGTAGTAGTAGAGACGCAGGCCCGCGACGAGGTCTTGCGCGTCGGGATCGTCGTAGAGGACGTAGAGGCGCACGTGGTCGGCTTGGGTTTCCGCGACGTCGCCCATGATGACGCGTTCTTTCTTGCCGATCTGCTCGGGCAGGCGCGCGTAGATAAGGGCGCGGGCGTTGCGATCCTCCGAACCGTAGGTCCGCCGCGAGTCGAGGGCTCGGAAGACGTCGTTCTCGGCGAGCGAGGCCGCCACGACGCCCGTGCGGGTGGCCGAGGCCGTGCCCCAGTTCATGTGGTGGTTGTCTTGGTTACCGGTGGGGCCCAAGCGGAAACCCATGTTGAGGTAAAAGATGTAGTTGTAGATCTCTTTGTCGAGCGAGGCGAAGCCCGAGTCTTTCTCGGCCGGTCCGGACTCTTCGTCGCCGTGATCGTGTTCGGCCTCCGGGGCGCCGCCGCGTTGGTGGACGGCCACGAAGTCTTCGCCGGGGTTGGCCGTCGCGCCGCCCGTCCGCACGACTTCGATCAGCCGGAAGGGATCGTTCGCGACCTCGCGGATGCGCGCGAAGGTCTGTTCGAGCAGCGGGCGGTCCAGGAATTCGCGCCGTTCGGCGGTGCAGACCTCGCCCGATTCCGCGAGCTGCGCCGGCTTGAGCGCGCAGCCGATCGGGGCGAAGTCGTCGAGGCCGTAGTCGTTCATCGCTTCTTTGCGCGGGGTCTGCGCGAGCGGCTTCCACCAAAGATCCTTCGGGACGTCGGGGTGGTTGAATTGCACGATGAAGCGCTCGCCCGCGCGGGAACGCTCGCCCATTTCGCGGTAAGCGCGGTCGAAGCGGCCCGTGTCGAAGTAGATCGGGTTCGTCGCTTCGCCCTGCGCGGGGAAGTGGCCCATGACGCCCAGGTGGTTGCCGGCCGAGATCGAGCTTGCCTCTTGACCGAGACCGCAGAGGAAGCGGCCGGCGTGCTTGGCGTTGATCTCGGCGAGCTTGCGGCGCCGCAGGTCGAGCTCGGCCGGGGGCGTGTCGGTGTCCTTCTCGCGGCTCGTCTTGGTGTGCGCGGTGATCATGAGGATGTCGAGCCCGCCCTTCTCGCGGGCGTAGTCGCAGGCCTCGGTGAAGTAGTCGAGGAAGTCGGCGTGCTCGATCTTCGTGTTCTGCCGTTCGTCGTTGTTACGGCAGGGACGACCGTCGTCGTAGGCGTAGCCGCTCGCGGATTTGCAGGTGTAGTCGCTCGGCTGGCCCTTGCCCATGAAATGGTGGGCGTGGAGGTTCGCGAAGTAGACGTTCAGGCCGAGATCGCGCAGGACGTGGTCGAAAGCGTTCCCGCGCGGTCGGCCCGCCGGAGCCTTGAGCGAAGCGGGCTCGCGCGTCGCGGTCGGCGAAGCGCAGGCGAGAAGGAAGGCGGCCGTCGGCCACAGGCGAAAGCTACGAACGTTCTTCATGGTGAATCTCCCTGGCGCCATTATAGGGTCGGGGAGGGCCCGATGGGCAGGGCGCTTTTGACGGGACAGTCGATTCGCGGGACGGCACGCATCGACAGGCCGAGAGACTGCCGTTAGTCTCGGCGGCATGAATCGATGGTGGCCCCTTTTCGCGGCCCTCGCCGTGGCGCTCGTCGCGACGGCCGGGAGTCTTTTCTTCAGCGAGGTCATGAAGTTGCCGCCTTGCGTCTTGTGCTGGTACCAGCGCATCGCCATGTACCCGCTCATTCCGATCCTCGCGCTTGGACTCGTTCTAGAAGACGCGCGTTGCGCGCTTTACGCGACGGCATTGTTGCTGCCGGGTCTCGTCACGGCGGTCTACCATAACCTGCTTTACTACGGCGTGCTCCCGGAGAGCGTGTCGCCGTGCACGCAGGGCATCTCTTGCACCTCGAAGCAGATCGAATGGTTCGGCTTCATCACGATCCCGAGTCTTTCGCTCGTGGGCTTCGTTCTTATCGCGGCCTGTCTCTGGGCCTTCCACCGCTCCAAACGAAAGGAAACTCTCGCGTGAAATCCCGCAACATTTGGCCGATCGTTGGTCTCGTCTCGCTCGTCGTCGTGGCGCTCGCCGCGGCGACCGTCGTGTATCGCCGTAGCCAAGACAAGGACCTCGCCCAGGCGAGCGTCGCGGAGAAGCTCGTGCGTCCCTACAGTCCCTCGATGGGGCCGGCCGACGCGCCGGTGACCATCGTCGAGTTTCTCGATCCGGAGTGCGAGGCCTGCCGGGCGATGGCGCCCATCGTGAAACGCGTCGTCGCCGACTTTCCGGGCAAGGTCCGCTTGGTCGTGCGTTACATGCCGTTCCACGGAAACTCCGCCCTCGCGGCTTCGCTCCTCGAGGGCGCGCGCGAGCAAGGGAAATACTGGGAAGCCCTCGATCGTCTCTTCGAGTTGCAACCCGAGTGGGGCTCGCACGATAACCCGCGGGCCGAGCGCATCGCCGAGATCCTCGTCGAGATGGGCCTCGATAAGGCTCGTCTCGAGGACGCCGTGCGGAGCGGCCGCCACGCCCAGAAGATCGAGCAGGACCGCGCCGACGGCATGGAGCTCGGCGTCCGCGCGACCCCGAGCTTCTTCGTGAACGGCACGCTCCTGCGCGATCTGGGCTACGAGCCCCTGCGGGCGGCCGTCGAGGCGTCTTTGCGCCGCTAGCTTTTTCGCGGGGAACGTGGGGGAACGCTTTGTTCCCCGCGGCCTTGCTTCCCGGGTCGCCGACGTGCGACAACGTTTCGGTGAGCTACCGAGACATTTTGCGCGGACAGTTTGAGCGCCGGCTCCGCATGAACGCCCGCTATTCGCTCCGCGCCTTCGCGCGCGACATCGGTCTCGCGCCCTCCAAGACGTCCGAGATCTTGGCCGGGAAAAAGGGCCTCGGGGAGGCGCGCGCGGAAAGTGTGGCCGATCGTCTGCGGCTCGGCGCGGAGCTTCGCGCGATCTTCGTGGACTCCGTCGTCGCGCGACACGCCCGCACGCCCGCGCGGCGCGCCCTGGCCGCGGCACGGCTGCGCGCGCGATCGCCGGCGAAGGCGACCCCGCGCGAAGGTCGCTCCGCGCAGCGCAACGCCTGGTACTTCGGGGCCGTGCGGGCGCTCAAGGCCGCGGGCTTCACCGACGAGCGTCGAATGGCCGAACGCCTGGGCTTGACCGCGCTGCAGGTCGAGAACGCGCTCCGTTACCTGCGACGTCTGCGGGCGGGCGTGACGCCGAGCTACGAAGCGGCCAGTCTCATCAAACGCTTCGAGTCGGCGTACCTTGCCGAGACCGAGCTCGACTCGGACGCCGAGTTTTTGTGGCTGAACCCCGGGGACGCGCGCGCCTTCGACTCGCGTTGGCGCGAACTCGTCGAGGAGTTTCGCGTCCGCGCCCGCGACGGGAACGGGGCCTTGCACATGGTCGTTCACGCGCGTTGGCCGCTCGCGCGCTTCGGAAAGGAAGAAGGATGCTGAAACGTTTTTCCCACGTCATGATCTTCGCGCGCCGTCACGCCGAAACGGTGCGATGGTACGTCGACGCGCTCGGCTTCGAGATCGACTACCACGCGCCCGGCGAATACGCCTCGCTCCACCACCGGGAGCTCGGTCGCTTGGCCGTGCACGCGGCCGCGGACGACGCCGACATCGGTCGCGGCCCGCAGCCCTACTTCCTGTGCGAGGACTTGGACGCGACGCTCGCGGGCCTCGAGGCCGCCGGCGCCAAAGTCGGCGAGCCTCGCCGCGAGGGCGAAAGCCCGCGTTTTAGCCATTTCGCCGACCCCGAAGGCAACGTTTGGGGCGTCGAAGAACTCTGATCGAGGGGCGTCGGATTTCCGCCGTCGCTTTTGCCGCGGGACGGGTCGATAACGGGAACATGAAGAGTCTTTTGTCCGTCTTCGCCCTCGCGTCGGTTTCGGCCTCGGCGGCTTCGTTGCACGAATCCCGCTTCCGGCCTTCGATCGAGGCTTTGCGGCCCGCGCTCGGATCGCCCGGCTCGGTCGACGAAGCGGCGAAGCAACTGGCCGATTTGCCGGGGGCGCGTATCGCGGCCTTCAACCTTCAGGCGTTGGGTCGTCTCTACACGGAACGCGAC
>DDRA01000103.1:8339-32146 GCA_002343545.1 Bacteriovoracaceae bacterium UBA2428
CGTCTCTACACGGAACGCGACAAGGAAATCTTCAAGCCGATGACGTCGGCGGCCAAGGGCCTCGAGGACGTGCTGGGCGGCGTGGACAAGTGGAGCACGATCCTCAAGCGCGCGCGCGAGCGCGGCGCGCCGGCGGGCGAAGTGCGGCGCCTCGAAGGCAAGGTCCAGGACGCCCAGAAGGATGTGGCTAAACGTCTGAGGAAAGACGGCTGGGCGGGGGGAGCGGAACCGCTCTTGCGCCGCTTCGAACGCCAGCTCGCCAAGTTCGACGGGATGTCGCCGGCCGAAGACTACGCCTACATGGTCGAGCGCCTTCGCCACAGCCTGGGGAAGGTCGTCGACGAAGAATTCGACGTCTCGAAACTCGAAGAAGGAAACGGCCTGCACGAGTTCCGGCGCCGGCTGCGGTGGTTCCTCATCGAGGCGCGCACGCTCGAAGGTTTGCTCTCGTTCCGTCCCGGCACCTCGTGCCCCGTCCCGGCGTTGCGCGGCCTCCTGCGCGATCCCGTCGCGACGAGCAAGTACGGCGACCTTCCGAAGCCCCGTCCCGGCGCGCGGACCTGCGCGATCTCGCGCTGCCTCTTTCTCGAGCTCGTCGATCGCGTCGAGAAAGTCGGCGCGTTGAAGGACGAGGTCGAGGCCGACGTGAACATCGGCGGTGAATCGGACGCGGTGCCGGCCAAGTACCTCGCCCAGGCGCGCCGTCTCTACGCCGACTTCGTGAAGCGGGGCGGGGGGCCGGCCCTTGCCCAAGAGCTTTCGGCTTGCGTGGAATAACTTCGGAACAAGAAAATCTCGGTCACGGCGGCGACGCGTTAAAAGGCGCGACTTCCGCGACTTAGATCGAATCGTGCGCGGCGACGGCCTCGGTTTGGGGCAAAAGTCGGCGTCAATATTTTGCCGGGACTTCCGAAACGGAGTCCATGAAGCATGCAGCACGACTCTTTCTCTCGGTCTCGTTGGGATCCGCTCCGGCTTGGGCCGAAGTCGAGCCCCGTTCGCTCGGTTTCGGGGACCAAACGAAGGAATACCAGCTCGTCGGTATCCCGGGCGCCCGCTGTGGCGACGGTTCGCCCTACGGCGTCTACGTCAAGCCGGGTCGAGCGGATAAGGTCCTCTTCCACCTCGAGGGCGGCGGCGCTTGCTGGAGCCGCGGGACCTGCGTCTTTCCGCAGATCACGAAGCTCAAAGTGGGCGGCGTCATCGGCGCCCTCGACGGTCGTCTCGCCGGCAATCCGTTTCTCGACCATACCTACGTCTACTTCCCTTACTGCACGGGCGACCTGTACTACGGTCGCCACGTCGCGAGCTACGGCACGCGGCACGAAGGCCGCCTGAACGTGGGGCTCGCGCTCGCCGAGCTCGAGCGCAGCGGCACCGTCAAGCTCTCGCGCGTCGACGACGTCGTCGTCTTCGGCGAATCGGCGGGCGCGCTCGGCGTGCTCGGCAACCTGGACCAGATGCACGCGGCGACGCCCCGTGCCCGCTACCGCACGGCGCTCGTGGACTCCCCGGGGCTCCACTTCGCCGACGACATCTGGTCGAACTTCGACGCGCCTTACGTCGAGGACATCCGCTATGCGCTCGCGCGCAACCACGTCCAGCTCGACGTGAACAGCGGGCTCGTCGGCCACCAGATGGGGGCTTTCTGCGGCGGTCGCCCGGAATGGAAGATCGGTTTCGCGCAGGGGGCGCGGGACATCGTCATGAGCCGCGTGTTCGGGGGCCTCTCGACCTCGGAGCATCGCAAGCTCGTCTACGGCCCGAAGGGGATCTTTCGCGCGACCGAGAACCCCGACGACAACTGCGCCGCTTGGGTGCCGGACTCGATCCTTCACGTCTACGCGCCGTGGGTGCACGGCTGGCACTACCGCACGCGCGACGGCGTGAGCAACGGCGAGTTCAACCGCGCCGTCTACGAGAGCGCGCGGGGCGCGCCGCTGCCAAATCACCGTTGATCCGTCCGCGCCCTCGACGGGTTTCTGACGCCTCGCTTGGCCTATACTGGTAAGGCGTGAAACCCGCGGGCGTCCCCACGACGATCGATTGGAGCGGACTCGGCGACGCCGAGCTCATGCGCCTGCGTTTTCGCGAGCTCGGCCTCGACCTCGAGAGCTCGTCGCTCCGCTCGCTCGTGGACCAGGTCCGCGGCGAACTTCGCGACCGCGGGCTGGAGCTCGATCCGCGCATCTATTTCGGCGACGAGTGGTTCAGCCCCGAGGGCGAGGTGGCCGTCGCCGTTCCCTTCTACCTCGCTCACCCGCGCCTGGTGAGCCTCGAGCGCGCGCAGCTGCTCGAGGCCGAGGGCGAAAGCCCCGAGATGTTCCTCAAGCTCCTTCGCCACGAGCTCGGTCACTGCTTCGACCACGCCTTCCGCGTCTCGCGCCGGCCCCGCTGGAAGAAGATCTTCGGCCCACCGGACCTCGAGTACGAGCCCGAGAACTACCGTCCGCGGCCCTACAGCCATAGCTACGTCCGTCACCTGCCGAACTGGTACGCGCAGGCGCACCCCGACGAGGACTTCGCCGAGACTTTCGCGGTCTGGCTCGATCCCTCGTCGCGTTGGGCCGAGACCTACCGCCGCTGGCCCGTCGCGCTCGCGAAGCTCCGCTACGTCGACGAGCTCGCGCGGGAGTTCCGCGCGAAGCCCGCGCCCGCCGCTTCGGCGCGCCTGCCTTACGACGTTTCGCGCATGAGCTCGACGCTCGACAGCCACTACCGCAAGCGGCGGCGGGAGAACGCGCAGGACCGGCCGGATTTCTTCGATCCCGACTTGCGGCGCGTGTTTCACGGCACGGCGTCCAAGCGCAGTCCGCGCTCGGCCGCGCGCTTCCTACGCTCGCGGCGCGACGAGATCGTGGACTCCGTGCACGAATGGACGAAGGAACGGAAGTTCGTCGTCGCCCAGCTTCTCCGGCGCGTCGAGAAACGTTGCGAGGAACTGGGCCTCGGTTTGGCCGACGACGACGACGAGACGCTCGCGGGCCTGCGGGTTTCGGCCTTCGTCTCGGCCACGGTCCTGAACTTCCTGTTCACGGGCCGTTTCAAGAGGAGTTACTAGGCATGGCGACGGGACTTTCGAGCAAACGCATCCTTCTGCTCATGGACACGCTCCGCACGACGGAACCCGAAGCGATGGAGCTCGTCCTGCGCGAAGAGGGCTACCGCGAGGATCGCCAGCTCAAGCGCACGCTCGAGACGCTCGGGCACGAGGTCTTCGCGTTCGGACTGGGCGATTCGATCGAGGATCTGCTTCGGGTCGTGCGGCGCGTGCGGCCCGACATCGTGTTCAACCAATGCGAGGCCTTCGCGGGCGACCGTTCGCTCGAACCGCAGGTCGCCGGACTCTTCGACCTGCTCGGCCTGCCGTACACGGGCGCCTCGCCCCGTTGCCTCGAACTCTGCGCGGACAAGGGCCTCACGAAGAAGATCCTTTCCTACCACCGCGTGCGCGTGCCGGCCTTCGCGGTGTCGACGGCCCGTCGGCCGATGCGCCGCTCGGGCGGGCTCCGTTTTCCCGTCATCGTGAAACCGCTCGAGTTCGAGGCGAGCGAAGGGATCGCGCAGAGTTCCTTCGCTTCGAACTGGGAAGAGGCGCGGGCGCGCGTGGAATACCTCCACGGCAAGTTCGGCTGCGACGTCATCCTCGAGGAGTACGTCGAGGGCCGCGAGCTTTACGTCTCGCTCCTGGCGGAAGCCCGGCCGCAAGTCTTCGCGCTGAGGGAACTCGTGTTCGGGGCTTGGCCCGAGGGCAAGCCGCGCATCGCCACCTACCAGGCCAAGTGGAACGACGACTACCGCAAAAAGTGGGGCATCCGTTCGGACTACGCGCGAAGCCTCGATCCGAAGGTCGAGCAACGCATCCTTCAGGTCGGCAAGAAGATCGCGTCGCTCTTCGAGCTTCGCGGCCCGGCCCGGGTCGACCTGCGTTTGACCGAGGAGGGCGAAATCGTGTTCCTCGAAGCGAATCCGAACCCGTGTCTCTACCGGGGCGAGGACTTCGCCTCGGCCGCCGAGCGGAGCGGGCTCGATTACCCGGCGCTGCTGGACCGCATCCTGCAACAGGCCTGGCGCCGTCGTCGGCCGCTGCCCGCCATTTTGCGCGTCGCCTAGCGGGGGATCGGAATCCGGAAGAGCCCCGGCGCTTGCGTGAGCGTGGGGCCGAGGTTCGTCGCTTCCGAGAGGAAGCTCAGGAAACCGCCGTCGGCCGAGAAGAAGGCGCCCTTGCGCGTGGCCGCGTTGCCGATCGCGCCGCCGTCCGCACGCGAATGCAGTTCCATCGAGTCGTCCGAAAGATCGCGCACGAAGAGGTCCCAGGTCCCCGCGGCGTCTCCCGAGGCGTACGCGGCGGACGGGAAGAGCGAAGGCGACGCGAAGCTGAGCAGCGGAAGCGTGGGGTGGAGCGAGATGGATTCGGGCAGCCGCGCGACGGTGTTCGAGTAGAAGGCCGGCGTTTCCTGGTAGTCGGAGAGGACGTTCGCGCCCGTCCACGCGCCGGCCGCGAAGCGACCGAAGGCCATCTGCCAAGCGAGCCGCTCCGTCGAGACGTCGAGCGACTGGGCGTCTTCGATGTAGGTGTTCGTCCAGTTCGGATCGCTATGCGATCCCCATTTGCTGACGAATTCGCATTCCTGATAGGGGGCGTTGTAGATCGCGCCGCTCGGGCCCGTGAAGTCGACCCCGTTCATTTCGGGCCAGGCGGGGTTGCAGTAGAGCTGGTAGCGCTCGACCGAGATCGAGCGCGTTTGCGTCTTGGTCGCGGTCGGGAAGACGGCCTTGGCGTTGTCGATGCGGGGCCTTCCTTCCGTGAAGACGGTGCTCGCGTAAAGCGAGTATCCGTCATCCGCCCCCATGCCTTGTTCGTTCCGGTCGTTGAAGCCGTTGGCGCCGCCCAACACGGCCGTGACGCCGTTGCGCCGGATGAGGTTGTCGACGCTGCGCGATTTGGAGGTGTTGCAACTCAGCGGCGTCCCGCTGCCGGGATCGACGTAGTCCGAAAGCGACTGGCTGTCCGAGACGCGGTAAAAGGCCACGCTCTGACCGTCCGGCGAAAGGGCCGGGCTCGAGTAGCCTTGCAAGGAATAGCTCATGCCGTCGCAGACGAAAGTCCGGACGAGGCCGGCGCTATGGAGGTTCGCGGCGACGAGCGTTTGCGTCGTGCCGAGCCCGAGGTCGTCGATCACGATGTCCTTCATCGAAAACTGCTGATCCGGGTAGCCGACCAAGTCGCAAGCGTTGTTGCCGGCGTAGATGGCCTTCAGGGACCTATCCATGCTGCGCTCGTACACGACCTTCGTGCCGCTTTCGTCGAGGTCGGGCCGCGAGTACGAGATGGGTTGGCTATAGGTCTCGGTGAAAGGACCGCTGGTCTGCTGGGTGCAGCCGCCGGGCGCGGCGAGGATCCACCCGCCGGGATCGGACTCCTGGCAGGAGTCGTAGTCGAGCATCAGCGTGTTCACGTTGTCCTGGCAAGAAAAAAACTGCGGCCCGTCCTCGGGCGCGCGGGCCGTGCCCGGTTGGCAGTAGACGTTGACGCTCGCCGTGTAGCTGCAAGACGCGATGACCGTCGATCCGGAGTTTGCCGAGGCGGCGGTGAGGACCGACAAGCTCGAGCCTTGGCGGTCGAAGCGGTAGACGTCGCGAAGCGCGTTCGCGTCGTCGACGACGAGGTTGCTCGCGCAGGAATCGAAGACGACGTAGCGGCCGTTGCCGCTGATCCGCGGGTTCGAGGAGTCGCAGTTGCCCGCGATGCCAAGATTCGACTGCGAGATCCGCGTCGCCGAGTGCGTGGAGAAATCCCACAGGTAGACCTGGCTCGGGCTGCCGCTCGCGTAGACGCCCCATTGGCCGTCGTCGCTCGTGTCTTCCAGGCCGTGCAGGGAGTTCGCGATGGCGACGTAGTTCGAGGCGACGAGGGCGATCGGCGGGTTGGTGACGGCGATCGTGCCGACGCCGTTGAGCGCCCCGCTCGCGTGACCGAGCGCGAAACTGCGCGCCGTGCCGGCCACCGTGCCGAGGAAAGTGAAAGAATAGGTGCCGTCGCCGTTGTCCACCGGCGAGCTGAAGGTGCCCGAAGCCGTGCCCGCGCCGCCGAGCGAGACGACGAGTCCCGTCGCGCCGCCGCCTTGGATCGCGTTGCCGTAAGCGTCGCGCGCCACGATCTGGCCGTTCGTGGAAGCGCCCTTGTTCACGCTCGAAGCGTCGAGCGAGACGGAGGAGTGCGGGGCCGAGAAGGGGCCGGGGAAAACCGAAATCGGCTCGGCGTCCACGGGGTCGCTCGTCTGGCCCGCGACCCGGAAGCGCAGCTGGCAGTGGCTGCCGATGAAGTGGGGGGTGAAGCTGCCCTTGAAGCTGCTTTCCGCGGGAACGTAGACGGGCTGCACGAGATCGCCCGTACAGTCGCTCGCGTCGTCGAGGGACGCGGTGACCTCGTAGCGTTCGGCATCGGCCAAATTCAGGCCCGCGGCGTCGCGCAGCCGGATGACGAAGTCGGCGGGGGCGCCGGCCGTGGTGATATTGGCCTGGGTGATGAGCGACTGGGCGAGGGAGGGCGTCGCGGCGCCCGGAGTCGTTCCGTCCGGCGAAGCACCGCCCGCGCCCGGATTCGCCGGAACCGAGATCGGCGCGGCGCCGCCGGCGCTGACGTTGAAGTAGCCGCCGCCGAAGCAGCCGCTCAGCACGAGCGGAAGCACGCCGAGGCGGCTCGTCCGGAAAAAGGCGTTTTTGGAACGGAGGCTCACCTAAGGCAGTTTAATCTTCCCGTTTCGGGCTGTTCCATTAAGATTGCGTGAGGAAGGTCAATGCGAGCGGTCCTCGTCCGATAAGGAAGCATGGGATCTCCTCGCGAACGCTTCGTGCTCCGCGTCGCCGTCGATGGGCAGGAGCACCGGCTTTGCATGGCCGGTCGTGAGGCCGTGGTCGGTCGAGATCCGGGCGTCGATCTCGCCTTGGCGCATCCCGCCCTCGGCCGTCAACATCTCAAGTTCGAGGCGCAGCCCGACGGCGTCGTCGTAGTGTCGGACCTGGGCTCTCCCTCGGGAACCCGGAGCGGCGCGCGCGTACTGACCCCCTTTAAGAAGTACCGTTACGTGAACGGCACGCCCCTCCTGCTGGGGGACGCGACGTTTCGCTTCTTCGTGGAGCCGCTCGCGGCCCTCGCGCCCGAGATCGTCGCGCAGGCGGAGTTGATCGCGAAGGAAATCCTCGACGAGGCCGAGCGCGGCTCCCACGAGGCCGAACGCCGCGTGGCCCGCGCCGCGCGGCGCTCGAGGGGACTGAGTCGTTTGGAAACCCGCTTGCGCCGCGCCGTCGGCGAGCTCGAGACGAATCGTCGGGAGCTCGCGACCCGGCTCGGCAACCTTCGCGAATCGGTCGACCTCCTGGACGAGCGCAAGCGCGTCGTGGCGGACGGCGTTGACACCGAATCGTCCTTGCTCGAACAGATGCGCACCGAGATGGAGCGATTGCGGGCGGTCCGCGCCGAGCTGGAAACGCGCGTGGGCGAGCTCGACCGGGAACGGGAGCGGCTCGAGGCGTGGGAGTCCGAGGCCCGGCTTCGCCGCTCGGAGTCGGAAGCCCAAGTGGGTCGCTTGCGCACCGAGCTCGGTGAGCTCGCGGAACGCAAGGCGGGCTTCCTCGCGCAAGTCGATCACGCTTGGACCCAGGCCGAGCGCGCGCGGGCGGATCTCGAAGCCTCGCGCGACGAGTACGAGGAGCGCCGGCGTTCCGTGGAAGGGCTCCGCGAAGAGGCGCGAGCCGAAGAGACGCGCTTGGGAGCCCTCCGCGAGGAAGCGCGGGATTTCGAATCGAAGATCCCCGGCCTCGAGACGCGGGTGCGCGAGAGCGAAGCCCGCGTCGCCGAGAACGAGGGCGAGGCGGCGCGCGCCGAGGAAGCCTGCCGCGCCCGCTCGGCCGAGCGTCGCCAGTTGGAAGACGAAGTCGCGCGTCTCGTCGCCGAGCGTGACGGGGTCAGCGTCGCGCTCGAGCGGGTCCGCTTCGAGTCCGCCGAGGCCCGCGAGCACTTCGCCCGCCTCTCGGCGGAAAGCGAGTCGCTCCGCAGGCAGATCGACGATCGCGCGATCTCTTTGCGCGAGACCGAGCTCGAGCTCGCCGAAATGCGGTCCGAACGTCTCAAGCTGGCCGAGGCCTTGCCGCGACTGCGCGGCGAGCTGGACTCGGCCCGCGAAGAGGCCCGTCAGGTTCGCGCGGAGACCACGGTGTGGGCCGAGACCCGCCGGGCCGACGTCGAGCGACGCCTCGAGTCCGAAGTCGCGGAACGCCGGGGGCGCGAAGCCGCCCTGATGCAGGCCGAGCGCGATCTCTTTGATCGCGAGATGGCCGAGCACCGTCCCCAGCAGAAGGCGCGCCTTCGCGACGGGCTGAGCCGTCTTTACCTGGACCACTTGAGCGGCAACCCCGTCTGGGGCGCCAAGGCCGAAGAGCTCCGTTCGCGATTCCTGGCCCACGCCGATAGCCTCGTGACCGAAGTCCTCGACCACGGTCCGGATCCCACGGGCATCCGGAGGAACTGGCTCTCACGCTGGCGAAACTCGACCCACACTTGGCCGGTGGCGGTGCCGCTCGCGATGCTCGCGCTGGGCTTCGTGCTCTCCTTCGCTTCGCTGCGCCTGACCAAGCCGAAGCTCGGTGCCGCCCTGTCCCGGCACCCCGCTTCGAGCGAGGCGCGCCGCCTGCTTCCGAGCCAGAAGAAGCCCGTTCGGCCGGACGTCCCGTCGCTCGACGAAGAAACGCGCTGAGGCGCGGTTTGAGCCCGGCGGGCTTCGCGGTATAACGGCCCTTCCATGTTGAAGATCTACGATCGCCGTCACGAGAAAGTCATCGAGGAAAAGGTTTTCGGGGGCGAAGCCATCCTCTGGGCCTACGGGACGCCGTTGGGGCGCGCGATCGTCGACCGTCGCTGGATCCAAGGACTCGTTTCGCGGCTCGCGGGCGATTACTACGATTCCGCCCTCTCGGCGCGGGGAATCCCCGACTTCGTGCGGGCCTACGATATTCGGATGGAAGACTACGTGACGCCCGTCGGCGGTTTCGATTCCTTCAACGATTTTTTCGTGCGCCCGTTCCGTCCGGGGCTTCGCGGCTTCCCCGAGGATTCGTCGCGCTTGGGCGCGCCGGCCGAAGGGCGTTTGAGCCTCTTCGAGATTCGCGACGGGCGGGCCCGTCTTTCGATCAAGGACACCGAAACCGAACTCGGGGAGCTCCTGGGGTCCCTCGCGGCCGCGGCCCCCCGCGAGGGCCACGCGTGGGTCTTTCGCCTTTGCCCGGTCGATTACCACTGCTTCCATTTTCCCGACGCGGGTCGGGTGCTCGCGCACGCTCGGGTGTCGGGGGACTTGCACTCGGTGAACCCGGTCGCGCAAACGGCGATCCCCGGCCTCTTCTTCCGTAACGAGCGGGAGGCGACGCTGCTCGATTCGGAGAACTTCGGGCGTCTCGCCCTCGTCGAGGTCGGCGCGATTTGCGTCGGCCTCATTCGGCAGCTCTTTTCGCTGGGCGACGACGTGAAGCGGGGACAGGCGAAGGGTTACTTCAAGTTCGGCGCTTCGACGGTCGTGCTCGTGACCGACGCCCGGCACGTGAGGCCCGACCCCGATCTCGTCGAACGCTCCCTCGCCGGCACGGAAAGCCTCGTGCGTCTGGGGGAAGGCGTCGGGACGAAGGTCCCGGTCTAGGCCGTGTTTAATAACCCCATCTGCGGCGTTCTCGGTCGCTTGAGTACTGGTGTACACGTCGCTCCCTGCGGCCTTGCATTGGGGTTATTAAACACGGCCTAGACCGCCTCAGAGCGTTTTCGAGTTTTCGTCGAAGTCCGCGCGCGGGTGCGCGAGGATCTCGAGCTTGAGCGCGCGCAAGGACACGACGAGCTCGCGGATGAAGAGCCCGAGCGAAGCCAAGAGCAGCAGGAGCGCGACGCCGAAGCAAAGGGCCGCGATGCCGTGGATCGGCCAGCCCGCGACGAGCGCCGCGAAGGTCGAGCCGATGTGGAGCACGATGAAAAGCACCGACACGGAGGCGAGCACCATCGACGTGCGGATGAGTCGCGCGCGCAAGTAAATCATCTGGATCTGGTCGTGCAGTCGGTCCTTGGCGGCGCCGACCGGTTGGCTCACGTCGAGCTCCTTGAGGAGCTGGCGGGTGCGATCGATGCAACGCCCGAAGCGATTGGCCATGAGCGAAAGCAGGAAGGCGAGACCCGAGATGACCGTCACCGGCGCGATGGCGGCTTGCATGACCTTGACGAGTTCCCCGACGTTATCGATTCCGAACATGGGCGCATTATCTCCTTCGGCGCGGCCGAGTCACGGGGGGCGGCGGGCTTTTGTCCAAAATCCGCACTTCTTTGGCCGGAACGCGGACGCGGCCGAGGGGGGTGAATCGCTATATTGCGCCCATCGGCAACCCCTTCAGAAAGGAACCCCCCATGATCACCTTCAAATCGCTCCTCTCCTTGCTCTCACTGGGTGCTTCGGGCGCCCTCGCGGCCCCGGCCGTCTACACCTTCACCTCGGGCGAGGGCGGCTTCCACACGCAGACCCACTTCGTCGACTCCGGTCGCGAGGTCGTCGCGATCGACGCCCAGTTCACGCCGGCCCTGGCCGAAGAGGCGATCGCGTTCCTGCGCACGCGCACGAAGAGCCCGATCCGCTACCTCGTCGTGACGCATCCGAACCCGGACAAGTTCAACGGCATTCCGGCCTTCCGCAAGGCTTCGCCGGGATTGCGCGTGCTCGCGGCGCGCCGCACGGCCGACGCCATGCCCGCCGTGCACGAATACAAGAAGTTTTTCTTCACGCGGATCGCCAAGAGCTTCGCCGAAGACGCGTATCCGCGCCTCGACAAGATCGACGAGACCTTCGTCGGGACCAAGGTCTTGCGTCTCGCGGGCGGGCTGCGCGTGGAGCTTTCGGAGCTCGCGGGTCCCGGCGTGAGCTCGAACCAGAGCGTCGTTTCGGTGCCCGGCCTGAAGGCGCTCTTCGTAGGTGATCTCGTGCACCACCGCGCGCACGCCTGGCTGGAAGGCGGCGTCGCGAGCGGCAAAGCCGTCCCGACGATCGGGGGCTGGATCGAGGGCTTGCGCGAGCTGGAACGGCGCTTCTCGCGCGTCGTCGGCGCGCAAGTCTACGGCGGCCGCGGCGAAGTCGCGCCCCTGGCCATCGCGGTGCGGGACCAGATCGCTTACCTCGAACGCGCGGACCGCATCGTGCGTGACTACGTGGAGGGACTCGGCGCGCGGAAGTCCGAACTCAACGGCCCCGAAGCCGGCCGGCACCACGCCGCGGTCCAGGCGCTCTTCGAGCGCGCTTTCCCCGCTTACGCCCTTCCTTACATGGTCGGCTACGGCGTTTACGGCCTTCTGTCCGTCAAGTAGTCAGGGAGCTTCGCGATCGGCCCAAGGGTTCCCGCGGAGCATGTTCCAGAAGATCTTGAGATCGTCGTTCGAGTAACGGCGGTTGAACCAGACTTCGGCGTGCGCCTGCGGACGGCTCGGATCGAAGCGGATGCCCCAGAGTGGCGCGAGGCCGTTCGGCAGGATCGAGTAGCGCAGGTCCCCGTACTCGTGGTTGGGCGAAGCTTCGGCGCTCCCCACGAAGCGAGCCGAAAAATGGTCGAAGAGATCGAGGTCGCGGGCGAGCACGCTCCCGTTCGGGATCTGCGGATAGTCCCGGCGGCGATCCATGCGGGGCGCCGAGCCGCCCTCGAAGAGCGCGAGATCGCCGAACCAGCCCGCGTGGACCGCCTGGGCGTGGATGACGTCCTGCTGGTCCAGGTAGAGGACGCGCCAGACGAGATTGTTGAAGAGCGTGGGGTGGATCGCGAGCCGCGTGATCGCGTGGTCGCGTTCGCGCGCGACGCCGCGGATGAGCTTCTCGACGCGGGACGATTGGAGCGCGTTGGCGCCCAGGTAAAGTCCGGCGGCGAGCAGGGCCAGGCTCGCGCCCGTGGGCCGCCGCGTTCGCAGCGAAGCCACGACGCCGACGAGAAGAGCGAGGGTGAAGATCGGGTCGATGACCGCGATCAGGTCCCAGGCGACCCGTTGCGGGAAGAGGGGCCAGAGCAGGAGCGTGCCGTAGCTCGTGCAGGCGTCGAGCACGGCGTGGGTCGCGTAGCCGACCGTCGCCCAGAGGATGCAAAGCTTGAGCTCGGCTTCGCGCTTGAGGAGCTTCGTGAGCAAGGCCCAGATCGCGAGCCCGACGAGGGCGCCCCCGGCCGGCACGAAGACGAGCGAATGCGTGAAGTGGCGGTGGTACTCGAAGGCGAGGAGGGGGTTCGTCTTCGACGTGATGAGGACGTCGAGGTCGGCGGCCATGCCCCCGAGCGCGCCGACGAGCGCGGCGAGACGGGCGGACTTACGCGGGACTTTGGAGACTTGGACGGCGGCGGCGCCCAAGAGCCCCTGGGTAAATGGATCCATGCGCCCATCCTAGTGTTCCGGGGCCGATATTTCCTAGTCGAGGCGCGGCCGGATGACGCGTTGCGCGTCGTCCGACTAGGAGCGCCCGCCTTCGACGACGTAGTTCTCGGCGTCTTCGTCCCAAGTCGCCTGGACTTCGATGGGACGGCAGCAGACTTCGCAGTCGTAGATCCAGTTTTGGCTCGGGCCGCCCGACGGGTCGACCTCGATCCAAAAACTCTCGAAACAGAAGGGACAGGTCAGCGAAACGTCGTAAAGCATCGCGGGCTCCTTCCACGCTCCCTATTCGCGGGGCGAATGGGTTCACCGCCCGGATTTTATCCGATATGCTCGGTGCCATGAAGACGGATATCGCTTTGTTGCTCCTTCGCGTTCCCTTCGGCGCTTTCATGATCCTGGGGCATGGTTACCCCAAGCTGCAGCGCTTTTCCGAGATGAGCACTTCCTTCCCCGATCCGCTCGGCATCGGGTCGCTCCCGAGCTTCCTGCTCACGCTCTTCGCCGAGGTCGTTTGCGCCCTCGCGATTCTCTTCGGTTTCTTCACCCGTTGGGCCGCGATCCCGCTCGCGATTTGCATGGCCGTGGCGGCCTTCATCGTGCACGCCGCGGACCCTTTCAAGGGCCGTGAGCTCGCCCTCGTTTACCTGATCGGTTACGTCGTGATCTACCTCTTGGGGCCCGGCCGCTTCTCGGTCGATCGCTCCATGGGCCGGGCTTGATCTAGAACCATGTTGGACACGAGCGTCGTCGTCCGCGAGGCGACTTCCGCGGATTCGGAACGGGTGGGCGAGCTGCTCGTCGACTCTTTCGTCTCGACCTACGGCAAGAAGATGCCCGAGGTCGTCGTGACCGAAGCCCGCAAGGACGACTTGCGCGACGTCGAGACGAAGCGGATCCACGAGTGCGTGCTCGTCGCCGATCTCGGAGGCCGCATCGTGGGGACGGTGACCGTCTACCGGCCCCATTCCCCGCGGTCCCGGACTTGGCAGCCGAGCGCCGCCGAGATCCGTTACATGGCCGTGGCGTCCGACGTCCAAGGCAAGGGCGTCGCCGAGTCCCTCATCCGCGAAGCGTTGCACCGAGCTTGGAGCTGGCGCGCGAAAGAGCTGACCCTGCACGTGCGACGGGGCGCCACGGGCGTCGTGCGCTTCTACGAGCGGCTGGGGTGGAAGCGCGAGCCCAAGGGCGATCGGGACGAGCGGCCCGTGATCTACCTTGAGGGCTACACGCGCGCCGTCGAGAACACGCGCGCGGACGGCTCCGCGTCGTGATCCTGGGAGGCCGCGCGCTCCGCAAGACCTTTGCTTCGGAACTTCGCGCGCTCGCGCCGATCGATTTTGCCGTCGAGCGGGGCGAGTTCGTCGCGCTCGTCGGTCCCTCGGGTTGCGGAAAGTCGACTTTGCTCCGTATCCTCGCCGGACTCGACCAACCCGACGAGGCGTCGTCCCTCGAGAACCGCGCGAATCCGGGTCGGGCGTCTTTCGTTTTTCAGGAGGCCGCGCTGCTTCCCTGGCGTTCGGCGCTCGGGAACGTCGAACTCGCGATCGAGCTCGACGCGAAAGCGGCGTCGAGCGAGGCCCGCCGCTTCCGCGCGCGGGACGCGCTCGCCCGCGTGGGCCTGGCCGACTTTGCCGCGCGTTTTCCGCACGAGCTCTCGGGCGGCATGAAGATGCGCGTCTCGCTCGCCCGCGCCCTCGTCACCGATCCCGAGCTTCTTTTTCTCGACGAGCCCTTCGGCGCCCTCGACGAGTTCACCCGCCTCGATCTGGACGAAGACCTGCGCTCCCTCTGGCGGGAGCGCGGCGGTACGGTTTTCTTTGTGACGCATTCGATCGAGGAGGCCGTGCTGCTCGCCGACCGCGTTTGGGTCTTCTCCTCGCGCCCGGGGCGGCTCGTGCTCGATCATCGCCTCGCGGGCCTGCCCGCGGAGCGCAAGCGCGAGCTGCGGCGGGATCCCCGCTACCGCCAAGAAGTCGAAACGATCGAAGCCGCGCTCGCGCGGCACCGGGAGCCGCGCGCGTGAGCTGGGCCAAGCGTCTCGACCCGCTTTGGCCGCTCGCCTCGATCGCGAGTTTCGCCGAAGTCGGGTCCCGCGCCGGTTGGTGGGAGGCTTACCTGTTTCCGGCGCCTTCGATGGTCGTCGCTTGCCTCTGGGAAGACCGCGCGGAGTTCGGGGGAGCCTTTGCCGAGACGCTCTTCGCGGCTTCGCTCGGATGGGGGATCGCGCTCGCGGCGGGAACCTTGCTCGCGCTCACGCTGTCGCTTTCGGATCGGGTGGAGCGGGCCTTCCGGCCTTACGCCGTGTTCTTTCAGACCGTGCCCGTCGTGGCGATCGCGCCCTTGCTCGTGATCTGGTTCGGCTTCGGCCGCCCGACGGTCGTCGCCGCGGCGGCGATCGTGTCGGTCTTTCCGGTCCTCGCGGCGGGCTTCGCCGGCCTGCGCTCGGCTTCGGCCGCCCTCACGGACTACTTCCGCCTGCGGCGGGCCGGCCGTCTCGCGACGCTCTTTAAGCTCCGCATCCCTTCCGCCGTTCCGCAACTCCTGACGGGCGCGCGCATCGCGGCGGGCCTCGCCGTGATCGGCGCCGTCGTCGGGGAGTTCGTGGGGGGCGGCGGACTGGGCGGCGTCGTCGACGCGGCGACCGCGCAGCAGCGGGTCGACAAAGTCTTCGCGGCCGTGCTCTTATCGACCCTGCTCGGCTTCGGACTCGTGTCGATCGTCGACGCGGCCCGGGAACGCCTCCTCAGCCGCTGGCTGCGTTCCTAGCGAGCCTTTCGTACCGAAGCGGTCGGAGAGTGCATGATTCGTTTTGCTTTGGGAATCGCGATGGCCCTGGGAATCGTGGGAGGCGCCGAGGCCGCTTCGAAGGACGCGAAGGCTCCGGTCGAGAAGGGCGCCGCATCGCCGCTCGCGCCGGTCAAGCTCGCGCTCAACTGGAAGCCCGAGGCCGAATTCGGTGGCTTCTACGAAGCCGAACGCGCCGGTCACTACGCGAAAGCGGGCTTCAAGGTCGAGATCCTGCCCGGCGGCGTGGGGACCCCGGTCGTTCAGATGATCGCCGCCGGCCAGACGGATTTCGGCATCGTTTCGGCTTCCGAGATCGTGCTCGCCCGTTCGCGCGGCGCCGACGTCGTCGGCGTCTTCTCGGTCTACCAGGATTCGCCGCACGCGATCCTCGTGCACGAGTCGCGCGGCTTTAAGTCGCTCGCCGACGTCTTTCGCTCCGAGGGCACGCTCGCCATCGAGATGGGATCGCCGATGGCGCTCCACATGGAAAAGAAGTATGCCCCCGTCAAGGTGAAGCGCGTCCCCTACGCGGGCGGCATCTCGCACTTCCTTCGCGACGCTACGCATTCGCAGCAAGGCTTTGTGACCTCGGAGAGCCTGCTCGCCGCGCAACAAGGCGCCAAGGTGAAGAGTTTCCTCGTAAAGGATTCGGGCTACAATCCGTACTTGGTGCTCGTTGCCGTCAAGGGCGAGCTCTGGCGCAAGGAGCCCGAGAAGGTCAAGGCCTTCCTGCGCGCAACCCGCGAAGGCTGGAAGGCCTTCAACGCCGCGCCGGCGCCCGCGAACGCGATCATGCGCAAGCTCAATCCGACGATCGACGAAAAGACCTTCGCGGAGAGCGCCGTCGTCCAGCGGCCCTTCGTCGAAAACGAATTCACCAAGGCCAAGGGGCTAGGGGCGATGACCCGCGAGCGCTGGGCCGAGCTCATCGCCCAGTTGAAGGATTTGGGTTCCCTGAAGGTTTCCGACCAGGTTAAGCCCGAGGAGTGCTTCACGAACGAAGCCCTTTGATCGGGGCGCGCGGCCTTAACCATCTCTTCATGCGACAGCGCCGGGGCCCGTCCGTCAGACTGGGATCATGGGGCTCCGGTTTCGCTTTGGTTTCGTGTTGTCGCTGGGGTTTTGCGCGTCTTGCCTTCAATCGACGCCGTCCGTGCGTCACCGCAACCAGAGCGCGTCCGAGATCTCGCGCTCGCGTTTGAGCGGCGGCCTCGCCGGGATCGCTTCCCACGGATCCGAAGAGGCCGACCGGGAGCTTTATAAGTTCGCGACGCCTTATCGGCAAGACGAGAGCACGGTGGCCGGTCCGGCCCGCGGGCGTGGCAATCTCGAAGACGTTGTTTTTTCGGCCGAGCAGAGCTTGGGCTACATCGAGTATGCCCAGGACGCCTTGGCGCCGTCGGGACTGAAGTGCGCCCAGCAGGCGTCGCGCATGCTCAAACTCGCGGGCGTGCCCATCAAGGGTAGTCTCGGCGTGGTGGAGCTCGTTCACCAGCTTAAAGCCATCGGATGGAAAGCGTGCGGATCGACGCCGGGCGCCGTGGCTTACTCGAATAAAACATTCGGGAACGGCCCGCGGAGTCACATCGGGATCGTGGCGAAAGACGGCTACTCCATCTTCAATAACCTAGGCCGCAAAGTCCACCGGACGCGTCCGTGGAAGAAGGATTTGAAATTCCTATGCCCACCCGCATGAGATTCTTGAAGGTCGCGCTCGGGCTCTCGCTCGGGCTCGGCGCGTGGCTTCCCGTCCTCGCGGCGGAGGAAGCCGCGCTCCAGACGCCCGAGACGACGACGGAGCTCTGGCGTTACCGGGCGGGCGACGCCGAGTACCGTATTTCGCGCGTCGAACGTCGCCGCTTGGGCGGGGAGCTCGAGAGTGCCGAGCTAAGCGTGGTGCGCGTCGGGCCCGACGGCGTCGATCGGATCTTCTGGCGAGATGCCGTTCTCTTTGGCATCCGCGGCCGGGGAGGCCTCTTCGAGGTTCCCCTCGCCGAACGCGAAGGCTTGCTACTCGCCTACGGGCGTCGCTTGGCGGCCGAAGCCGGAGGTCTCGAGGCCTTCGCCAAGAGTTTCGCGCCGTCCCCGGGGGCTTCTTTCGACGACGATACCCGTTGGCTCTATTCGAAGCTCTACGGCAAGGAACTCGAGTGAAGGGGCGTCTCCTCGTGGCGCTTTTCGTCGCGGCCGATCTTGCGTCGGCGGGCGAGATTGATCTCGGGATCGCGGAGTTGCGTCGCTCTCTGCGTGCGCAGGTCGGCTACTGCGGGACCCTTCGACGGGAAGTACGTTCGAAGGCCCTCGGCGAAGCCTTTCCCGACGTCCAAAGGGGCCGTTTCTGCGCGAGCTCGAAGGGCGAACTGTGGATCGAGCTTTCCGCGAAAGAAGGCACGAAGACGGTCTTCGCCCGGAAGGGACGCGATCCCGCCTGGATTCGGGTCGGCCACGAGGCCCCGGTCGAGTTCCCGCGCGAGCGGGAGCCCGATCTGCTCAGGCTCTTCGGGTGGCTCCTCGGCAAGGGCGAAGATCTCGGAAGCTTTTCCGTCGAGAGTCTGCCCGGCGCGCCGGGTCTTCGTTTTTCGCTCCTGAGCTCCGATCAGCTCGCCGAGCTGGATTGGTACCGAGGAGCGGAAGGATCGAGCTTTCCCGCCCGCATTTCGGCGACGGACTTGCTCGGCACGCGAAACGACTTTTACTTCGAAGACGTGAAGGCCTCGTCGGAGGCCGAGCTCGAGAAGGTCTTCGTGGCCCTGCGTCGGCCGCGGCGTTAGAAAAACTCCGGCGCTTTGTCCGCCCGAAGCTTGGGCGCCGCATAAAATCACGCGCGGCACTTCCGGAGCCCAGATCACGGCGTTAACCTGGCGACGTGAGAATCTTTTCCACGCCCGCGACTCTTTCCCTCGTCGCTCTCTTCGCCTCGACCGCGGCCCTCGCCGCGCCGGGCGGCCGTGAAGCCTGCCTCAAGCTGGAATGGGCTTCGGTGCCGAACTGCGAAAACCTTAAGGTACTGGCGACCCACCGCTCGGGATGCTCGGGGACCTTGGGGCCCGTCGAGTTGAACTGCCGGGGCGCGGACCGCGTGCGCGTCGTCGTGCCGACGGAAGACGGCGTCTACCGGTCGACTTTGCGGCGCCGGACGATCGCGGCCGCCGGCGGCGCCTGGGGCGGCACGACCGAGACGACTTACGAATGGTCGCAGGTCGGCGCGATCGCGTGGGAACCGGTCGGGGCCCGCGCCGCGGCTCCGGCGCCGAGCCCCCCGACGGCGGCGCCTTCGCTCGTGCGCACGCCGCCGCCGCATCCCGTGAACTTGCCTCCCGTCGTGGCGACCACGCCCGTCGCGGAGGCCCCGGCCCCGACCTTCGCCCCGACGATCTCGCTGCTCTTCGACGCTTACTGGTCGCTGAACTTCGCGAATCCGCCTTACGCCGCGCGCACGACGATGGCCCTGCCCGCCGCCGTGAACGACCGTCGCTTCTACGACGCGGCCAACCGGCGCTTCGTGCTGAACCTGGCCGAGCTCTCCTTCAAGGGCGGGGGCGACAACGTGAGTTACGTTGTGGACGTCGACTTCGGCGAGATGGCCGAGCTCAACCACGCCGGCCTCTTCGAGTCCGACGCGGGCCTTTCCGTCTCGAGGGCCGACGAGATCACGAAGCATTTGGGGCAAGCCGTCCTGAGTTTCGCTCCCTTCGCGGATTCCCGTTGGAGCTTCGATCTCGGCAAGATGCCCACGCACGTGGGCTTCGAGGTCATCAAGGCGCGCGACAACTGGAACTACTCTCGCTCGATGCTCTTCAGCTGGGCGATACCGGTTTGGCATCTCGGCGCGCGCGCGGGCTACACGATCGTGCCGTCCGCGCTCTCGGCGAGCCTCTACGTCTACGACGGTTGGAACACCTTCCACAAGGCGAACGCCTTGCCTTCGCTGGGCGCGCAGCTCAAGTGGACGCCCTCGGGCGCGTGGACCCTCGTCTACAATTTTCTGGGCGGCGCCGAAGGGCCGGACTCGCGCGCGAGCGCGCTCAAGACCCTCCACAACGTGAACGTCCTTTGGGCGGCCAACGACCGGCTGTCTTTCGGCTACGATAGCGTGTACGGTCGCGACGACGCGAACGGCGGCGCGCGCTGGATGGCCGTCGAGCTGCTCGCGAAGCTGACGATCGGCGAGTCGTGGTGGCTTTCCCCGCGCGTCGAGGCCTACGTCGATCAAGACGGCTTGACGATGGGGAGCGGGGCGAAGGAGACGCTCTACTCGGCCACGCTCACGGCCGGCTTCGCGCTCGCCAAGGGGCTCGAGCTCCGCGCCGAAACGCGTCTCGACGCGTCCTCGCGTGATCGCTTCCCGACGAAGGCGGCGCCTTCGTCGAAGCAAGGCACCTTGCTCGCGGGTTTCCTCTACTCGCTCTGAGCGGCCGGCGGGCTAGGCCGCGCTTCGGCGCGGGCGCTGCGCCCGCGCGATGATGTGCCCGCCGATTTGGTCCAGCGGAAGGATGCTGTCGGCCGCGCCGAGACGGGCGGCTTCGCGCGGCATCCCGTAGACGATCGAGGTTGCTTCGTCTTGCGCGAAGGTCTTGGCGCCCACGCCTTTGAGCGCGAGCAGGCCGCGGGCGCCGTCGGCGCCCATGCCCGTCAAGATGCCCGCGATGAGCTTCTTGGGACGCAGCTTTTCGATCGAGTCGAAGAGAAAGTCGACCGAAGGTTTATGCCGGTTCATGGGCGGGGCGTCCGAAATGCGGACGACGCGCTGGTCGCCGCGCGCGACGAGCGACATCTGGAGGCCGCCGGGCGCGATCAGTACGAGGTTGGGGCGCACGACGTCGCCGTCTTGCGCCTCCTTCACATCGAAAGGGCAGAGGCTGTCGAGCCGGTTCGCGAGCGCGCGCGAGAAGACGGCCGGGATGTGCTGGACCACGACGATCGGCGGGATCGTCGAGGGCAGGCGCACGAGAACTTCGCGCAGCGCTTCGGTGCCGCCCGTCGAGGAACCGATGGCCACGAGGTAATCCGTGTCGACGCTCTGGGCGAAGACGGAAACCCCCGCGGCCACTTTGGCCGGGGCCGGGCGCGCGGCGGGCGGGCTCGCGACCTTCGCGGTGTGGGCCGAGCGCACCTTTTCCCGGATGAGGCCGCCGACTTCCTCGATCTGCTGGAGGCTCGGCTTCTGGATGTAGTCGACGGCGCCCGCTTCGAGGGCGTCGAGCACGAGCCCGCCTTCCTCGAGGCTGAGCGAGCTGATCATGATGGTGGGGATGCGGAACTTGGGCAGGATCCGCTTGAGGAGCGTCACGCCGTCCATCTCGGGCATGTGGATGTCGAGCGTGATGACGTCCGGCTTGAGCCGGGCGATGTGTTCCTCGACGAGCGAGGGACGCTCGACGCTCGCGACGACTTCGATGGCCGGATCTTGGGAAAGCACCATGGTCAGGATCTGGCGGATCGTCGACGAGTCGTCGACGACGAGCACGCGCGTCTTGGCGGGCGGGGCGGCCGACGCGAGGACGCGCGGGCGCGGGGCTTCGGCCGGGGTCGGGCCCGCGGCTTTGGCCTTCTCGCGCCGGATGCGATGTTCGGAGGGCCAGTACTGCAGCTCGAGCGGCCACGCGAGCGAAACGGGTTTGACCGACTTGAGCCCCTTCGCTTCGAGGACCTTGATCCAGGGCGAACGTTCGGCGTTCGGTCCGAGCAGGCGGAACTCGAGGCCCGCGGCGCGCCCGAAGTGGCGTTTGAGTTCGGACTCGATCGTCGCGAAGTCGCCTTCCGCGAACGGGATCGCGGCGAGCCTCGCCGCGCGACCCGGCGTCGCGCTTTTGGCCGGGTCGCTCAACGCGACGAAGTACCCGTCGGCGCCCTTCCACGTGAGGGCCGAGCCTTCACGGGCGTCTAGCCATTGCCAGACTTGGCTTGCTCGCGGCATAGAAACTCCCCGGATTGGTAGTGGAAGCTCGTGAGCGGGCCGACGTCGGCCGCGTTCGCGAGCAGTTCGGCTTGGTGTTTGGTCGCGCCCAAGTCCTCGAGGAGGAGCTGGGCCGTGGGCCATTCCTGCAGCATGCGCACGCCCGGTTTAGAGACGGAGCCGAGCACCATGATGCTCGTCGGCCGCGGCGAGTGGGCCTTCAGGAACTCGGACCAGCGGGTCGCCGGCACGAGACCGATCTTGCCCACGCCGAGCGGCTTGGTGAGGTCGGCGGGCAACTCGACGGGCTTTTTCCATTCCGCCGAAAGTCGCTTGGCGAGTTCCTCGGCGCCTTCGCCGGTGCCTTCCACCACGACGTAAGTCGGGGGCTCTTGCGCCGTGATCTGCGAGACGATCTGGAGCGCGCGGCCGCGGGCCGAGGTCGGCATCCAGAGGATGCGCGCCTTGTCCTGCGGGTTCTGGATGCGGAAAGTCTTCTGGAAGGACTTGTCGAGCTGGGTCGAGCGCGGTTGGTTCAACTGCGCCGCGAGCACGGCGGACTTGGCCTTGCTGCGGATTTCTTCGCTGCGGTTCTCGAAGTTCGCGAGCGCGGGCTTCTCGACGTAGTCCATCGCGCCGAGCGCGAGGGCTTGGCCGGCGAGCGAGCTGTCTTCGCGGGAAACCGAGCTGATCATGATGACGGGCACGTTGCAGCCGCGGTGGCCCTTCTCCAGATACTCGATGCCGTTCTGCTCGGGCATGTGGATGTCGAGCGTCATAAGGTCGGGCTTGAGCGCCTGGCGTTTTTCGAGCGCCTCGAGTCCGTTCGCGGCGGTGCCCACGATCTCGAAGCCTTGGGAGCGCTCGAAGACCTTCTTGAGCAGGGTCAGCACGCTCGGGGAGTCGTCCACGCAGAGCACGCGGATGGGGTCGGGGATCTTGAAGGCCGCGGGAGCCGGAGCGCTTGGCGTCGGGGTGGGCGCGGACTTGGGCGCCGTCGTTTTGGTCGACGTCGCGCTTCCGGCGCGCGGCGCGAGCGGAACGACGTTGTTCGTCGCCGCCGGGAACTGGTAGATCGAGGGGCCCACGGTTTTCACGGGGACCTTCAATCCGTTCAACGATTCGGACACGCCGATGAAGAAGTACCCGTGGGGGTAGAGTTCCTTCGTCAGGCGGGCCGTGATTTGGGTGATCTGTTCGGGCGAGAAGTAGATGAAGACGTTGCGGCAAAAGATGATGTCGAAGGGGCCTTCCGTCGGCGAGCCCGTGGGCTTGAGCAAGTTGTCCGTCCGGAAGCTGCAGTTCGCGCGGAGCGTTTCGCGCGCCTTCACGAAGTCGGCGATATCGCCCGTGCCGCGCGCCCAGTGGTTACCGAGGTAGGCCAGGGGCGCTTCCTTGATCTCGCGGTAGGGGTAAACGCCGTTCTTCGCCATGCCGACCGATTCGGGGTCGACGTCGGTGCCGAGGATGCGGAACTTCAGCGTGGGGTCGAGGCGCTTGAGGTGCACCTCGAGGTACATCGCGAGCGAATAGACTTCCTGCCCGCGGCTGCAAGCGGCCGACCAGATACGGAGCGTCCGGTCGGGGCGTTTGCGAAGCTCGGGCAGGATCTTCGGCAGCACCTCGTTCGACAGGTAGTCGAAGTGGGTGAACTCGCGGAAGAAGGCCGTGTGGTGCGTGGTCAGGAGCGAGATCAGCTTCGTCGACTCCGTGTCCGCGTGCGAGCGGTAGTAGCTCAGGTACTCCTCGAGCGAAGTCAGCGAAAGCTCGCGGATGCGTTTGAGCAGGCGGGACTCGATCATCGAGCGGTGACGCTCGGTGAACTGCACGCCGGTCAACTCGCCCGCGATACGGGCGATGGCGTCCGCGGCATCCGCGGACGAAGCTTTGCGCAAGGCATTCGACGAACTCATCTCACTCCCATCCGGGCCTCGGCCCGTCGGCCCGCGGCTATCCAGCTCGGGGCCATCCTCTTCAACTCAGCGATCGTCACGGTCAAACGTCTTGAAAACGCGGGTCGTCCTTGGAGGGTATATCCCCGCCGCCGCTCGGCGCGGGGGCGCCCACGGCTTTCTTGAGGGGCGTCGACGCGACCTTCGCGGCGGGCGCGGCTTTGCGACGGGTCGAGGCGCTCTCGAAGTTCAAGATCTTGCCGGGGGACTTGGCCGGGCGGGCCGCGGTCTCGGCGGGCTGCGCGGGCGCGGCTTCGGGTATCTCGGCCTCGCCGTGGACGACGGCCATGAGCTCGAGCACGAGGTGTTTGAGCTCGCCCGCCTGCTGGCTGAGCTGCATGGCGGAGCTCGCGGCGGTCTGCGAGACGCTCGTGTTCTGCTGGGTGACGTTGTCGAGCTGGTTCATGGCCTTGTTGATTTCGATGATGCCCTGGGCTTGTTCGCTCGAAGCACCCGCGATCTCCGTGACCATGGAGTCGACTTCCTGGACCGTGCCGAGGATCTCCTGCAGCGATTCGCCGCAACGTTCGGCGACCTTCGTGCCGTCCTCGATCTTGCCGCGGTTCTCGCCGATGAGGCGCTCGATCCGCGACTTCGAGTCGTCGACGATGCGCTCGACGCGCTTGATGCTCGAGTCGAGCATCTCGGAGATTTCTTTGGCGGCGTTGCCGCTCATCTGCGCGAGGTTGCCGACTTCCTCGGCCACGACGGCGAAACCCTTGCCGTGCTCGCCGGCGCG
>DDRA01000103.1:32366-32582 GCA_002343545.1 Bacteriovoracaceae bacterium UBA2428
GACCTTCGTCTTGTTGCCGATCTCGCCGATGACCTTGACGATCTCGGAGATCTCGCGGTTGCTCTCTTCGACCTGTCGCACGATGTCGGCGTTACTCGACGCGATGCCTTGGATGGACTGGATCATCTCCTCGACGGCGTGTTTGCCGGTCTCGGCTTGGCCGCGGCTCGTTTGCGAGGCTCCCTTCGAGCGCTCGGCGTTGTCGGCGCTTTTCTT
>DDRA01000103.1:32735-33977 GCA_002343545.1 Bacteriovoracaceae bacterium UBA2428
GCGTTGTCGGCGCTTTTCTTGATCATGGAGCTGACTTCGTCGACGGCGGCGGCCGTTTCTTGGATGGCGGCGGCCTGTTCCGTCGCGGCGTCCGACAGCTGCTGGCTCGAACCCGCGATCTGCGAGGCGGCCGAGGCGACTTCGCCCGATCCCGCGCTCAGGCGCTGGGCGAGCGCGTCCAGGCGGCGCGCGAGGTATTCCGAGAAGAGGTAGGAAGCGAGCGCGACGAGGGTCATGATGATCCCTAAGCTCCAGTAGAACTTCGTGATCTCGGCCGTGGCGTTTGCGTTGGCTTCGGCTTCGCTCGTGCGGACGATGGACTGCCAGCCGATCGAATCGACCCACTTGGGGCCGTCCACGAAGTCGTAGCCGGTGACCATGGGACCTTCCTTCGTGTCGGAGACGAGGTGTCCCGAGGTCTCCTGGACGGCGCGCTTGAAGCCCTCGTCCACCGCGAGCAGGTTCGTGCGGAGGACGCGATCGAAGTCGATCGCGGGCTCGATGATGTTGGTCCCTTCGACCTTGGGCGAGTACTCGAAGAGAAGCTCGCCTTGCTTGCTGGCCAGGTAAAGCTTCGCGTTCGGCAACTCGAGGTCGCGCAGCACGGCGTGCGCCTCGCGGAAAGCGACGTCGAACCAGCGCACGCCGGCGCGGTTCGTGATGACGCCGATGGTCTTGCCTTGGGCATCCTTAACGGGGGCGCTGAACGCCGTGCCGAGGCGCTTGGTGCCCCAGACGCCGCTCACCCACGGGTCGATCTGCACGTTCTCGACGAAGGTGCCGGCGAAGTTCTTGGACTTGTCCTCGGTGAACTGGCCGCCCATGACGGCCTTGAACCAAGGCGCGTTCGAGAAGTCTTGTTCGTAGAGGCCCTGGACCTTGATGTCCTGGCCCGCCGGACTCTTGTCGGTCACGGCGACGAGCTTACCGCGCGCGTCGACGATCATGATGAGGTCGTAGATCGAGTAGAGCGCCGAGAGATCGTTCAACGTCGAGACGATGACCTTGCGGTCGTTCGACTTGATGTTGGGGTTCATCGCGAAGGCCTGGATGTCGGCGTAGCGCTCGTAGAACTGGGCGGCGATGGCGTCGCTCAGGTTGCGCGCGGTCGTGCTGACCTTCTCGGTGCTCGAATCTTCCATCTCGCGCCGCAGGTTCTGCAGGTTGAAGAAGGCGGCGGCCCCCATGATGGCGACGATGCTCATGGAGAGTCCCATGAGTTTGAAGCGAAGGGTCTTGAAT
>DDRA01000006.1 GCA_002343545.1 Bacteriovoracaceae bacterium UBA2428
CCCGCACCCCATCTCGAAGGAGCTTCTGCGCTTTGAAGGCCCTTTACCCGCCGAGCTGGAAGCCTTAAAACTCTCCCGTTCATGAAGAAAGCAACGAAGCCCGCCCCCAAGTCCGTCAAGAAGGTCGCGGCCGCCACCCAAGGCACGAACGATGATCGTTTGAGCCCCGAAGAGATCCTGCGCGCCTTCCAAAGCGGCGAAGCCAAACCCTACCGTCTGCTCGACACGGGCGACGGTCGTAAGCTCGAAGACGTGGGCGGCTACTCTTTTAATCGCCAATGCCCCGTGGCCTTCTGGCGCGCTAAAAAATCTCCCGCCGAATGGCGACGCGTGCACGCCGAGCACAAGCGCACCGACACGGGCGGCGGCTACTGGGAACAAAGCGGCAAGACCCCGCCCTACTGGTTCACCCAAGTCGGACGACTTGTCTTCAAAACGAAGATGACGGCCTTCGGGCACCTGGGCTTCTTCGCCGAGCAGGCCGAGCAATGGGACTGGTTTCACGACTCGATCGCCGCGCGCGTCGCCACGAACGCGAACGACGATGCGCGCCCACGCGTCTTGAACCTTTTTGGTTACACGGGCGGCAGCTCGATCGCCTGCGCGCTGGGCGGCGCCGTGGTCACGCACGTGGACGCCGCGAAGGGCGTCGTGGACTGGTCGCGACAAAACGCGGCGCTCAACGGCGTGCCCGAGGGACGCATGCGCTACGCCGTCGAGGACTGCCTCGTGTTCCTGGAGCGCGAAGCCAAGCGCGGTAATCGTTACGACGGCCTCATCATGGATCCGCCGAGCTACGGACGCGGGCCGAACAAGGAAGTCTTCAAGCTCGAGGATGACGTGCTCAAACTCCTCGACCGCGCGAAGGCCGTGCTCAAACCCTCGCCGATGCTCTTTCATTTCTCGTGTCACACGCCGGGCTTCACGCCCGTCGTGCTGAAGGAACTCGTGCTCGATATTTTCCCGGCGTTTCGCGACACGCACGCGATCGAGACGGGCGAGATGCTCGTGCGCGAAAGCGCGGATGGCCGCCCCGTACCCTCCGGGTTTTATTGCCGTAGTTTGAAGAAAGCTTAGCTCGTCGGTCGACGACATTCGCTTTGGCGAAGTTCGCGGAATTCCGTGGAGTGTGAACTTCGCGTGAAGTTTCATTCCACAACCCACAACACGCTTTATGCCTTCTTTATTGGAGGCTACCCGCGAGAGTTCCGATGCTAAGAACATGCGGACCGCCAATCTTTTGACCGTTACCTTCTTCCTCGCCCTCTCGGGCTGCATTGGCGTTATCGAAGAAGCCGCCACTCCGGTCGCCACGACCGACTCCAACCCCGTAGCCGTTTCCCAAGACATCCGCTTCGACGGCGTCGAGCAGGCCAAGGGCATCGCCCACAACAAGATCGAAGTCCGCTTCCGTCCCGCCTCGGGCGGTTCCGGGCAGTTCAGCTATCGCGCCTATCTCGACGGCTCCAGTTCCTCGGCCGCCTCCATCAGCGGCGCCTCCTCGGTCGTCGACGTGAACGGACTCATCACGCTCGTGGTCCCCGGCCTCAAACGCGAGCACACCTATAACATCGTGATCAAGGCCCACGACCCCGTGGCCAACAAGGAAGACCCCAACACCAAGCAGCTCGCCGCCGCGACCCTCGCCTACGAAGTCCCCGACTTCTCCGGTCTCGCCGCCCTCGAGAACGTGGCCGGCGCCGACGGACAAACCCAACTTCTGGCGCGCTGGAGCCCCGCCACGCCCTCCTCCGTTAGCTCGAACCCCTTCGAAGCCGACCCGAACGCCATCTCCGGATACAACGTCTACATCGGACAATCCGAAGATGCGCTCAGCCTCTACGGCTCGATCGGCTCCATCGCCGACCCCAAGCCCCTCGCCAACCAGTTCCTCATCACCGGTCTTCAGTCCGGCATCAACTACTACGTCCGCGTGCGCGCGCTGAACTCCGAAGCCGCCGCTCCGCGCGAGGACCTCAACTCGCTCACGCTCCAGCGCAAAACGCTCACCAAAGAACCCATCCGCTTTGAGGGACTTGGCACGCTTTCGATTCCCACCACGAGCGACGGCTACAACAAAATCAAGCTGAGCTGGGCACCGGGCACCGGCAACTACTCCCGTTACCGCCTCTTCGTGTCGACCGACGCGACCTCGGTCTTTGACCCCACGACCGCGCAGCCTTTCGCTCCCGACATCACCACGCTCGGCACGACTTCCATCCAGCTCACCGTGCCCACGCCGCACACCGTTTACTACGCCGCCATCGTCGCCTGCTCCGACTCCAACTGCACCGAGTACCGTGGCCACGACGTCGTGCGCGCCGTTCGCACTTCGCCGCCCGTCGCGCCCTTCAACGGCATCGACACCATCACCGCACCCACCGGCGACGATGGCTTAACCTCGCTCATCCTGAACTGGTCGCTCCCCAACACGCTCCAGGGCGACTACACCGAAATTCGCGTCTTCAAAACGAACGGCAACGGGAACTACAACGCCGCGACCGACTTGATCGGAGCCTTCGACCCGGCTACCCCCGCCGTCATGGGCATCGCGGCCGCCACGCCGACCTCGGTCACGCTCAAAGGTCTGCGCACCGAAGAAGAGTACTGCTTCATCGCGAAGGCCTACGCCGCGTCGCCCGCCGATCCGGAGAACCCGAGCGGCCGCACCCACGCGAACGAACGTAAAGTCTGCGGCATTCCGAAATACTCCGCGCCCGGATTCTCCGGACTCAAGAGCGCCTGCAAGAACTTCTCCTCCACGGGCTTCACCGTGGAATGGAACACGCCCAATCCCGTGGGCATCTATAGTTTCTACGAAATCTGGTACCGCCGCGCTTCCACCGGCACCTTCTCCTACGCCGAAGCCCAGGCCGGTCACCCCGATAGCGTCAAAGTCACCGCCGCGAACTCGGCGACCTCGTACACTTTCTCCAACCTCACCCCGGCCACGAACTACCGCATCGGTATGCGCACCTACTTCAGCAATCCCGCCTCGGGCCAAGTCTTCCGCGACACGAACGTCGTCACCACGGCCTGCGCCACCCAGGCCGCCAAGGTCGAACACAAGGGATGGATGCAAATCGTCGCGCTCGGCCCCAAGATCAACGGCCTCGCCGTACCGCCGGCTCCGCTCCTTGAGCGCTTCACCATCCCCGGCACCGACGGCATCCCGGCCGACGGCGTCGACAACGTCTTCCGCCATCGCTACCCGCAAGAAAGCCCCTTCGGCGTGCAAGGCTCCACGGCCTCGCGCACCGGCATGGTCCGTCTCATGTGGGAAGACTTCGTGCTCTCGGCGGGACTCGGCACCATGTACAACTTCAACGCCACCGCCAACACCGGCTACAAGATCTTCCGCAAGGCTTATCGTACTTCGCACGCCACGATCCAACCGACCATCGTTGCCGACGTGTCCGAGGGCACCTGGACGGAGCTGACGCCGACGCCGATTCCGGCCAAGCGCGAGCTCTACCCCGGCACTACGAACTGGGCCTACTTCGGCGAATTCGTGGACTACTCGATCGATCGCAGCGGACTCGCCGCGAACGAAACCAAGATCTACTGGTACAAGGTCGAGGCCTACATCAACGGCATCAAGGTCGACTTCGAAACGACCCCGCCCGACGGCGTCGTCAAGATCATCGTGCCGCCCAACAACATGGGACTTATGCACCGCTGGATGGCCAACAAGGATTTCTGCGACGCGATCAAACGCTCGCCGCAGCGAAACCAGAACTACCGCTGCGCCTACAACGGCATCGGCTCCGTCGGCGGCTTCTACGATATGCAGCATCACCTGCTCATCGACCGCTTTCACCTCGGCACGAACTTCTCGCGCGGCAACTCGAGCAAACGCTGCACGCAGAACTCCGGCGACCCCGCGCACTACTATCCCAACGACAGCGCCAACAACGGCACGCTCGACGGGGATTGCATCGCTTGGCAGTCCCTCTACAGCAACACCGTGATGACCGCCTCGGCCCCCGGAACCGTCATGATGCTCCAGGGTGACTATTGGAACGAAACGGCCATCAACATCCCGCCCGCCCACGACAATACGCTTACGAACTGGTACCGCCCGACGGACCTTCAGCCCGACAACTTGACCCGCTTCGACGCGACGACGAGCGTCTTGCCTCCGCAATCCGACGAGTTTCCGCTCGGGCGCGGCTACGGCACGCTCATGACTTCGAACAACGCCAAGCTGCACGTCACGGGCCACATCTCCTACGTCGACGCGCAGGCCCTCTGCGCGAGCCATGATGTCCGCCACCTCGGCCAAAGCCGTCGCAAGCGCTTGCCTCGCATCAAAGAGAAAACTCGCTACATGAGCTTCGGCGCCTTCGCCGACGCGCGTTTCGATTCGCTGGCGTCGGAGGTCCAAAACACGAATACGGCCGATCGCGACTGCGATCAGAGCAGCCCGCTCGGCGGCAAGTTTCCCTACGGAAACTTCATCGACTTCAACGACCCCGACAAGTCGGGTTTCCGCTACTTGAACGGCAACGCCGGCGCCTTTTCCACCGAAGCCTGCACGACGCTTTACGGGGCCCAACACCCCAACAACGACACGAGGGAGTGGACCGGCGACTACTGGTTCTGCGACCCGAGCTGGGGTTGCAGCGCCGGCTACCGCGACGAAGCCGAAACGGTCCCGCTCGAGAACAAGTGGGACCCGGGATTGCGCGACACCTGGAAGAGCGGCAACGGGCTTTACGCCAACATGAAGTACAGCGGGGCTTCCTTCATGGCTTTCTCGCCGATTTGGTGGGGCTATTGGGCCGACAACTGGAACTTCTTCAGCCCCGCCGTCGGCCTCCCGCTCGACTGCGTCGGCGGCGCTTGCCAGTTCAACGGGGAAAGCGACGACAACGAACGCGTCACGGCCAAGGCCACGGGCGCCGCCGTGTCGAACTTCTTCGGATCGCTACTCTCGCGCTGGAGCAACGCCTATACGCTCGAATCGGCCGCGGCCGGAGGTGCCTACTACACCCTGGATGGCAACGCTCGCTACATGAGCGCGATCAACCGCCACACCTACATTTATTACGCCACGGATCCGAACAATAAATGGCACAACCGCCCCCACAACTCCGCCGCCCGCTGCGCGACGGCGATCGGCGATTAAGGCGGAGCATGCTAAGGGCGGGGCGCTACCTCTGGCTCGGCTTACTCGCCGGGTGCCTGGGGGGAGAGATCACCTACGACGACGCAGGGCTTGCCCTCGTGCGCGTCGACGCGCCCGACCTCTCCCCGCTCGCCGACCAACTCGTTCACACGGAACACGCCACGAGCTTCGCCCTTCGAAATGAGGGCCCGCTTTCGGCCGAAGGCCTGCGGGCGGAGCTTATCCAACCCGAAGGCGGTCCCTTCCGTCTTTCGGCCGCGGACTGCGGCGCGAGCCTGGCGAGCCAGGGAAGCTGCCGTTACTCGCTCGGCTACGCGCCCACGACGACCGGTCCCCACACCGCCGTCGTCAAGGTCACCTACCTGGATGGCTTCGGATCCCAGAGTTTCGAGTTTCCCGTGGAAGGAAGCGCCGGGCACGTGGCGCGCCTCAAAATCGAGGAAGGCTACGACGCCGACCTCGGCGTGCTCGCCCCCGGCCACGAGACGAGTCGCACCTTCTGGGTGCTGAACGAAGGCAACCTCGCCGCGCGATCGCTCGCGGGAAAACGCAGCGGCGACGGCGAAATCAACTTTCTCGGCGGACGTTTTCCGGGCACCGGCGGGACTTGCGGCGACACGCTCAAGGCCGGCGAACGTTGCGCGCTCGTGGCGGGCCTCAAGCCCACGACCTACCGAAATCACCTCAATTCGCTTTTCGTGGAATACTTCAACGGTCAGGGCGTCGACCGGGCGGGCGCCGACTTCAAGGCGATCTCGGCCGACATCGCGCCCGAACTCGTCTTCTTCGGCTCCTCGCAGATCAGTTATCCCGCGACCCTGGCCTCGCTCGAAAGCGAGAAAAGCTTCCGCATCGTGAACTCGGGTTACGCGCGCGCGCGCGACATCCGCGTCGAGCTGCCGCCGGACTTCCACGTGGGCACGAAGACCTGCGATCTCGCGGAGCTACCGGTTGCCCAGGAATGCGAAATCACGCTTCTCTTCCGACCCACGCAGGCCGGGGCGCAATCCCACGACTTTCACGTGACGTATTCCGACGGCGCGAGCCGCCGATCGATCACGGGCACCCTCTCGGGCATCGGCCGCAGTCCGGGTCGCTTTGACTTTCTGAGCTACGCGACCTCGGCGCCGCTCACCGTGGCCGACTTCGGCATCGTCGGGGTCAATACGATCCCGAGCTTGCGCGTCGTGCTTCGCAACTCGGGAGACGTGGGAATCAAGGACTTCGCCTTCGGATCCGCGCCGTCGCCCTTCCGCATCGCGAGCCATAACTGCGGGACGGAGATCGACGCCGGCGCGACTTGCTTGCTCACGCTCGAAGCCCAAGCGGTCACGGCCGGAGCGATCACGGCCTCCTTGCGCCTGGATTTCCACGACGGCACGCGCGCCACGCACGCGAATCTGGCCCTCGCCGCGACCGCGCGCGAGATCGGCGTGCTCAGCTGGGACGGCATCGCGACGAACTACACCTTCACCCGAACGCTCGTGGGCGCCGTACGCGGACACACGCTGAGCTTACGCAACGGCGGTCTCGCCGATGCCACGAACATCTCGTGGAGCTTCGCGCCGAACTCGCTGCGGATCAAAGGCGGAACTTGGCCCGGTACGGGTGGCAATTGCCCGGCGGCTCCCTTCACGCTCGCGGCCCAAAGCAGTTGCACGGTCGAAGTTGAGTTCGCGCCGACGGCCCGCGGCGCCACGGCGGCCACCCTCACGATGAACTACTACGACGGAGAAAAGGCGAACTCGCGACGCCTGGACTTGATGGGCACCGGCCAAGACGACGCGCACCTGATCTTCAGCGAAGGGAACCTCGTCGAACGCCCGAACCCGACGAACTTCGGCGCGATCTCTCGCTACCCGGAGAACATGGTGCTCCCCATCATGATCCAGAACTCGGGCGAGGTCACGGCCACGGCCGTCGACCTTTCGCTCGCGGACGGCGCGAAGGTCGCCTTTCTTCGTTCCCACGAGCTTTGGACCTGCGGCGCGAGCGTCGGCGGGGGAAGCACGGGGGGCTGCCTCGCTTGGATCTCGATCGACCGTAGCGCCGACGGCGACTTCACCGAGGAAGTCATCGTCCGCTACAAGATGAGCAACGGCGTCGACGCCGAAGCGCGTCTCGCGCTCGAGTTCTCCGTGGGTCCCCACGGACTGCTGCTCTCCGATCCCTTCGTCGCGCCCTTGAACGGCATCACGACCTTCGAAGTCGGCAACGCTCCGCAGGGCGGCGCCACCTTGACCACCCTCACTTTCCGCAACGCCGGCGCCGGGGCGATCAGTTCGCTCGCCTTCGAAGGCATCGAGGGTTTCTTCGCCGTCGTGCCGGGCGGGACGACGTGCGGCGCCAACCTGGCGGCCGGCGCGAGCTGCGGCCTTCAGGTCCGCTTCTCGCCCACGGGCCTCACCACCCAAAACGATCTCTTCACGATTCGCTACCAAGATGGCGCGAAGGAAGTCGTCATCCCCTCGCAACTCCGCGCCACGGGCCTGCGCCCCGCGGTGCTCACGATCACGGAAGCTCCGCTTTTCGACTTCGGATTCGTCGTGCGCGGCAACCAAAGCACCAAGAACCTCACCGTGCGCAACACGGGCGGCTGGACCGCGACGACGATGAGCCTGACCGCGCTGAGCGCGCCGTACACCTTGCAAACGACCTGCGGCGCTTCCCTCGCGCCGAACACGACTTGCTCGGCGCAAGTCACCTTCGCGCCGACGGACATCGGCGTCGAACATCTCGCGACCCTCCAAGTGAACTACAACGACGGCCGGAGCGCGATCACGTCCGAACGTCCCCTGCGCGGCGTGGGCGAACCTCCGCTGCACCAGCACCGGGGCTGGACGGAGATCTTCGCGCTCGGCGCCGAAGTCACCCGCGGCAACGTTTCGGCGAGCGATCGCCGGGTGACCCTGCGCTGGAACGCCATGATCCCGGAAGCCGAGTCGCTCACGGCCTACGCCGTCTTCCGCACGACGACGAAAGGGGTCTACGATTGGTCGCTGCCGCTGGACGCCGCGGTCGACATGAACCTGCGCAACTTTACCGACTCGAGCGTCAGCCCGGGCACCGTCTACTACTACACCGTCCGACCGATCGTGCTCGGTTACCCATCCCGATCGCTCGACAACTTCGCCGAAGTCCGCGTCGTCGTGCCGCCGGATAACATGGCCCTCGTCCACCGCTGGATGGCGAACCAACTCTTCTGCGCGCGCATCGGTGCCTCCGCCATCCGTAACCAAAACTTCCGCTGCAGCTACGACGGCCCCGGCAGCGTGGAAGGTTACTACGACTTCGGGCGCGATCTGATCGTGGACCGCTTCGAACTCGGCGCCGACCTCAGCTCCCGCTCGCGTCAGCTCCCGGCCGCGGGCCTCAGCCAAGTTTCCGCGCAAGCCGCCTGCACGGCGATGAGCGGGATCGCGCTCACCGGCATCGCCTCGAGCGCCTACGCAAAGCGTTTGCTCAAACGCAGCGAGCACTACCTGGCTTCGGCGTGGGCCGATAACCTGAGCGCCCTCGACATCCAAGACCGCCAAGGCGGCGCGACGGCCAGCGACTTCTGCAACGGCAACGGTTCGTCGCTCGAAGCCACGGGGAGCAACCTGAGCTGCGTGAGCCGCTTCGGAATCTCGGACGCGGCCGGTAACGCCTGGGAATGGGTCAGCGACCGCGTCAACTCCGGCGTCGGCCTCTCGGGATCCGAACACAAACTTGACCCCAACAATACGGACCTCGACGGGCGCAGCCTGCTCGACATCGGCAATCGCTTCCTCACCACGACGGAGTGCTTCTCGCCCTTCCTCGGACTACCGATCCCCCGCGTCGGCGCGAGCTGCCCCAACGGTAGCCTCGAGACCTCGACCACGCCGCTGCCGCTCCTCGCGAACGGATACTTCTTGGCGCCGCCCACGAATGGCGCCGCCTTTCCCATCGTCGGCGGTAGCTTCAACTCCGCGACGACCTATCCGAGCATCGCCACGACGGCCTTCATGGTGGCGACCTTCGCGGGCGCCGGGGCCCGTTGCGGATTTACGGTTGACCCTTAAGACAGCCGAAAGCGTGTCACGGCTCACGACACATGCCCTCAGGGTCCTCCGGACACCTTAGAATGATCCCCCATGAACTTGATCAACGTCGTCGGCATTCTCTTCGCCATCGCGGTCATGCTCGTCTCCATGATCTGGGGCAACCCGAGCCCCATGAAGCTCGTCGATCCCCACGCCATGATCGTCGTGCTCGTGGGCACCGCGGCCTGCGTGGGCGTGGCGTTCCAGCTCAACAAAGCGAGCCGAATGATCCTCATCTTCTTTCGCAACATGCTGGGATCGAAGAAGGCCGACGCCCGACAAGTCATCGCGGAACTCATGAAGTTCGCCGACGCCTACCGTAATCAAGGCGCGCAGCTCGACGGCTTGCTCCAAGGCACGAAGGATCCCTTCCTTCGCGAAGCCATGACGGCGCTCAAGGACGAAGTGCTCGAGCCCAAGCAACTCGTGCGCGTGCTCCGCACCCGGGTCGAGACGACCTTCGAGCGCTACAACGACGAAGCCAAGATGTTCGCGGCCTGCGGCAAGTATCCGCCGGCCATGGGCCTCATGGGCGCGGTGCTCGGGATGATCGCGCTGCTTGGCACGCTGGGCACGCCGGGCGCCGAGAAGAACATCGGCCCCGCCATGTCGGTTGCACTCGTGGCGACCCTCTACGGCATCGCCTTCGCGAACCTCTTCGTGATTCCGATCGGCGAGAACCTGCAAGAGAGCGCGAAGGCCCTGCGCGCCAAGAACACGATCATCGTCGAGGGCGTGCGCCTGATCGCGGCCCACACGAACCCGATCGTGCTCGCGGAAGAACTGAATTCCTTCCTGCTACCTTCGGAGCGGCTCGACTGGAAGAAGTTGAGCGGAGCCTAAGCGATGGCCCACGAACCAACGGGTACCGACGAGCACGACGACGACGACGCCCACTCTCATCGCGGGCACGGCGGCGGTCACGAGGAAGGCGGCCACGGGGAGCCTTGGCTCGTTTCCTACGCCGACCTCATGACGTTGCTCTTTGGCTTCTTCGTTCTCATGTACAGTTTCGAGGCCGCCAAGAAGGGCGCCGCGCAAGACATCGACCCCGAAACGGTCAACGTGAAGAAGGAACTCGCCCGCTACTTCGGCGGCAGCTACGTCGATCCGCTCGACGCCGTCGCCAAGGACATCGGGCAGGCCATCGAGTCCGCGGGCATGGGATCGGAAACGACGCTCACGCAAACCGCGAACGGCTTTAAGATCGAGTTCACGAGCACGGTCATCTTCCGACCCGGCGAGACCGAGATCGGTCCCAAGGCGAAACCCGTCATCGAGACCTTGGCCCAGCTCATCCTCGTCAAGGGAGAGAACTTTAAGATCCGCGTGGAAGGCTACACGGACGATTCGCCGGTCGGGGCGCGCAGCCCCTACCCCTCGAACTGGGAGCTCAGTGCCGCCCGCGCGGCCTCCGTGGTGCGCATCTTCGAAGGTGCCGGACACAACCCCGAGAACCTGACGGCCATCGGATTCGGATCGACGCGCGCGCTCGGAGCCAATCGCGGCGAGGACGGCAAACCCGATCCCGCGGCCCAGGCCCGCAATCGGCGCGTCGTGCTGTACGTGGTGAACGACGGCGTCCCCGCGCCCGAAGCGAGCGCGACGCCGGGCGGATAGACGCGGAGATCCTTACGCGGCTTTGAGTTCGTGAACGTTATCGGGCGGCGGCGAACCCTCGTCGCCACCTCCATCACCGCCGGACGACGAATCCGAGTTCGTCGAAGCCGTCGCGCCCAGGCACTCCTCGCGCCACGCGAGCACGACCTCACGCGCATCCTGCGCGACGGGCGGAGCGCTGGGCAGGAGCTTGCGCGCGTTCTCGGCGAAAGACTTCCAAACCTCTTCGTTCTCTTCGGGCTTGGGCGGGTTGCGGCGCAGTCCCTCGAGTTCGATGTCGAGCATCTCGCGGAGCTTGGTGCCGGGCGCCGCCACGAGCCCGTTCAGGCGCGTCCCGAGGGGAGCCTCGCCGAGCGAGACGATGAGCCGAGCCTTCGCGGCGGTCGGCAGCGTCTTCAACAGCACGTCGAAACTTTCGTTCTTGAGGCGTTCCAGGAGGAAAGCCGGGAAACGGCGAAGCGTGACTTCGGCGAAGCGATCGGGATCGGCGGTGCGCGCCAAGGCCTCGAGCACGTAGACCTCGCGCTTGGGATCGGCGACTTCGAGCAAGCGCTCGAGCGAGCGCGCGAAGGGCGGCGGCTGCGATTGACGCTCGAGATCTTTCGCCTTCGCCTTGAAGCGCTCGGCCAGCTCGGCGAGGCGGCTCACGTCGAGCGCCACGCCGGAGCGAATGATCGCGGGCATCTGATCGTCGGAGCACGCGGAAAGAAAACGAGACGTCGCGTGCACGGAGAGGACGTTCACGAAGAAGGCTCCGAAGTCGGCGTCTTCCGCAACCCACGCGGCCACGGCCTCGGGGCGTACGCGCAGCAGCAGCTCGCGCGCTTCGTCGTCGAGACCGATGTCGGGAACGACGAGGTCCGTCACGATGCCACGGCGAACGTCCTCGGCGGCGCGACGACGCTCGTCCGCGGAGTTCTCCCCCTCCAGGGCTTCTTGCCAAACGCTCCGCTCTTGATCACTCAAACCTTGGATGAGTTCACGCAAGACGGCTTCGGAAACCGCGCTCGCCAAGTAGCGCAGACGCGCCTGCGCCTCGGCCGTGCCCTCGCTCAACCAGACTTTCACGAGAAGGAGCGAACGCTTGGGAAAATTCTTGTGGTAGTTCTCGAAACGGGTTCCGACCTCGCCGAGTTCCGACGGGGCCGTGTCCGCGCCCGCGGCGCGGGGCGCCTCGACGAGGGTCGGAGTCGGGGCCGGCGGCGGAGGCGGCGGAAGCGCGGGCATCGGGGCCGGCGCGGGAGGCGCGGCGGCCGGGGCGTCGGACTTGCGACCGGCCGCGAGTTTGAGCCCCATGAACAAGAGACCGCCCAAGAAGAGCGCGGGCAACAAAGTCATGGGCAAACGCGCGAGCGTCAGCATGAGTTCGTTCTTCCATCCGGGCTCTTCCGGACGCTGACGCGGAGAACTAAGATCCACGCTTTCGATGCGGAAGCGCGGTTTGATCGCGCCGCCGAGGTTGAACTTCATTCCGTCGAGCAGCGATTGAACCTGGGCCTTGCGGGGCTCGGCGAGCGACTTGTCCAGCAGCACCGTGATCTCGACGCTCTCGAGGTACCCGAAGAGGTTCGTCTTTTGCACGACCTCGAGCGGATTCACGGGCGGTGGCGCGGTCGCGTTCATCGCGCCGGCCGAAGACTCGAGCGCGGCCGATCCCGGCAGGGGCGCCACTAAACCGAGCTTGGAAAAGAGGAAGTATTCCTCGGCATCTTTGTCGGGAAGGATGTCGGCGACTCTCACGGATCCGCCCAGGGGCCGGTTCTCGGTGGGCGTCTCTCCGCGGGAAGGATTCGCGCCGCCCGAGAGCTTCGCGTCGAAGGGCTTCGTGCGGACCTCGACTTCGACGGAGTACTCTCCGTCCTCGAGCACGCGCGAAAGCGAACGCTCCACGTGGCCGCGCAGACGATCCACGAGA
>DDRA01000156.1:0-155 GCA_002343545.1 Bacteriovoracaceae bacterium UBA2428
AGCAGATGCGCGCCGAGCGCGAGAAGCGCGCGATCATCCTGGAATCCGAGGGTGACCGCGACGCGAAGATCAACCAAGCCGAAGGCGCCAAGCAGCAGGCCATCAAGAACTCCGAGGCGAGCCGCCAAAGCCAGATCAACGAGGCCCAGGGCCAG
>DDRA01000156.1:277-3620 GCA_002343545.1 Bacteriovoracaceae bacterium UBA2428
CAACGAGGCCCAGGGCCAGGCCGAGGCCATCCTCTCGGTCGCGACGGCTTCCGCCGAAGGTTTGCGCCGCATCGCCGAGGCGCTCTCGATGACGGGCGGCATGGACGCCGCGCGCCTCAAGCTGGCCGAAGCTTACGTGCAGCAGTTCGGCCAGCTCGCCAAGAAGTCGAACACGATGATCCTCCCGGCGGCCGCGAACGACGTGGCCGGCATGGTCGCCACCGCGATGGCCGCGATGGACACGACGCGTGAGGGCGCGCGGGAAGCCATGGCGAGCGCCGCGACTCCGAGCGCGAAGGCACCCCGTACCTAGGCCGCCGAACGACTAGCGCGTCCGGCGGCAGAGCATTTTTCCGACGAGCTTTTGATCGCGAGGGGTGCCGACGCCGTCGTTGAGCCCCTCGAGCAAGACGCCGAAGCGGGTCCACGCCCGGAAAGTCTGGCCGACGTAAATATTCGAGTGTTCGGGCATCATGAAACGCGAATTGAGAACGAGAAAGTCGACGAAATTCGCACGGAGATCGCGGCTGCGAAAGGTCGCCGGACTTCCCGACGCCCCGTAGTATTCGACCTTGCCGTCGGCCTGCGCGACGAGGCTCGCCATGAACTCCGAACGACCGGAATTCTCCGCGGCGACGTGGCTCGTGCTTCCGCCGAGCGAGCTCCGGAGGATGGCCGAGCCGTCGCTCGAGATTTCGATCGTGAGCGCGGAGCGGAGGTCAAAAGGGATGAAGTCCGGATCGTTTTCCCAAATCGTGCCGATCCCTTGGCCGAGGATGGGCAGACGGTCGTTGTGCCATGGGAAGGCCCGCAACTCGTCGCTTTCCCCCTCGCAGGTGGCCGAAAAAAGGACTTTTGGAGACGAAGAAGGGGAGTGCGAGAGGCTCTGAAAATGACCGGGCGCCATTCGTCGGACGGAGGAGTCCTGGGCCAAACTCGGGGCCGTCAAGAACGTCAGTCCCAGGGCAAAGATCGTGCGGAGGCCGGTCCTAGCGAAGAGGGAGGTTTTCATTGCGGAGCGTTATATCCTGTGCGCCGGCCGAGGTCGAGTCCGTTTTAGGGGAACCCTCAGAGACCGCTTTTGAGTTCCAGCCGGACGGGGCAGTGATCGGAGCCCAGTTGCTGGTCTTCGATCGCGGCTCCCGTCACGAGGTGGGCGTCGTCCCGATGGATGGAGTGGTAGTCGATTCTCCAGCCGATGTTGCGCTCGCGGGCCCGCGTACGCGCGCTCCACCAAGAATAGGCGACCTTTTCGGGGTGGAGGTGGCGGAAGGTGTCGACCCAGCCCGCGTTCACGAACTTGGTCATCCACTCCCGTTCGCGCGGCAGGAAGCCGGGCGAGTCGTGGTTGTCATTCGGGCGGGCCAAGTCGATGGGCTCGTGCGCGATGTTGTAATCCCCGCAGAGCACGACGGGCTTGCCGAGGTCGCGCCGCAGATCCTCGAGGTGGCGATGCATGCGCTCGCAGAAGCGAATTTTGTAGTCGATGCGGGCGCCCTTCTCCTGGCTGTTCGGGAAGTAGGCCGAAACGAAGACGATTCCGTCGAACTCGGCCGTGATGACGCGTCCCTCGACGTCGAACTCATCGGTCGACATACCGCACAAGACGCGTTTGGGTTCCCGTCGCGAAAGGATCGCCGTGCCGCTGTAGCCCTTCTTTGACGTCGCGGGGCACCAAGCTTTCCAATAGCCCGGGAGATCTCGCACCTCGTCAGGGAGTTGGCCCTCGTCCGCGCGGACCTCCTGGAGCCCGATGAGGTCGGGCTGCTCGCGTTTGACCCAATCCAGGAAGCAGCCGCCCTTGTGACAGGCCCGAATTCCGTTCACGTTCCAGGAGGCGAGTCGAATCATGCCCCCCCTGATACAACGGATCGACGCCCGGCTCCAACAATTTGGCTCGGCGCCCCGTCGAGCTTTTCCCTGGTAGACTAGCGGGACGATGAAGCCTTTCTCGATTCGACTTTCGCTTTACCTTTCGATGTCCCTCGGCGCGTTCTCGGCCTTCGGCCAAACGACGGCGAGCGCCCCTATGACCTTGGGCTGTCAGGACCTCTCGAGCCTCTTTCGCGGTTACATGCTCACGCACCTCACCGTGCGCGAGCTGACCCCGGCGCTCAAGCTGGAGACCGCCAAGCAGTACCTCAAGGCCCTGGACGGATCCAAGTCCATGCTCCTCAAGTCCGACGTCGAGGCGGCGGAGAAGAAGCTCGTCGCGCTCTTCGACCAGATGAAGTCCGGCAAGTGCGACGCGCTCAACGACATCCAGAAAGTCGCGTCGGACCGCGCGGCCGAGAACGAAGCCTACGTAAAGGGCTTCATGGGCGCCGACTACAAGCTCGACGAGACCATCGTCATCCAGGACGCCGACAAGCGCGACTACCCCGCGGATAAGGCCGCGCGCGAGGACCTCCTGCGTCGTTCGGCGCACTTCCAGGTTTCGAACTACCTCCTTTCGGACGTGAAGCTTCCCGAAGCCAAAACCCAGCTCGTGCACCGCTACGAGCTCGTGACGAAGCGCTACCGCGAGCGCAAGCCCGTGGATCTTATCAACGCCTTCGTCGAGGCCTTCGCGATCGCGATGGACCCGCACTCTTCATTCTTCTCGCGCCAGAAGCTCGAGGACTTCCAGATCGATATGCGTCTCTCGCTCGAGGGCATCGGCGCTAGCCTCAGCTCGCAGGACGGCTTTACCGTCGTCGAGGAAATCATCACGGGCGGCGCGGCCGACAAGGCCAAGGTGCTGCAGCCCAAGGACAAGATCGTCGCGGTCCGCCAAGTCACCGATGGTAAGGGCAAGGCCATCCCGGATTCCAAGCCCCAGGCCGTCATCGACATGGACCTGAACGAGGTCGTGCGTCTCATCCGCGGCCCCAAGGATTCCGTCGTCGAGCTGACCTTGCTGCGCAAGAAGGGCGACCAGACGGAGCGCACCCAAGTGCAGATCAAGCGCGCCCAGATCAACCTGGCCGACCAGGCCGCCAAGCTCACGATGGAAACGCGCAAGGTCGACGGCAAGACGCTCAAGATCGGCGTCATCCGCCTGCCTTCGTTCTACGGCGAAAGCGGTCGCGGCAAGGTCTCGAGCTCGCAAGACATCAAGAAGCTGCTCGTGAAGGCCAAGGCCCAGAAGGTCGACGGCATCGTGCTGAACCTCGCGGGCAACGGCGGCGGCCTGCTGGACGAGGCCGTCAAGATCTCGGGTCTCTTTATCCGCAAGGGCGCCGTCGTCGGCACCAAGAACTCGGGCGGACAGTGGGACGTGCTCGCCGACCAGGACGAAGAAACCGTCTACTCGGGGCCGCTCGTCGTGCTGACGAGCCGCTTCAGCGCCTCGGCCTCCGAG
>DDRA01000156.1:3759-4553 GCA_002343545.1 Bacteriovoracaceae bacterium UBA2428
GAGATCCTCGCGGGCGCGCTCAAGGACTACCGTCGCGCCCTCATCGTGGGCGCCGACCACACATTCGGCAAGGGCACCGTGCAGGTCGTGATGGAGCTCCCGCGCGGCGCGGGCGCGCTCAAGGTGACGAACGCGATGTTCTTCATCCCGGGCGGCGCGACGACGCAGCATAACGGCGTCGCGGCCGACGTCGTGATCCCGGGCGGCTACGTCGACAAGGTCGGCGAGCGCTTTCTCGAGAACTCCGTGCCGCCGCAGAAGGTCGCGCCTTTCCTCGGCGCCGAAGCGAACTCGGCCGAACTGGGCACGGCGTGGACGGCGATCTCGGGCGACCTCGTCCCGCGTCTCTCCGAGCGTTCGAAGACTCGCGTCGCGGCCAGCCCCAAGTTCCAAGAGATCGAACAGGAAGCCGCGGAAGCGCGTCAGTCCGACGGTTCCATCCGATTGGCCGACGTGCGCAAGCGTTCGGTCGAGCGCAAGGCCAAGGACAAGAACGAGGAGAAGAAGAGCTTCGCCACGCGCGTGCGCGACGCCGAGCTCCCCTACGTGAACGAAGCCGTCGACGTGGCCGCGGACCTCGTGTTGGCGCAACGGGGCGGCGTCGCCCAGTTGCCGCTCCTCCAGATCGCCAAACCGAAGGAAACGAAGCCTGCTCCGGGCAAGCCGGCGACGGGCACGGCTTCCGTGAACGCCGAAAAGGATCCGCCCCGTAAAGACTAAGATCCATTCGAGGTCGAAGTCGCGAAGGCGCTCCGCGAAAGCGGGGCGCCTTTTTTGTTTGCCTAACGCCGGCT
>DDRA01000156.1:4737-5935 GCA_002343545.1 Bacteriovoracaceae bacterium UBA2428
CCTCGGCGGCGCCGGATCGAGAAGCGTTCCGGCCGCGCGGACAAGGTCCAGTACCGACTCGGGAATCGGCCTTTACCTCGACTTCGCTCGGGCCGAGGCGAGTGTTTACGAACGTCTTATCCGATCTGCGCTTGAGGCGAGCGGGCGTGCCCCCGCAAGCTGGAAGCATGAGAGTCACAACCCGGTTTTCTTATTTGCTCTTGAATCTGGGACTCGTGGTTTGCGTCGGCGCGTGCGGGGACAAGTCGCCCACGTCGGCGGCCGACGTGGTGGGCGCCGACGTGGGCGCCGACGTGGGCGCCGAGGCGGAATCGGGCGCGAAGACGAACTCTCCGAAAAAATCGAAGGCACGTTCCCCCTCGGGCGGCGTCTCGTCCGGCGGCGGATCGACCGTGGGGGCGCCCCCGGTCGTACCGATCGTGCCGTCTCCTTTCGAGGATATTTTGCCGCCGTCTTGGGTGGCCGGCGCTTGGGCCTCGGGCGACTGCGCTCAGACCGGCTTCCGATACCAGACGCGAAGCGTTTCTTGTCTCAATTCTTCGGGCCGACAAGCTTCGGAAACCCAGTGCCAGGGCGTCATGCCGTCTCGGTACCAGGTCATCGCCGACGGCGCTTGCGTGCAAGCCCGCAGCTATTGGACCTATACCGCGTGGGAGAATGCCGAGTGCGATGGCCCGATTCTGCGGCAGCAGTATCGGCGCTCCTCTTGCACCGTGGTCAACAACGCCGACTGCAGCTACGATAGCCTCGGGCCGACCGGACAGAAGGTCATCGACCCGAGCTGCAACTCCTTCGCGGGCGGCACCGGAACTCCCACGGATCCCTTCCTCATTTCGACGCCGGCTCAGTTCGCGCAAATCCGTACGGCGAGCACCTACTTCTATCGACTCGCGAACGACCTCAATCTCGCGGGCGAGCCCGTCGTCGACGGCGCGAATCTTCCCATGCTCGAGTCGATCACGGGCTTCGACGGCGCGGGTTTCGCGATCCGCGGGCTTCGGGTAGACCGGGGACTTGGTCTTGGGTTGCCGATCCCGACTACCGACATCTACCATAATTGCATCGGCGGACTTTTCGGTTCGGCGAAATCCGTCGTGAACCTCCGACTCGAACAGGCGATGATTCGCTTCGAAAACAATATGGTGAATAACCGTTTTGCCTACGTCGGCTCGATCGCCGGTTGCAGCGGGCATTTGGA
>DDRA01000136.1:0-1666 GCA_002343545.1 Bacteriovoracaceae bacterium UBA2428
TGCGGCCGGCGAGGTGCGGCCGGCTAGGCGCCCCCGCCTAAGCGGCTTCGCGTTTGCCCGTGAGGCCGAGTTCCTTCATGCGGCGGGCGAGGTTCTTGCGGTCCATCTGAAGGTCGCGGGCGGCGGCCGAGACGTTGCCGTCGTTGTCGTCGAGGGCCTTCTGGATCATCTGACGGTCGACTTCGTCGAGGGCCTGGGCGCGTCGGTCCTTGAGACTCGACACGAGGCCCGCGGCCTGGCCGCCGAGCGCGTTCGGGATGGCCGAGACGCTCGGGCGCCCGCCCGGCAGCGCGGCCGTCACGTACATTTGCTCGTCGTGCTGGCCGAGGATCGAGGCGCGCTCGACCCAGTTGCCGAGCTCGCGTACGTTGCCGGGCCATGGGTAGCTTCCCAGGAGTCCGCGCAGCGCCGGCGCGAGCCCGCGCAGGCCGTGCTTGCGACAGAGGCTCTCGGCGAGCGTCACGAGGTCGGGGCCACGCTCGCGTAAGGGTGGCAATGTGACCGTGACGACCGAGATGCGATAGTAGAGGTCCTCGCGAAATTCGCCCGTTTCGATGCGCGTGGCGAGGTCGCGGTGCGTGGCCGCGACGATGCGGCCCTGGAAGGGGATTTCCTTGTTGGAGCCGACGCGGCGGAAGCTGCGCTCCTGCAAAAGGCGCAGCAGCTTGGCTTGGTGACGCGCGTCCAGGTCGCCGAACTCGTCCAGGAAAAGCGTGCCCTCACGCACGGCCTCGGCGAGACCCACGCGCTGGGAGTGCGCGCCGCTGAAGGAGCCTTTCTCGTGGCCGTAGAGCTCGCTCTCCAGCAGTTCGGCCGGGATGGCCGAGCAGTTCACCGGGATGAAGGGAACGTGGCCCTGGCCCGGATGGCTGAGCCGGTGCAATTCGCGCGCGACGACTTCCTTGCCCGTGCCCGTCTCGCCCTGGATGAGGAGCGAGGCGAGCGGTTTCATGGCCAGGCGTGCGAGCGTCGCCTTGATCTCGACGAGCGCGGGGCTCGTGCCGACGAAGTGCTCGGAGTCGCCTTTGGCGACGGCCTCGAGCTCGCGATCCTGCAGACGGCAGAGGCGATCGAGTCGTTGCAACAGCTGCGTGCGCTCGAGCTCCATGAGTCGCCGCTCGCCGGCGCGACGGATCGCGACTTCGAGCGCGTCGAGGTCGAAGGGCTTCTCGAAGAAGGCGAAGGCGCCTTCTTCCACGGCGCGGATGGCGCTCTCCTTGTCGCCGTGGCCGGTGATGAGCACGGTGGGGACGTCGAGTTCGCGCAGAACGGCGAAGCCATCCTTGCCGGGCATGCGGATATCCGTCACGACGACGGAAGGATCGAAGCGGCGCGCGGCCTCGAGGGCCTCGTCGCCATTGGCGGCGACCTCGACCTCGTGGCCGCGTCGCTCGAGGCGGCTGCGTACGAGCCCGCGGATCGTCTCTTCGTCGTCGACGACGAGGACCCGGAAGGTCGTGGCTTTGTTCACGCGATCTCCCGTGCTCATGCGGCGTCCCGCCCCGCGCGCTCGCCCGCGGCGAAGGGACGCAGCTGGTAGACAAAAGTCGAGCCGCTCGCGCTCGAGCTCTCGAGGAAAAGATCCCCGCCGAATTCGTGCGCGAGGCCGTAGCTGATCGAAAGACCGAGGCCCATGCCTTGTCCGGGCTCCTTGGTCGTGAAGAAG
>DDRA01000136.1:1844-2785 GCA_002343545.1 Bacteriovoracaceae bacterium UBA2428
TGGTCGTGAAGAAGGGATCGAAGACCTTGTCGCGCGCGGCCGGCGGCACGCCCGCGCCGTCGTCGCTCACCGCGATCTCGGCGAGCCCGTTGCGCACGCGCCCGACGACGAGGATGCGCCCGCCCGGACGTTTCGTGGCCTCGGCGCGCTCCAGGATGGCGTCGCGGCTGTTCGTGATGAGGTTGATGAGCACCTGCTCGAAGGCATGGCCTTGCGAGGAGAGGGCCGGAAGCGCGTCGAGCCCGCGCGTCTCGAGCCGGATACCGGCGCGCTCGAGCGGGCGCCCGAGCAAGGCCAGCGCCGAACGCAGCGAGAGCGCGGCGTCCACGGCTTCGGGTTGGCGCGGGGCCTCGTCGAAGCTGCGCTTTTCCTTGCGGGCGAAGCCGCGCAGGTGCGAAAGCAGGGCCGCGGCCTTGTCGGCGTTCTGCACGATGAGGTCGGCGAGGCGGCGGACTTCGGCCTTGCGGGGTTTCGCCTCCGAACGAAGGATGTCTTCGATCTCTTGGGCAAAGCCGCGGATCCCGGTGAGGGGTTGGTTGAGTTCGTGGCTCATGCCCGCGGCGAGCTCGCCGAGCGCCATGAGCTTGGAGCCCTGGATCATCTTCTCTTGCGTGAGCTTGAGCTGGTTGTGCATGGCCTCGAGCTCGACGTAGGCCGTCTCGAGCGTCAGGTGTTTCGTGGCGAGGTCGCGCACGAGGAGTTGGCGTTCGGTGTCGTCCGAAAGCACGGCGAGCGCCAGACGGCGATCGTTCACTTCGACCTGGCGGACTTTGACCGTCACGAAGCGGGTCATGCCGTCCCGCGTGCCGAGCGCGACGTCGTTGTAGAAACCGGGCTGCGCGAGCATCTCGGCGTTAAGCGTGCGGCTGCGTCCTTCGTCGGGATCGGCTGGCGGCCCGAGGATCGCGAGGTTTTCGCCCTCGAGCTCCTCGCGCGAGTAC
>DDRA01000136.1:2921-13239 GCA_002343545.1 Bacteriovoracaceae bacterium UBA2428
CTCGAGCTCCTCGCGCGAGTACCCGGAGAGGGCCGCGAAGGCGGCGTTCATGGCGACGACGGTGCCCTCCGGCATGCGGATGGCGAGCAGGGCGTCGCCCGCTTCCTCGAAGAAGACGCGGTAGAGTTCGGCGTTCATTAAGGGCGCTATCGGAATTTTGACGCCCCAGCTTGAGGCAAAAATTTTCGCGGACTTAGCGGGGCCCGGCCTAGCCGCCGCGCGCGGAGTTGAGGAAGGCTTCCGCCCGTTCCATCTCCTCCGGCATGCGGGCCTCGATCTCGGCGAGCGCTTCGGTGTCCAGGTTCAGCGCGTTCAAGTAATTGGCCGGGTACTCGGGCCGCTCGAGGTCGCAGGCCAGGCTGATGCCGCCGCGTTTGCACAGCACGTTCGCGATCGTCGCGATCATGATCGTGGGTTTGTGCGCGGGGAAGATCGATTCCATGTGTTCGATGTCGCGGTGGTGGTAGCGGATCGTCTTGCGCGCGACCACCGGAAGCTGCCAACGTTCGGCGAGCCGCTCGCCCAGGATGGTGTGGCCCGGGAGCCCTAGCTCGGTTTCGGCCGCGAGGAAAGACTTGCCTTCGAGTCGGGCCTTGTCGACGACCGCTTTGAGGTCATCGCGGCTCACCCGGAAGAGCGCGATCTTGCCGATGTCGTGCAGGAGCCCGCAGGTAAAGCAGTCCTCGGGCCGCGGGTGACGGACTTTCTTCGCGATGAGCTCGCCCGCGAGCGCGACCGCGAGCGAGTGACGCCAGAACTCGCGCACGTCGAAGAAGGGCGCGGCCTGCAGATCGAAGGCCGAAAACACGCTCGTGCCCAGGACGAGCACGGAGATCGTGTTGAAGCCCAAAAAACCCAGCGCCTTCGAGACGTCGGTGATCTCGGTCGAGACGTTGTAGAAGCTCGAGTTCACGAGGCGCAGGACTTTGGCCGTGAGCACCTGGTCGCGCTTGAGGATATCGGCGATTTGCGGCGCGCTCGTCTTGGGGTTGTTCACGAGCTCCATGACCTTCGTCACGACGACCGACAAGGTCGGGATGTCCCGGAGCTTGTCGACGAGGGCGTTGACGTGCGTGGAGTTCGACATCGCGTTCAGAAATCGAGTTGGAGGCCCACGAAGATGTCGGAGGGTTTGAACGCGACGAAGCCGCCGTTCAACGAGGCGCCCCAGTCCTGGCCTGAGACGAAGCGCACCGAGGCACCGCCGAGCACGACCGCCTGGAAGGGCGCCGCGACGACGCCGTTCGTGGCGGCCGCGTAGGCCGAGTAGCGGGCGAGCAACGAGAGATAAGGCCCCACGCCGATGCGGTTCCGCTTACTCGAGAAGTAGTAGTAGGCCGTCGGGCGCAGGTTGACGCCGACCATGAAGCCCGTCGCGGAGAAAGAGGTCGTGACTTGGGCGTCGGGGAGCGCGTTATCGACCGTGCTCAGGCCGCCCCAAACTTGGGCTTCGCCGCCCCAGGAGAATTGGTCGACGAACTGCTCGATCGCGAGGCCCGCGCCGGCGCCGAATTGCATCGCCGACAGTTCTTCGTCCGCGCCGCTCGTCGCGTCGAAGACGAGGGTCTCTTTCCACAGGACGGGCTGGATCGAGAGCTTGACGTGGAAGCCGCCGCTTTCCGCGGGCGGTGCGCTCGGGGCGCTATCCACGCCCGGCGCGCTCACGGCGGCGCTCGGCGGCGGCGTCGCCGGGCCCGAGATGGTGGCGCCTTCGCTCGGCGCGGTGCCGGCCGCACGCGAAACGCAGGCGAGCGAGCCCTTGAAGAAGAAGCCGCGCGGGTTCGCGACGCTGAAGGAGACGGTATCGGGACCTTCGCCGCGCACGAGGAAGACCGTGGCCTTCTGCGGCGCCGGCAGCGCGGGGCCGCGGTAGCGGGCCCACTTCGCGTTGCGCCGGTTCATGGACTTGAACTCGAGGGGGCAGGCGCCGTTCTTCAGCGTGATGAAGCGCCCGTTGACTTGCGCCAAGGCGGGCAGCGCGCTGCCCGCGAGAAGCGCGACGATGGAGAGACGGCAAAGAACGGAGTTTCGCATGTCAGTAGAGGCCCCTTCCCAGCCTTCATCATCCCCGCAGAACTCTTCCGGCGCAAGGCTGGGAGGCTTGGAAAATCGGGTGTTTGCGCCAAATTCGTCAACGGATTCACGGGACTTTGTTTTGCGGTGACCCCGGCGGGTCGCTAGCCTCAACGGATGAATCCCGAAGTGCTCGTCTACGTGCGTCCCTTTTTCGCGGATACGATGCGAAAGGCCATGTTTGGGTTTCCTCGGACGCTTCGTTTTATCGATCGGGCTTCGGAGCTGGCCACGGCCCTTGCGTCTTCAAATCCGCGCGTCGTGCTCGTCGACCTCGAGCCCGACGGGACCTTGCTCAACAAGCTTCAGCTCCACCGTCAGCGGCACCCGGAAGCCCCTTTCGGTTGGGTAGCGCTGCAGTTCGCTTCGGACGCCACGACGGAGGATCTCCGTCTTCGTCAAGGCGCTCTGGATGTGTGGCGCTTTCCGATTTCGGTCGAGCGGATGCGAGCTCGACTCGAGGAAATCCTCGGGCGTCTCGAGGGACGCTCGCGCGAGACGGCCCCGGCACCGAAAGTCCCCGCGTCGAGGTCTGCTTTCTTGACTTACGGTACGGAGATCATCGCCGCTCCCCGTCTGTTCTCGATGTTGACGGACGCCCGCCAGATCGAAAAATTTCGCGGCTTTGCTTGCCAGACGAGGGCCCAACTCTCCGTCTGGACCGCGAACAGTTGTTTGGCGTTACGTACTCAGATCGATCCTTGCGATTTTCCCGATCGACGGATGCGGGCTCGTCTGGAGCGTCGTCAGGCCGAGGAATCGCGCGCTTACTTGGAGCTACTTGATTTGCCCGATTTACGTTTTCACCTTCGGCTCGGAATCACGAGCTTGCTCTGGACGGCGTCCGCGAAGGACCTGCGTTGGACGGCGGCGGGTTTCGATTTTCCGCTCCCTTCCAAGCTCTTCGAATTGCAGCGAAGACGGCATTTGCGTTGGTCCCCCGAGGCCAGTGATACGTCGCGTAAGGCCTCCTTGGTCTCCGATGGACGTCGCTTTTCGCCGAAGCTTCTCGACGTCAGTGGCGGGGGGGCCCAGATTTTCCTCCCCGCATCCTCTCCGCTCGCCTTAGCGGCGGATCCACATTCGCCCTCGCCTTACCTCATGTTTCGGGTGGAAGATCAGGCGTTCTCTGTTTCCGCCCGCGCCGTTTGGACCCGGCCGCTCGCCGGCGTCGGGGCGCTTGTCGGCCTACGCTTCGAGCGGGTCGGGGTCGAGACCCAATCCCTCTTGAATCTGAGATGTCTCGAGGCTCGCGCCCGCCAGCTCGAAGGAATCGATCCTCTCCGCAAAGTCGCCGCTTAGGGCCGGATCCGTGACCCCTTACCGATGTCGCGTTTAACCCAATCTTGTTTTTAAGCCGGGGTCTCGTGGGGTTTAAACTCAAAGGTAGGGGGATCTATGCTTAGGATTTTGCACGCGGCCTTATTCACGGGGACGATCCTGAGTGTGGGCTCCGCCTTTGCGGCGGTCGATATCATGACGGCCTCGGCCGAGGTAAAGGCGGCTGCCCAGGGGGCACGTCAGCTCAACTTCTTTCCGGTTTGTAAGAATATGACGGACTGGAAATCCCTTTTTTTGGAGAGTTTTATTGTCCGACTTGAAACCGAGGCCCTCATCGTTGAGTCGGATCTTAGCGCCTCGACTGCCGGTACCGGTGCGGGTACGCAGGCTGCTACGAATGCGATGTCAGGACCCACGCTGGATGCCACCGGAGCGGGGGCCGGCGCCTCGGCTGCCCAGGGTGTCGCCTCGTTAGGGGCGGCCAAACAGGGCGCAAACGTTGGAAGTTTACAAGAGCTAGTTACGGACTGCCGAAAGCTCAAATCAGACCTGGAGGCTGCGGCACAGAAAGATTACTCGGCATTGAACGCCCAGCAGAACCGGCCAGGTGCGACTCAATGCCGCACGGCCTCTCGAGGCGCTGAGGCGCCTCTCGCGAGCCTATGTAAAGCGACCATGAGTCTTGGCTCAGCGGCCGGCTTCAATGCGACTGAACTGGCAGGTCTGCAAGGCGCGCTCGGCTCGATCGGCAATGCCGCCAAAGACATGGCCGGCAATCCGGCCGTGCAGATGGGGGCCCTGATGGGGGCGGCGGCCGGCGCCGCGGCGCTGCTCGGCAAGGACAAGGGCGGCAACGAAAACGGCAACTCGGACGTGGGCGGTCCGTCGGAGATCCCGGCGCCCGAAAAGGAAACGATCGGGAACGGCAATCTCAACGGGAACTGCGCTTCGGGGCTCACGTGGAACGCGTCTCTGAGCAGCTGCCAAACGACTTTCACGGGCGGCGTGAGCGGCGCGCCCACGCTGATCCAGGACATCGATACGAGTACGAAAAACTCCGCGCTCGTGGACTCCGCCACGGCGGAGAAGCTCAAAGTAAAAGAGGGTGGCTCGGGCACGCAGGATGCGCTCGCGAGCGTCGGCGGCAATCGTCCCGGCGCGAATCTGAGCGGCGGCGGATCGGGCGCTTCGGGCGGCGGCACGAGCGCGGGGAGCGGGGGCGGACAAGCGGCGGCCGGCGGCGCGGGACAGGCCGGCGTCGGCGCGAACGGGAATTACTTGGGTGGTTTTTACAACCCGCAAAGCTTCGGCGGATCGGGCGAAGGCGCGGCCACGGCTGACTCGGCCTTCGCGGGCGGCCTCGACGTGAACTACATCAACAACCCGAACGGTCAGGCCGTGTCCGCGGGCGGGGCCGGCAGCAACGGCCAAGTTCGCCGGGTGAACCTGAGCCTCAAGGATTTCTGTACGAAGTATCCGACCCACGGGCGCTGCAAAGTTCGTCGCGATCCTTTGTTGCAGTAGGCTCGAGATTCGCGAGAAATTAACGGGCGCGCAAAAGAAGAGTCGATAGACTAAGGGAGAATGCTTTCGTTGAGTCGGCTCGTTCTAGGATCCCTGGGGTTCTTGGGAAGCCTTTTCTTTTTTTCGCCGGCGTTCGCCCTCGGTCCCCCCCTCGAAGTCGCCCGGGACGCGACGAACAAGCTCGTCGATTTCAATACCAGCATCGAAAGCATCCCCGCCACGTGTCGCCAGACCGTGAGTTACGTCCAATCAAGCAAGGGCGAAGTGAAATCCCACTGGGAAGCGGCGCACAAGGCGGTTGGCGAAGCCGAGCTGATGGTCATGGACGGCAAGATCGAGGTTGCGCAAGCGAAACTTGCGCTGGCCGAGTCCGCCGCGGCGGAGACGATGGGCGCCTCGGCCCAGGCCGGGATGACGGACATGGGAGTGGCGAAGGGGCTCTACACCCAATGCGCTACGGAAAGTCAGATGGTCGCAAAGTTGTCCCTCGAAAAAGCGAAGATGATTCAGAAGCACGCCAAGAGTGACGATGCTTCGTCGCCCTCGGGAGGGTGCGCCGCCGCCGCGGTTCGGGTGCAAAACTCGGCGAATATCGTGGATCAGAGCTTTCGTGAGCTCAGCGCGGCTTGCGTCGCCGCGGGAGGCGACAGCGCGGCCGGATCTCAAATGTTCCAGTCGGTCGCGAACGCCGCCAAAGACATGGCCGGTAATCCGGGCGTGCAGATGGGCGCCCTGATGGGGGCCGCGGTCGGCGCGGCGGCGCTGCTCGGCAAGGATAAGGGCGGAAGCGAAAACGGCAACTCGGAAGTCTTGGGGCCTTCGGGCATTCCGGCTCCCCAGACCGAGACGGTCGGAACCGGCAATCTCAACGGGAACTGCGCTTCGGGGCTCACGTGGAACGCGTCGTTGAACAGCTGCCAGACGACTTTCACGGGCGGCGTGAGCGGCGCGCCCACGCTGACCCAAGAGACCGATACGAGCACGAAAAACTCGGCCCTCGTGGACTCCGCCACGGCGGATAAACTGAAGGTCAAGGGAGGCGGCGCCGAAACAAAAGATGCGCTCGCGAACGTCGGCGGCAATCGTCCCGGCGCGAATCTGAGCGGCGGCGGATCGGGCGCTTCGGCGGTCGGGAGCGGCGCGAACGGAGGCGGGCAAGCGTCAGCCGGCGCTGCGGGTGCGGCCGGCTTAGGTGCGGCCGGCTTAGGCGCGGCCGGCGTTGGCGCGAGCGGGAGTGACTTGAGTGGCTTCTATAACCCGCAAAGCTTCGGCGGATCGGGCGAAGGCGCCGAGGCCGACTCGGCCTTCGCGGGCGGCCTCGACGTGAACTACATCAACAACCCGAACGGTCAGGCCGTGTCCGCGGGCGGGGCCGGCAGCAACGGCCAAGTTCGCCGGGTGAATCTGAGCCTCAAGGATTTCTGCACGAAGTACCCGACCCACGGGCGCTGCAAAGTCCGTCGCGATCCTTTGCTGCAATAGACAAATTCACGAGCAGTCGTTCGTGGCGGCCCGTTGGTTCGACCTAAGGTCGAACAATTCACGACCAATCGGTCGTGGCGGCTCGTTGGTTCGACCTAAGGTCGAATAAATTCACGACCAATCGGTCGTGGCAGCCCGTTGGTTCGACCTAAGGTCGAACAATTCACGACCAATCGGTCGTGAATTCTCTCCGGTTGCCATCGGGGAATTTTACGGCGAGGAAGCGGCGTTCGAGGCCGTGGCGGAAGACGCGGTGGGTGACTTCCACGTCGCGGGCGCAGTACTCGGCGATCTCCTTGAAGCGACCCTGTTTGTACCATTCGATCGCGTCCAGGCCGCTCCCCGATTTGCCTTCGCCCACGGTGCCTTGTGCCACGTACTCGAGCTTGATGAAACGTCGGCCGAGGCCCCGTTCGACCTCGTCCATGAGGTCGAAGACCTCGAGACCTTCGAGCTTGAGCCCGTAGCCGGTCAGCACGGGCAAATCGAAGCGTCGGATGTTGTAACCCACGAGCAGGCGTTCCCGGGCGAGCTTCACGAACTTCGGTAGGTCGTCCTCGAAGAAAGTCAGCATTTGCTGGGTCTTCGAGTCCCAAGCGCAGAGCACGCTGACACCGAGTTTCGAGAGGTTTTCGAGGCTCGGGTCGCGGGGCGCCAAATCTTTCGTCTCGAGGTCGAAGCAAAGGTAGTCCCGGTAACGGTCGAAGATCGACGCGGGCGCGAGGTCGCGCGCAAAGGGGATCCCGTGCTCATGTTCCCAGAACGAGGGGCGCAGCTTGACGTTCGGCATCGTGAGCTCCGCTTCTAGCAGGTAGACAAGGACGCGGAAAGGGAGTGTAAATTGTCCCTATGACGAATGCGCAAAACGTGACGGGGTCCGAAAAAACCGTTGGTTTCAATCCGGAGCCGGTCTACCGCGTCGGTCTCAACGAATTTCCGACGGGTGGTCGTGGCCGCGCTTGGGGCGACGTGCCGGCTTCGCAATGGAACAGCTGGATCTGGCAGCAGCAAAACCGCGTCCGCACGATGCCCGACCTCGAGCGCGTCGTCGACGTGACGAAGGACGAGCACGAAGCTTTCGACAAGTCCTCCGAGCTTTTCAACATGGCCATCACGCCGTACTACGCCGCGTTGATGGATCCGACCGATCCGGATTGCCCGATTCGTCTGCAGTCCGTCCCCAAGATGGGCGAACTCACGGTTCAGCCCGAAGAAATGGAAGACCCGCTCGCGGAAGAGCGCGACATGCCGGTTCCGGGCATCACGCACCGCTACCCGGACCGCGTGCTCTTCTACACGACGCACCACTGCCCCGTGTACTGCCGTCACTGCACGCGCAAGCGTAAGGTGAGCGACCCCGGTTCGGCCGCGCAGAAGAAGCAGCTCGAAGACGGTCTCGAGTACATCCGCAAGACGCCCTCGATCCGCGACGTCGTGATCTCGGGCGGCGACCCGCTCTCGAACTCGGACGAGCGTCTGGATTACATCCTCGGCTCGCTGCGGAAGATCCCGCACATCGAAGTGTTCCGTCTGGGTACGCGAAACCTCGTGACGCTCCCGCACCGGATCACGGACGACTTCGTGCGCATCATCGCGCAGCACAAGCCCTTCTACGTGCACACCCACTTCAACCACCCGAAGGAGTGCACGGCCGAGGCCTTCCACGCGTGCGCGAAGATCGCCGACGCGGGCATTCCGATCAACAACCAGATGGTGCTCATGCGCGGGATCAACGACGATCCCCAGGTCGTCAAGCGCCTGAACCACCTCTTGCTGATGATGCGCGTGCGTCCGTACTACATCTTCCAGTGCGACATGAGCCAGGGCATCAGCCACTTCCGCACGCCCGTGGAAGTCGGCATCAACATCATCGAGCACCTGCGTGGCCATACCTCGGGCATGGCCGTCCCGCACTTCGTGATCGACGCCCCCGGCGGCGGCGGCAAGATCCCGCTCATCCCGAACTACGTTCTGTCGAAGGACGACGAAAAGGTCGTCGTGCGGAACTACCTGAACAAAGAATACGTCTACCCGCAACCCAAGCAGAAGTAGCGCGCCGGCAAGGGCGAACGCTTAGAGACGTCGTCCGCGCTTCGGCGTGGGCGACGTCTCTTTGTTTTTGGGGTTGCGGAAGTAGCCGCTCGCGAGCTCGCGCTTGATCTGGGCGAGGATTTCGCGGTCGAGGAGCTTGGTCTCGCGCGTGCGGCCCGTCGCGGCTTCCGTTCCGAATTTCGTTTCCAGATCGGCGAGAACCTGGAAGGCCTCGAGGCTTTGCAGGGTGAGGAGCGCCTCGACGGCGGACTTGCGAAGATCGAGTCGCCGGCGCCCGTCGGCGTCGAGCGCGAGCTCGGCGAGTTTGGCGAGCACGCTTTCGTACTGGCTCGAAGCGGGCGTCTGGGCCGTCACGGTCTTCGTCAGCGCGAGGTCCACCATGTCGGCGTAGGCCGACCCGACGGATTGGAAGATCGGGAGTCCGTACATTCGGCGCGACTCCTCGAGCGCCGCGAGCGCCTTGGCTTGGCGGCGCTCGAAATCGCGGCTGCCCAGGAGCTGATCCGAGACGCCGGTCGGCGCCGTGACGTAGCGGGCGAGCGCGAGGCTTTCCTGCAGCCCAAACTGCATCATCTGCGTGGCACCTTCGCCGCGGCCCTGCGCGAGTTGGTGGGTCGCGAAGAGAAGAAAGCTCTCTTCCTTCGTGGCGTGTCCGTCGATGGGCTCGAGCCCGAAGTCTTCCATCGCGCAGTCGGGGAGGCCTTCTGCGGACTCCTCGTCCGAGCAGAAGGCGAAGCTCCGCGGCGGGAACTCCTCTCGGTAGAGTAAGCCGATGAAGATGCGGTCTAGATCGCCGGGCGCCTCGAACTGGGCATCCACGACGAGATCGTTGTAGTCCATGATCGATCCGCTCGCGACGCGCCCGTTGTGGGAGCTTCCCCGCGACCCGAGGAAGTTGTGTTTGAGGCCGAGTACGTGACCGACTTCGTGCATGACGGTCGACCGGAGCGCGGCGTGGGCGAAGTCGTCGGCGCTACTGCTCTCGGGCGGGTAAGGCATGTGCTTGTCGGAGTAGCGACGGACCTTGCCGTCGCTCGTCGGGACCGGACTCAAGGTGATCGGGGCGAGGGCGCCTTCCATCGCGAGCTGGGGCAAACTCGGCAAGGGTCGCTCGCAGTCCGCGCCGCTTCGCGCCGCCCGGCGGGCCAGCGCGAGATTGGGCGCGAGCACGTACCGGCGGCGCGCCGAGGCCCGCTCCGTCGGCGGGGCCGGGACTTTGGCGATTCGCGCGAGTTTCGGCTGGCGTCTTTGCGTGGGGAGCCCGCCCGCCGCGGAAAGGTCGAGCACGGGCGGCACGGGCCACGCGTCTTCCGCGCCGACTTCGTCCGGCGTCGGCATCGTCGGTTCTTCCTCGGCGGCGGCTTCTTCGTCGATGGAAGCACGGAGCTCGCGCTCGAGCCGGCGCGATTCGTAGATCGTGCGGGCCTGGGCGAGCCAAGAATCGCCGGGCAGGTGGATCTGGCCTTGGATGACCTCGCCGGTGTGCGGGTTGACCCGCCATTGCGCGACGGCGTAGTCGCGGGCCTGGTTATCTTCCCAGACGACCCGCGACACGCGGGGGTCCGAGAGCGAAAAGTCGTCGCCGCCCATGCGCACTTGAAGGATCTTGCCCTTGAGCGCGGAGTTCCACGCGAGGATGCCGTTCTCGATGGCCGGGCGCTGGGCTTCGGGCGTCCGCGGAGAGATTTCCCAAACGAAGGGGCGCGCCGTCGAGATGCGCTGCACGAGCGTAAACGTGCTCAGGCCCGAGGCCTCGTAGTAGGGCTTCGTCGTGAAGAAGAAGTTCTGGCCGAGCGGCTCGAGGACGCGGAAGTCCGGGTCGGGCGTCGGGATGACCCAGTCGGTACGCAGGCTCAGGCTGATGAGACGCGGATCGACGACGCCGCGCTCTCCGGGCGCGGGAACG
>DDRA01000132.1:0-6399 GCA_002343545.1 Bacteriovoracaceae bacterium UBA2428
GGTTGTCGACGGGCGTGTAGATCGCGAGCGGATCCGTCGTCGTGTTTTCGTTCAGGCTGCGGAAAGCGCAGAGAAAATTGCCCTTGTGCAAGAGCGTTTCGCCCTCGCGGAGGGCGCGCAGGCAGGCTTCGTCGCCGTCCCGCGGTAATCCCGCCAGGAAGTCCCGGAAGTCGCGCAGGAAGACTTCTTCTTCGAGCCCGCTCCATTCGACGAGCGAGGTCAGCACGTTGAAGCTCGAGTTGAGCACGAGGTAGTAAAGGAAGAGGCCGTTCCCCATCCGTTCGCTCACGACGTTACCGTTCGAGCGTCGGATCGACGGCACGCTCGAAGCGAAGTTCGCGAAACCGAGTTCGGTGTATCCCGTCCCCTGGCAGTCCCGGAAATAGGCGCCCACGGGAAAACCGTCCCGCAGATCGAGCACGAGATTCTGCTGGTGGGCGCCCAGGACGATGCCGTAACGGGTGTGCGCCAACACGAGCGGGCGCACGACCTCGCGCAGGTAGGCGTCGAACCAGGCGCGCGCGCGCGCCGGCGGCGCGAGGTCGGGACGCGAGGACTCGAGCAAGCGCCCGAGCGGCGAGGGGCCACCGAGCGGCGCGTCCTGCGCGAGGGTGGCGAGCACGGCTTTCCCGCGCGCCGCCTCGCCCCGGAAAGGATTCTCGCGGCAAACCACGATCGTCTCGTCGAGGGCATGGCCTTCGTCATCCTTCAACGCGAAGTAGGCGGGTTCGGACACGACGCGGAAGCCCGGATGCTCGGACAGAAAACGCCGCCCGAGCGGCGTCGCGAGCACATCGCAAAGCTGCAAGCCACGTTCGACTTCGCGCGAAAGCAAGTGGCGGATCGAGTTGGTGAGTTTCACGCTCATCGAAAACTTGAGCATGAACGGAGCGTCTTCGCGGTAGACCGAACGCAGCGACGAGGTCGGGTGCCAATCGCGGACGGACTGGCCTACCCGCCGGAAACGCCCTTCCTCCAGGTAGCGACCCACGACGGGATGGCGGCGGAGCGCCGCGGCCTGCCAAGGATGAAAGGGGACGAGCGGACGGCCCGCGCGCCGGGCTTCATCCAGGACCGGCTCCGCGAGGCCGTCGGCGCGCGCGAGCTCAAGGCACCAATCGCTATCCGCGAAGCTCCGTGCCTTCGACTCGAAGAGAATCGCGGGGTCGACCGAGTACCACGCCATGCGGAAGGCCCCGGCGAACTCGGGCGAGTACGCGCGCATGTCCGCTTCGTCGAATTCGTCCCGGCTCTTGGGCGTCGGATGGAAGTTGTGACCGATGACGAGGCCTTGTTCGGCCGCGAGAAAGTTCCAGTCGGGTGCCCGGTCGCTTGACCACTCGTCGCCTCGCCGCTCGAGCGTTCGCTCGATCGTCGCGAGGCTCTCGGCGACCCGGCCCGTGAAGAGGCGCAACGCTTCGGGCGAAGTCCCAAAGCTCGTCGCCAGATGACGACTCAGGACGTCGACGACGCGCGCGAAGTCGAGCTTCGCGGCATCGCCGCTCGCGCGACGAAGCTCGAAGGAGTCGTAGCGATGGCGACCCAAGCGCGAAAAGCGCCGCAGGCCGAGCACGAGGGAGGCGTCGTCCTCGAGGGGGATGCGGATCTCCGTGCGGTCGCCCTCGCGCGCGACCCGGTAGCCGTTCCACTCCCTCAGCAGGGAGTTCAGAAAGCAGCTCGCCGAATGTTCGGTGGCCAAAGTTTTCGCCGACGACGTCACGCCGATTTCTCCGTCCGCAGCGGAAGCCACGCGCCTTGCCGAAGCGCGGCCCACGCCGCGATCCCCAGCGCCAGGCCCAAGAGCCAAGGCGCGATCGCGCCGCCGCCGAAGCGGAACGCGAAGGCCGAAACGAGGGCGCCGACGGCGTAGCCCAACGTTTGCACGCTCGCGAGTCGTCCCGCGCGACGACCGACCGAAGTCGAGTCCGCGCTCGGACGCGAAAGCGCCAAGTAGGCCGGCGGAACGAGCCCCAAACCGACGACGAAAAACGCGGTCGCGAGCGAGAGCGCGGCGAAAGACCCAAGTGAGAAGAAGAGCGACGCCCCCGCGGCAAGACTCAGCGCGCCCACGACGAGCGCGCGCCTCGGCGCCGGGCGCCAAAGCCCGCGGGCCAAGGCCTGAACGACGAAAACCCCGACACTCGCCGCGAGCAGGACGCGCCCGCCGAGCGCGCTCGCCCCGACGCCGTCGAGCGCGAAGGCCGCCTGCAAAGTCCCGCCGAGCGAGGAGTTGAGCGCTTCGGCGAAAATCGCGAACAAGAAGGCCACGACCAGTATCCCGACCGGAAGCGTGTCCGCTTTCGGCGCGCGCGAGCGGCCCGACGCCGGACGCGGCGCCGGCCCCGAAGCCCTCGCCGAGAAGTTCACCGCGACCAGCGCGGCCACGAGCACGAGGGCGCACGCGACGAGACGCGTGGCTTCCTCGGCGAAGAGCACGACCGCGGCCACCCCCGCGACGCGACCAAAGCCCAGGCCCAAAGAATGATCGAGCATGGCGCGGGCGCGCTCCGCGGGCGCGCTCAGGTCCTCGCGCAGCGCCTGGCTCACGGGCACGAGGGCCGAAGCCCCCAGCCCGTACACGACCCGGCCCGCGGAGAGAATCGCGAAGGCGACGCCGGACGAGATCGACGGCACGACGACGAGCAGCCACAGCGAGAAAAGCGAGACCGCGAGCGCGAGGCTGCCGAAGGCGAGCACGCGAACGCGCCCCCATTCGTCGCTCTTCGCCGACCAGGCGGGCGCCCCGAAGAGAAAGAGAAAAGATCCCACGCCGAAGCAAGCGACGAGCGTGGCGAGACTCAACCCCGTGCGTTCCGCGAGCAGAGGGTAGAGCGTGATCGCGAGGCCCTGCGCCGCGCTGAAGGCCACGGCGTTCGCCGCGGCGAGCCGGCGCTCAAGCATGGCGCCGCCGCACGCGCAAAAACGCGAAGAGAGGCAGGGCCACCAAGGCCACGGCGATCGCCGCGAAGGGGCCCGTCGCGAAGAGCGCGGCGACGAGGCCCAGCCCCGTCAGGAGCGCGAGCAAGATCGGCACGGGGTAAGGCGAAGCCCCGCGAGCGCGGGGCGACTCGCGGGGGCCGCGAGGCTTCGTCACCGAAACTTCGACGCGTTTGCGGCGCCTTACCCACCAGGCCGCGGCGCCGAGTAGGGCCACGGCGAGCGAGGCCAGCGTGAAAAGCGCCCAGAGGACCTTAAGCGGCCAACCGCCGTAGTCGCCGAAGTGCAGGGGTTCCGAAAGCAGGACGAGCTTGAGGTAAAGCGGCAGTTCCATCGTGCGCGCGAGCACGCCGTTCTGCGCGTTCACCACGACGAGCTCGCTCAGTCGTTCCGTGAACGGATCGCTTCCGTTCACGAGGAAAAGGTAATGCCCGGGAATTCCGTATTCCGTATCGGGGAACGAGAGATAAGTCGGTGCCCAACCGGGCTTCGCGGCGAGCGCCGTTCCCACGACCTGCGCGAGCGACGCCGGATCGATCGCGGCGGGCGCGGAGCCTTCGTATTGGCGGGAAAGCTCGGCGAGGCTGCGCGCCTGGAAAAGCTTGATGAGCACGCCGTTGAACGCCAGGAAAACGCCGCTCAGCGCGACGACGAGCGCCCACCCGAAAGTCACCATGCCGATGAACTTGTGCCAATCGACGAGCCGAGGAACCCGCGCCGCGCGGATCTCGCGCCACGAGCGGCCCTTCATGAAATTGCCGTAGATCAGGAAGCCCGAGAAGAGCATGAACGCGTAGACCAGGCCCACGAGCCCCACGTAGAGCTTGCCGTTGGATCCCATCAGCAATTCCCGGTGCAGGCGCAACGTCCAGTCGAAGAAACCCGAAGCGGGCGCCGGCGGCGCCGCGAGCTCGCGACCGCTCTCGAGCCCGAAGATGGCCTTGCGCGCGCCGCGCAGTTTCGTCGCGCCGTCCCGCCCCAGGCGCACGTTGAGCACGCTCGCGTCCTGGTCGTCGGGGTAAAAGGCGAGCGGACGGTCCCCGGGATAAAGACGAAGCGCTTCGCTCAGCACCGCGGCGTAGCCTCGGGGCAAGTCCCCGTGCTCGACGACGACCGCGCTCGTCGACGCTCCCCCCTGGATCTCGTCCTTGAAGAGCAAGAGGAGTCCCGACACCGAGAACACGATGAGATGCAGCAGCACGAAGAGCCCCGCGTAGACGTGCGCTTTGTAGAATTTGCGAAAGAGTTCCTGCTTGGATGCCACGGTTCCGAGGTCTTAGGGGGGCAACTTTTTCGCGTCAACGAAATTGATAATCGTTCTCATATTTGTTAAGACTTCGAAAGACCCGATGTCTTTTCTCGAAGCGAGCCTCGCGGAGGCCCCATTTCGCTCGAGCCCTTGGCGGGGCTATTCCTCCCTTGGGGTATCGCTCGTCCTGCACGCGTCGCTCGTCGCGGCCGGCCTTTGGCTTTTCTCGACGTCGCAAGCCCTTCGCCTCGCCATCCCGAAAGGTTCCCGCGAAGGTCTCGCGATCGCCTCGGCTCCGATTCATTACGTCAGCCTGCGCGAGCTCCCCCGCGTCGCGGGCGCGAATCTCTCCGCGCAAGCGCGCGCCACCGCCGTCGCGAACTCCGCGATGACCTTAAGGGATCGGAAGGCGCCGAGCGCGGCGGCCACGGTGAGTTCCCCGAGCGGCGACGCGGCGAGCGCGGGCGAAGGCGGTCTCGGCGGAGATCCGCGCGCTTCGACGCCCGGCCGCGCCGACGGAGACGCCCCGGCTTCGCCCGTCGCGATCTACCTTTACGGATTGCGCGCCCTCATCGACCAACGCAAAAGCTACCCCGCCCTCGCCCGTCGTCGCGGCGAGGAAGGAACGGTTCTCGTGGCGCTCGTCGTGGGGCGAGACGGTAGCCTTTCGGATCTGAAGCTGCGAAGGGGATCGGGATCGGCGCGGCTGGATGCCGCCGCCCTCGAAACGGTCGCATCGGTCCAAAGTTTCCGACCGCTTCCGCCGGAGATCGCGGCGGAGAGCCTGAGCGTCGAGATCCCGATCGAATACTCTCTCTGAAGACGGGAGGTCGCCCGAATGCCTCCCGCCCTCGAGCCCAAAACCCGGCTCATCGTCCTTCCAGCGGCCCCCCGCGAAAGCTCGGGATATTCACGAGTTACGAGTCTTAGTGGAGCTTCGATCGCCGGAAGATAGTTCAAGTTAGTCCCGCGGGTTAGGAGTGGCCTAACAAAACGACGCAGGATAACAAGATTCCGATGAACGGAGCGCTCGCCGATATCCTCGAAGCCGACCAGGATCGCATCGCGAGCCTGCACCTTGGCACCAGCCCGGCGCCGGATCCCCTCGCGAAAACCTACGCCCACGCGCTTTTTCATTACCACGCGGCGGATGTCGCCGAACTCGAGCGCGTGGCGTCTTCCTCCGAACTCCTGAAGGCCCTCACCGACGCGCAGCGGAGCTGGCTGCGTTCCGTCGTCGCCGTCCGCGTCCTCCTCAAGTCGGGCGGGCTTTCCGTCGTCAGCTTGAGCTTGGTGCCGCCGCCACCGGGGAGCGAAGGTCTCGAGCAGGCCGAATGGGATTTCGTCGTCGCGCTCGCCGAGGACCGCCTCCGGCGGAACGAAGAAGCCATCGCCGCTTACGAACGGGCGCGCCGCGGGTTCACGGAGCACGCCTGCCCTCGCAAAGCCCTCATCTGTCTGCACAACCGCATCTGCGTACAGAGCCGCGCCGAACCCGAGAAACCCCTTTTCAAGGAATACGATTTCCTTCGTCGCCAAGCCGGCCTCCTCGGAGAAACGCTCGTGAGCGGGATGGCGCTCGTGAACCTCTCGCGCGAGCACCAGAAGCTCGGTAACCTGGAACTCGCGCTCGAGCACGCCGAGCTCGCAATCACCACGCTCGGCAACCAACGCGGTTCCCTGAACTACTATTACGCCCTGGCCCAACGGGTCGACGTCCTCATGCATCTCGGCCGCAAGGATGAAGCCACGACCGAGCTCCAAGCCTGCCGCGAATGCGGCGATCCCGAAATGAAGAAGATCGTCGGGATCCTGGAGGCGGCGCTTGGGCTCAGCCGCCTTCCCGTGGGCTCGACCGAGCAGTTGACGCCGGCGTGGGTCGAGCGTTGGCGGAATCTGCGCGAAGCTCCCGCCTTCCGCGTGGCCGAAGGCACGATGGAAGCCCGGCTGCTCTCCATGCTGCAAGAAGGCGCGCGCGACAAGTTCGACCTCATGGACGAACTTTACGGCCGCCAACTCTCGTTGGACGTGAAAGAAAATCGGCTGAAGAACCTCATGAACCGCTTGCGCAACAAGATCGCGCCTCGCCTTATCCACGTGAGCGAAGGCCGATATTCTCTCGGCGCGGATATCGAAAAGACCAAGAACTCGGAAGGGCAGAACCCATGAACATCCCGTTGCTTCGCGCGGCGCTCTTCGCCTACCTCGCGGGC
>DDRA01000132.1:6559-12291 GCA_002343545.1 Bacteriovoracaceae bacterium UBA2428
CGCTCTTCGCCTACCTCGCGGGCGCTTCCACGGCCCTGGCCGCGACATCCCCGATCGTCGAGATTTCCTCGGTGTACTGCGAAGCGCCCGACGACGCCTGCGCGAATCCTCGCAGCGGGCGTCGTCGCTTCGCCGGTTTCGCGAGCCTCGTTCGCGTTCGCGGCCAAGACTACCTGCTGACGGCCGCCCATCTCGTAATGGGTGGCGGCGGACTCCGGGCCGAGGGCTTCGAGATCCCCGCCCATTGGTCGGGGGCCTACGTCTCCCCCGAACGCGATCTCGCGCTCGTGCCGCTGCTCGGCGCGGGGGCGCGCCCCGAGCCTTTGGCTATTTACTCCGGGGGCCGTTTGGCGGTCCGTCCGGAACGCCCCGCGCAGATCCCCGCCTCCGTCGGCGCCTTCACCTCGGCGACCGAAACCCGACCGCGGCTCTTCGTGGGCCGCGATTTCGCGCAAAGCTTCCAGGAGAATGCGCGGCTCTTGGGACTTCTCCCCCTCGGCATGCCGAGCTTCGGCTTCGAGTACCGCCTCGGCGTCTCGCTGCGGCCCGGGATGAGCGGTGCGCCGCTCATCGCGAACGGACAGACCGCTTTCTCGGGAGACGCGGCCGACGAGGGCCTCCGTATCGTGGGCATCGCTTCGCGCTTTCAACCCAAGCTCGGGGATTCTTACTACGCCCGCGTCGACGTCGAGCTCGAGGACCTCCTCGACGCCCGCCGCCCGGTCGGCGGCGCGCGCTGGATGCTTTACCGCGGGCAGCTCGGGCTGCGACTCGGGTCCAGCGTGTCGGAGCTCCCCGGCTTTCAAAAACCCACCGGGAACGGCATTTCGATCGACGCCGGAAGCGGCGGCGAAGCCGCGCTTTACCTCCCCGGCCTCAGCCAAAATATGCGGCGCATCTTGGCCTTCCGCGCGACGCCCAGCGCGATCTGCGCGCGCGCCGCCAACCCCGATGTCGATCTTCCGCCGCGCCCGCTCATCCTGGCGGCCTCCGTCCAAAGCTACTTCCACCTCGAGAAGGAAAAGCACTGCTTCACCTCGATCGAGCCGCTCTACGCCGAGACGCCGATCGCCGACATCTGGGAAGTTCCTCCCATGGGCAAGCTTAGCGTCACGATCCACGTCCGCCGCCATCGTCCCCTGCTGGAGCGTCCGCGCCGCCTCACGATCCAACTCGGGCCTGCGTTGAGCCTCGGCGAGCTTTTTTCGCGCCAAAACTACGAAGCGAATCGCTTTCCCTTCGCGGCGATCCGCGAATGCGAGTGTACGGTGGACCTGCGCGCCCTACTCTTCGACGGCGCGACCACGGACTACGTGCGCGCGGAACAGCGCTTCGATCTCGCGACGGGTCGCATCCTGAAGCGCCCCGCCGGCGACCCTTCGAGTGCCCCGGCTTGGCTGGGCGCCGCGCTCTCCCCTAGCCTGCACTCGCGGGCTTTGTGGCAGTCGGACCCGAGATCCCCCTACCAAGTCGACGCTCCCTACCGCCAGGTCGTCCCGAAGCGAGGCGACTGAACGCCGCGCTCAAACGCCGAGGAGTTTGGCGAGTTCGTCGGCCAAGTACTCCGAAGCGCGGTCGTTCACGTGCAATCCGTCGGGCACGAGCTCAAGGAGCGGGCGGCGCACGCCGTCGATGAGCAGGCCCCCCTCGCGCACGGCCTCTTGGTGGATGGCATCGAGCCCGAAGACCCGGCAACCCGAGTCGCGGCGCTTGCAGGCTTCGCGGATCGCCTCGTTGAGCGCCGCGCGACAAGGCTGCCGGCCCCGCAGGAGCTCGGGCACGTCGCCCACCACGAGAAGCCGTCCCTTCGCGTGCACGCGCCGGCGAATCGTCTCGAAGGCTTCGAGACTCGGGCCGCATTCACGCTCGGCGGAGTCCCAGAAAAAGAGATCCACGCCCAGGACGATGGAGCGATCCCCCAAGACGGCTTCCGTGATCTGCGGGACGATCACCTTGCCGCGGGCGCCCCCGCGCGCGAGGGTGCGCAGCTTCGACGCCTCGGTGTAACGCAGGCTCAGGCGCTTGGCCGGGCTGGCCGCGCTGTGGTCGGCGCTCACGCTCGCGCCGACGATGAGCGGCGTCGCGAGGAGTTCGCGCGGCGATACGAAATCCGCGACGTCGAGCTCGCCCGCGTCGGTCGCCGAGCTACCCCGACAAGCCACGCCCGAAAGGAACAACAGAACGACGCCAAGCGATCCACGCATGTTCTTCATCCCGGCTAAGCTAGTCGCTTTTGGCCGAAGCCGCACCCGTCCGTCAGGCCCGACGAAAACACGTGTCTCGGGACCGCCCTTTTCGTCGCGGCGTGCCGTCAGTTCGCCCCGGCCAACTCGACGGCCGGGTACTCCTCCAGGTAACTCTCGCCCCGGGCGCCGTAGTAGATCACCTTGCGGGCCGCGAAATCGATGTCGTAGCCGACGACGCCGGCCTTCCACGCCGACTCGAGAAACTCCGCAAAGCTACTGCGACCCACCTGATCCGTGCGGAGCGCCGCGATCAAAGCGTCGCGATCGAAGGCCGGGATCTCTTGGGCGCCGCTCACGAGGGGAGCGCCCGCTTGAACGACCGTCGCGTCCTCCAGGTGGTAGACGGCGTAGCAGGACGGCAAGGACCAGCGGCTCGTCCGAACCCCGGCCCGGCGAAGGACCTCGGCCAGGACCGGAAAGCCCCCGACCTTCGGACGAATCGACATCGCGTATTTTTGCGCCTCGAGCAGGCGTTCGACGGAACGAGACATGGTTGGGGTTCTCCTTATTCGATGGGGTTCGTATTGAGTTCGTGAAGCTCGGCGAGCTTCGTGAGGAGCCTTCTCAGCGTGTGGCGCTCCGCCGCGGTGAGCGGCGAGAAGAAGAAATCGTCGTTTTCGTCGGCCAGGCCCGCGAGCTTCGGGACGAGCTTGGCCGCCTTCGGAGTGAGCTCGATGTCTTGGTATCGACGGTCGCCCGTGGACGCCGAGCGCGCGACGAGGCCCTTCCGCCGCAGACGATCGATGAGCTTAGAGACGGCTCCCCGCGTGAGTCCCGTCATGTCGGCCACGACGCTCGGCGAGGTCGTCTCCTTACGCGAAGACATCTCCCGCAGAATGACCCATTCGGCGACGGTCACGCCGCTCGCCGCGAGCTTGCGCGCGAAGGCGTGCGACACGGCGTTGGAGACGAGCCGCATACGGTAGCCAAGGTGGGAGTTGAGGGGGCTCGGCCCGTCCGTCGCGTTCTTCTTCACCGTCCCAGAATGGTTTCCTAGGAAACTATTGTAAAGTGAAGACTCCGCGAAGCCCGACCTTCGCCTATTCCAAGTTCGCCGGGTTGCCGGAAAGCAAGCGGGTCACGTGGCTCGAAGCCAAACACGCCAGCAGGAGCAAGAGCACGATATCGTGCTGATTGGTCATCTCCATGACGAGCACCGTGGCCGTAAAGGGAGCCTGCAGCATCGACCCCAGGAAGGCCGCCATGCCCGCGAGCATGAGCAAAACCGGATCGAGCGTCGGGAAAACCGCGGTGAACAGCGAGCCGATTCCCGATCCCAGCGCGATCGCCGGCGCGAGCAAGCCGCCCGAAGCGCCGGAAAGCACGCTGAAGATCGTATTGAAGTAACGCGCCGGCGTCGCCCAGACCGAGAACTCGGCGGGATCGCCGCCGCGCACGAGATGCTGCGCGAACTCGATCCCTCCGCCCGTCGTCGAAGGCCCGAAATAAGTCACCGAAGCCGCCACGGCCAAGCCGCAGGCGAGCGGCACCAAGAACCAGGTGCGCGCGCGCGAAGCGATGACCCGCTCGCCTACGAAGCGGACGATGCGCCGAAACGCGACCGCCAGCAACCCGCAGACCAGTCCGAGCAGGAGCGTAGCGGCGATCTCGCGGGGACTGTGCGACCACCGAACGGCCCGACCGCCGAAAAGGAGGTAGCTCCCGTTCAACGACAGCGCCGTCAACCCCGCGCAGACGACCGCCAAAAAAAGGTAGGATCCCAAGCGGGAGATGTGCAAGTCCGTGAGTTCCTCGATCGCGTAAACGACGCCGCCGAGCGGGGTGTTGAAGGCCGCCGCCAGCCCGGCCGCGCTTCCCGCCACGATCCACGCCCGCAGATCAACGTGGGGAAAATAACGCCGAAGCCGGCGCCCCATGATCGAAAAAATGCCCGCGGTGATCTGGATCGTCGGGCCTTCGCGCCCGAGCGCCCCGCCCCCCGCGGCCGTCACGAGCGAGCTGATCGCCTTGATTCCGATGACCCGGCCGCCCAAATAGGGTTTGAGCCTTTCCGAGTCCGTCGGGTCTTGGCCGAGATGCCGCAGGGCCGCGATGACGTGCTCCGGCCCGCCCCCCGCGGCACGCGGAGCCAAGTACCGACAAAGCGCGACCGACGCCAAGAAGAGGAGCGGCACGTAAAAGAAAAAGAACACGGGATGCCGGGCGAGCACCCAAAGCGCCACGTGCTCCGAAAGAGAAAAGGCGCGAGCGTAGACGACCGCGAGCAAGCCCACGACGACCGAAGCGACGAGAAAAACGAGCATCTGCAAGCTCGGAAGGAGCCGACGCCGAGACCCCTCGGGCAATCCTTCCCAGGCTTCGCGCATCCGACGTAAGAGCGTTTGGGGAAGGGTCGGACGGTCCACGCCGTAAGGCTAGTCCAAGAAGTTGCGCCTGGCGACTAGTCGGCGCTGTAGTGCTTCACGTTCAGGAAAGCCAAGGCCAACGCAAAGAGTTCGCTGCGTTCCTGATCGGCGATGAGCAAGGGGCCGATCTCGGACCAAAAGCGTTGGATGCGCTTTCGGAGCTCGGCCGCGTTCTCGGGACTCAGCGCCACCGTACAATGGGCCAAGAGACTCGGCGGCGAAGGATAGGCCGACGTCGCGAAGCGCTCGGCCTGACGAAACCAAAAGGCGTTCAGCAGACGAGCGGTCGGCAGCGAATCCGCGATTTGCGTTACCTCGCTCCGGGGGCCCCAGACGCCGCCTTGGTACTCGAGGAAGCCGTGGTCCCGCAACGCACAAAACGCCCCCAAAGCTTCGGACCGCGAAAGCGGCAGCATCTCGGCGGCGCGGTCGGCGGCGAGCTCCAAGCTCGCATTCGGAAAACCCGACATCCCGAGCAGCCCGGGAAGGAGCTGCGCCCACGGATGCTCGCGCGAGATCAAATAAAGGGTATCGGCCGTCCGCTTAAAGCGTTCGAGCGACGCCGGAAACCGCTCCGGATTCAGCCGCTCGCAGAAGCGCATAAGGTAGTTCCGCGTCAGGTGGAGGGCCGCCAGGACGACGTAGGCCGGCAACGCCTGCTTGCCGCCGGCCCAACGGGTGACCGAAGAAAGGGGCACCCCGAGCAGGCGCTGGAAGGCGCGATGGCTCGACGGCGGCACGAGCTCGTTGAAGATGCGCCTTCCGTCCGAAGTCCTCACGGTGTCGCCCAAGCAGTTCGTCACGACCGCCAACAGAGGTTTCTTGCGAAGCTCACAGAGACGCGCGAATTCGTCCCAGGAAATCCGCTTACGGATCTTCTCCCATTTGTAGAGCTGATTGTGGGTGTATCCCAACGCGCGACTCAGCCGCTCTTGCGAGAGGCGGCCCCGGAGAAGCGCGACGAGCTCGCGCGTGACGAGATCAAAGTCGGGTCCGTTCGCGATGCGCTTCATGCCGAAATCTTTTCGGACAAGCCCGGAGAACGCAAGGGACCCCGACTTCGGCCTCTCCATTTTTGCCGTTCCCACCGAGAGATTGGGCTTATCCCCAAAAGTTGGAT
>DDRA01000155.1:0-826 GCA_002343545.1 Bacteriovoracaceae bacterium UBA2428
GTTTGACGCAGCTGCGCTACCCAAAAGTGCCTGACGCCTTTTTGGGCCCGGGGGCGGGGGTGTCTCGCCGCGTTGGGGGGAGCGTGTTAGGACAGCCTCATCACATAGGAGGTTACTATGTCCCAGGCTGCCGCTCCCACCGAAATCAAAAAGGGCCTCGAAGGCGTCGTCGTCGACGAAAGCGCCGTCTCGAAGGTCATGCCCGAAACGAACTCGCTCACGTACCGTGGCTATGCGGTGCAAGACCTCGCCGACAAGTGCTCCTTCGAAGAAGTCGCCTACCTCTTGTGGCACGGCGAACTCCCCACGAAGGCCCAGCTCGAAACTTTCACGAAGGCCGAGCGCTCGCAGCGCGCGCTCTCGAAGCCGCTGCTCGACTCGATCAAACTCTACCCGAAGGCCGCGCACCCCATGGACACCGTCCGCACGGGCGTGAGCTACCTCGGCATGGAGTTCACCTCGAAGGACGAAGAGACCTGGTCGCCGAAGGACGCCTTCAAGGGTTCGCCCTCGAACTACGACCACGCCGTCACGATGCTCGCGAAGATCCCGACGATCATCGCGGCCGACTACCGTTGTCGCAAGGGCCTCGAGCCGATCGCGCCGAAGGCCGACCTCTCGATGAGCGAGAACTTCTTCCACATGTGCTTCGGCGAAGTTCCGCACAAGGACGTCGTCAAAGCCTTCGACGTGTCGCTCATCCTTTACGCCGAGCACGGCTTCAACGCCTCGACCTTCACCTCTCGCGTCGTCGCCTCGACGATGTCGGACATCTTCTCGGCGACCGTCGCCGGCATCGGCTCGCTCAAGGGCCCGCTCCACGGCG
>DDRA01000155.1:1004-1144 GCA_002343545.1 Bacteriovoracaceae bacterium UBA2428
CAAGGGCCCGCTCCACGGCGGCGCGAACGAGCAAGTCATGCACATGCTCAAGGAAGTCGGCGAGGCCTCGAAGGCCGAGCAGTGGATGCTCGACGCGCTCAAGAATAAGCGCAAGGTCATGGGCTTCGGCCACCGCGTCT
>DDRA01000155.1:1255-5057 GCA_002343545.1 Bacteriovoracaceae bacterium UBA2428
TTCGGCCACCGCGTCTACAAGACGGGCGACTCGCGCGTGCCCACGATGGACAAGTACGGCCGCATGGTCGCCGCGCTCAAGGGCGAGAAGAAGTGGCACGAGATCTCGGACGTGCTCAAGGCCGTCATGCTCAAAGAAAAAGACATCCACCCGAACCTCGATTTCCCGGCGGGTCCCGCGTACTACCTCATGGGCTTCGAGATCGATATGTTCACGCCGATCTTCGTGATGGCGCGCACGACGGGTTGGTCGGCGCACGTCTTCGAGCAGGCCGCGGCGAACCGCCTCATCCGTCCGCTCACGAAGTACACGGGCGCGGCCCAGCGTCCCGTCAAGGCGCTCGCGGAGCGCGCGTAAGGTGGGAATCGCGAGCGGGGTCCTCTTGAGTTGTGCCCTGCTCGCGAACCTGGATTACGACCAAGTTCTTTCCAAGTTCGACCTGCGCGTGCCCGCGACGGGCGCGTTCGTGGCGACGGAGCGTAGCGACGAGCTCGGCGACCCCGGGCTCGCGCGTTTTCGCTACGAAGTTCGCGTCGAGGAAGGCCGGCTCGTGCGGGTCACCCTCGAGGATTTCGCCGCCGGGCTTTCGGTCGCGGGGTCTTCGGGCGCGCAGTTTCTCGAGACCTTCGTCGAGTCCGAATGGGATCGTCACGATTTCATGTGCTGGATTTTCGAGTAAGGCCGGGGTGGCCGCGCGCTAGGGGGCGCAGGCATCGAGATCGACGTCTTGCGCGGTTTTGAGCTCGGCGCTTTCCTTGTCCCAGACTTTTTTGAGTTCTTCGAAGGGAAGCGTGTGACGGTTCGCGTCCGGACGGGTCGCGAAGTTCCTCGGATCCGCGAGCAGCTCTTCGCCGAGTGCCGGAATCCGCGGGAGCGCTTCGCGGTAGCGCGCGATGGCTTCGGCGTCGCGAACGGGATCGAGGCGGCCGCCTTCCTCGGTTTTTTCTTCGATCTGACGGAAGGCGTAGCGGGCGAGCGTTAGCTCGCGAGCGGTCGTTTGCGCCGCGGGCGAGAGCTCGGCGTGCTTGGCGACTTCGATCAGGAGCGCCGCGCTTTCGGCGACGCGCCGATGCGTCGCGACGCTTTGCCGCAACGCCTTGGCGCAGGCCTCGGGCCCGGAGCGCTTCCGCCAGAGCTTCAGCGCGAAAACGGCGGCGATCACGACGAAAGCGCCGATCAACGCGCGTGGGAGCGAAATTCGCGGGGTCGAGCTCATAGGTTGGAAACTCCTCGGGAGGGCGGAGCGGAGTCCGCGGCCTTCGCGCGGGCGGCCGGGTTCCGGTTCAGGTGACGAAGGTGGCGGGCGAGACGTCGACGCCGTGACGGCGTGAGCTCAAAGCGATAACCCTGGTCGCGATCGTCGGCGCGCACGAGGCGGGCGGGGATCTCGAAGTCCAGTCCGGGGATCCGAAAGACGGCCGCGCCCTCGAGCGCGTGGGCGGACGGGCCCCGTACGCAGCAACCCGACGCCGAAATGTCGACGACTTCGAAGGGATCGTCCTTCGCGTCGCGCAGGCGCAAGCCGGGCAGGCGGTAACGGCTGGCGCGCTCCCACCAACGCAGCCCCTGATTCAGGTAAGGGCGCGAGAAGGGCGTGGCGAGCAGCAGGATCGCGAAGAGCGCGAGCGGCCACGCGAAGCTCCGCGTGGCGAAAAGGTTATAGGCGATGAGTCCGACGCAGGCGGCGACGGCCAGCAAGAGCGTCGCTCGGCGCACGTAAAGCAGGGCGGCCCCCGCCGTCATGGTGGAGACGATGAGCATCCACTGCGCCGAAGAGAGCCGCCCGAGGATCTCCGCGACGAACGCGGGCGAAAAGCGGTCGGGATGACCCGACATCGCGAGCGCGAAAAAAAACTGGAGCGGCGCCAGGCCGAGCAAGAGGGAAGCCGCGAGCTTCACGAACCAGGGTTTTTTGGCGTAACCCCAGCGGCCCTTAGCGGCCGTTCTTTGGATAGCCATACATCTGCACTCCCGAGATCGTTCCGCCGTTGCTCGACCATGTACACTGGTTGGCCGCGTCCTTCAGGATAGGCGTGGAACCCGTCGTTGGGAAGTGGCCTTGGTAGGGACCGAAGTTCGGCGCGTAGAAGCAGTCTTCGCCGCTCTCGCACAACCCGTCGTCGTCGCCGACGCGGCAGGCTTCGCCCACTTCGCAGACGCCGTCTTCGTCGCCCCAGTAGCAAACCTCGCCGGCTTCGCAGACGCCGTCGTCGTCGCCGAGGTTGTCGCCCGCGACTTCGGCGCCCAAGTTGCACGTTTCCACGGTGCAAAGGCCCGTCGTGTCGGACGTCGTGTCGCCCAGGACCTCGAGGCCCGCGCGGTCCGTCGAAACCGTCTTGAAGAAGGTTTCGCCGTAGATCTCGATGGCGCCCGCGAGATAACGTTGGACGCACGCACTTCCGTAGGTCCAAGTTTCGCCGCCGTCGACGACGCCGTTCCCGTTCGTATCGCCGCCGTAGCAAGAGGTCGTCGACCCCTCCGAGACGAAGGCGTTGCGCAAGCTCAGGTTCGCGCCGTAGATCGTCGAACTCGCCGCGAAAGGACGGCTCTCGAGGGCTTGGTCGCCGAGGGTCTGCACGGGGCAGGCCTGGCCGGCGCCGAAGGTGTTGTCGCCGGTCGAGTAGCTACCGTTCGACGTCATCGACGAGCCGTTGTTCACGTTCGTACCGTTACCGGAACGGTTGAGTAGGATCATGTCGTCTTTCGAGAGTGACCAGTCGTAGATTTGGCAGATTCCTCCGGCGGCGCAAGCCCCGCGGTTCGTCGACACGAGCGGGCTCGAGGAGGCCGTGTCGCGTCTTCCCCAGTTGCGGAAGGCGTTGTCGAAGTTAAAGTAGTCAAAATACTGCGACCACTCCGCAAATCCAAAGCCAAGTCCCGACCCGCCGTCGGAAACGTTGCTCTCGTCGCCCGGCGCCGAGATGGAGCCAACGAAGGTCGAGGCCAGATTGCGGCCCGTCCGGAGCACGGCCGTCGAAAGGTTGGTGCCGTAGCCGGATGATCCGTCCGTACCGGTCGACGTACAAGTCGACGTTACGAGTCCGGGGTTCGTGCCGGCGGTCAAGCAGTTCGCCGACGTATTGCCGCCCATTTGCAGGCTGCCCGTGAAGCGGTTCGTCGTTCCGCTCGCGATATAGACGCCGTGGGTGTTTCCGGTCGAGGTCACGTTATGGACGTCGAAGTTCGAGACCGTGCCGAGCGAGAGACCGTAGCCGGCGTTGTTGAGCGTCGAGACGTTGCGCAGGGTCGTGTTCGCGCCGGCCGTGATCGTGAATCCGACGTTGCCGTTACCCGAGGCGAGCACGTTCGAGAGCGCTCCCCGGGTCAGGTTCGCGAAGGCGGTGCCTATGTATCCGTTGTTCGACGAAATCATGTAGTCCGTAACGGTGAAATCCGTCGCGTTGCCGACGTAGGTGCCGTAGTAGTTGTTGTTCGACGAGACGATCGACTTGATGCGAATGTTCGTCGCGCTCGTCGAGGCCGGCATGTAGAAGCCGTGGGTGTTGTAGGTCGCCGATCCGTTCGCGATGAGGTCGCCGAACTCGAGGTTCTGCAAGACGGTGCCATCGATATAGATCTGAGTCTGGGTGTTGCCGGTCGAAGTGATGTTGCCGAATTTTGAATTGTTCGCCAGGCTGAAGCGCACGCCTTCGCCGACGTTGTCGGTCGACACGATGTTTCCGAGCCGAAGGCCGGATCCGGCGCTGAAATAGACGCCGCCGCCGGCCTTGTTCTTGACCGCGGTGACGTTGCCGAAGACGAGGTTGTTCGAGGCCGTCGAAAAGCTGTAAAGACCGTAGCA
>DDRA01000155.1:5166-8445 GCA_002343545.1 Bacteriovoracaceae bacterium UBA2428
GCTGTAAAGACCGTAGCTCGCGTTTTCGCGAACGACGATGTCGCCGAAGCGGTTGTCGTTCGAAGAGTAGTAGATGCCGATGCCCGAGTAGTTGCTCGTTCCCTTGTTTTCGTTGGCCGTCACGTTGCCGAACTCGTTGCGGGTGGCTTGGTTCAGGTAGACGCCGCTCTGCGTGTTCAAGTTGGCCGTCACGTCGCCGAATTTGCAGTTGTCGGCGCCTTCGAGATTCAATCCGAAGCCTCGATTGTCGTTCGCCTCGATCGTTCCCATGACCCAGTTGTAGTCGTTCGCTGCGCGCCGGCGGGTTTCGGCGGCGCTCACGGTGATCCCTCCGTTCGCCGTCACCGAGCCGTTGTTGGACGCCGTGACGTTTCCGAAGGTCAGGTCGAGGCTATCCGTGCTGAAGGAGTAGATCCCGCCGGCATGGTTTTGTTTTGCCTCGACGTTGCCGAAGCTGTTGAGATCGCTTGCGAGAGCAAGAGCAAGCCCCCCGGAGTTACTCGTGCCCCGGTTTGCGTTAGCTTTGATGTTTCCGAAAGAGTTGTTGACGGCGGCGTAGAGGTAAATGCCGCTCGATCCGTTCCGAAGCGCTTCGACGTTGCCAAACTTCGAGTTGTCGGTTCCGTAGGCATAGACTCCGTATCCGCCGTTGTCGTTAGCAACGATGTCGCCGATCGAGTGGTTGTATTCGGGCGCCGTCCGAAGGCCGGTGTAGAGACGCTCTCCGGCGGAGGTCGTGTAGGTGACCTCTTGGCCAAGTATGTTGAGGCCGTCGCCCGTATTCTCGGTGGCCGTGATCGTTCCCGCCGTGAAATCCAAGGAATCCGTGCTGTAGAAGTAGATTCCGTGCGAGGAGTTCTTCCAGGCCGTAATGTTGCCGAAGGTGTTGCCGTTCGATGCGAGCTGGATGAGAAGACCGGCGTTTACGCCCGTTCCCGTGTTCTCGTTCACCGTCACGTTGCCAAAGGTGTTGCCAAGGGCGGCATCGACAAAGAGGCCCCGGCCCCCATTGTTGCTCGCGATGATGTCGCCGAAGCGATTGTAGTGTGAGGTATCGATCCAGATCCCTGCGGTGGTTGCGTACTGGGTGGTTATCGGCCCGCCCGCGTTGAAGCGCGTCGTGCGGAGCTGGACTCCGTAGGAGGCCTTGTTCGTCGACAGGCCGCCGTGGAAGCTCCCCTCGATCCAGGTGAAGAAGTGGCTCGAGACGCAAACGACGCTTCGGTAGCTACAGCCCGAAACCGCCGTCGAACTGTTATTCCACCGTAGGGTCTCGCCCGGTTTCACGACGAGACCGACGCCGTTCGCGGCGAGCCGATATCCGCCGGTTTCTCGCGTGCTCGCGAGGACGTAGATGGTGCCGGCGCTCGCGAGGGAGCTCGAGGTCGATCCGCTGTTGTCGGGGAGAGCGCTCACGGTGTTCGTCCACCACTTTGCGGCCGTGCTTGCGTAGCTCGGGGCCGCCGACCCGCCGACGATCGTCACGTAGTTCGTCTTCCAGTCGGGGGTCGCGAAGTCGATGAGATCGGAGAGCGACTTGCCCGCCTTAAAGGCCGTCGAGTAGACGACGGCTTGGCCGCTCTCGACACGGCAGCTCCATTCGAAGGCACCGAGATTGTCGTGGGCTTCGAGGCCCGCGCAAGAGGTTTCGGCGCTAAGGGTGACCTTTCTCATGAGGCCGGCGTGGAAACACGCCGTCGCCGAGTTTTCGGTGCCGACGCAAGCGTTACCCAGGTTCGCGTAGATGTCTCCGCCCGCTCCGTCGTTCTTGAGCCAGTCGTTCCACTTGGCGCCGGCCGCGAAGGCCGCCGCCACGGTCACGGCGTCGGGCGCCGTCGTGTCGACGACGAAGGAGGTCGTGCGCAGGCTCGAGATGAGCCCGACGTTGTCCTTGGCGCGCATGTGCACGTAGTAGCGCTGGCCGTCCACGAGCGAGAGTCCGTAGATGACGAAGGGCTCGTCGGGGTAGGTCGTCCACGACACGATGTTCGTGCCGCCGTTCGGGTCCTGGCCGAAGGCGTACTCGATCGCGGCGACGCCCGAACCGGCGTCCGAGGCGCCCGAGGAATCGAGGTAGATGCTCGGCGTCTGGTTGAGCAGGTTGCTCGGGTTCACGACGACGCTGGGCGTGGTCGTGAGCAGGGGCGGCGTGTTGTCGTAGCGGTAGGCGACGGCCGAGGTGCACGACGTGTGGCCGGCCGCCGTCGTGACCTTCACGCGGAAGTCCTGGAGCCCTTCCGCCATCGCGCCCGCGCGCGTAACGAGGGCGCTCGCGACGGCGCCCGGCGTCGAGGGCGTCGAAACGGCGGCGGCCGCACAGTTCGCCCCTTCGTGCAGGGTGAGCACTTCGTCGATCGCGAAGCTGCCGCTCGCGAGCGTCGCCGTGAAGGCGGGCGCCGACTGGTTGCCGGGCGAGACGGCGGGCGTCGTGAGGGCGAGAGTGGGGGCGCTCGCGGCCGCGTTGCTCACGACGTAGCTCGCGCTCGCCGTCGAGCAAGCCGATTCCGCGGCGGACTGCTTCGTGAAGGTCGCGTAGAAGACGTAAGCGCCGTCGGCGAGCGAGACCGTCTGGACGTCGGCGTAGCCGGAGGCGCCCACGGTCGCGGTGCCGACGAGTTGGCCGCTCGAGCAGCTCGAATCCTTATAGAGACGGGCGATCGCGCCCTGCACGGCCGAAAGGCCGCCGCTGACCCGCACGACGGGCTGTCGGCTCGCGTCCGGGCTGGAGACCGGGGTCTGGCGGGCGAGGGTCGTGGGACGGTCGGCCGAGTCGGAGACGCCGCGGCAGACGTAGGTCGATCCGCTGAGCGAGCAATGCGAGGTCGGCACGGAGGGAACGTAGTTGGCCGGCGCCGAGACGTGCGGGCAGACCGTGCCGCCGCAGCTGTCGTAGGTGACTTGCAGGCGTCCGTTGCCGCCGTGGTTCGTGTAGGAGGCTCCGCCCGTGTTTTGGCCGCCCGAGGCGAGGATCGACGCGCCGGCGTCGCTTAGCGTCGTCGCGCTGAGCACGATCGTGCCGCCGGAACCCGATCCGCCGTAGGCTCCCGAAGGGAGGCCGCGCGTGAGAATCTGCGCGCCCGAAGCGAGCGAGATCGTCGTCGCGGAGACCGAGATGCCGCCGCCACCGGGGCCGCCGTTTTGGTTGACGTGGCCGAAGCCGCCGCCCGAGCCCAGGTAAAGCGCCGACGCGAAGTCCGCGGCGCCGTAGGGTCGCCCGTTCGCCACGGTCGCCGAGTGCGAGAAGCCGCTCATGCTGCCGTAGCTGCCGCCGCCGCCGAA
>DDRA01000013.1 GCA_002343545.1 Bacteriovoracaceae bacterium UBA2428
GAGTAGAGGTAGTGCTGGAGCGAAGCGGGGATGCCCAGGCGAGGCAGGAGCGCCGGCGGCACGACGCCGCGAGGGAGCGGCACGAGACGCGTGCGGTGCCCCAGCTCCTGGAAGGAACGCTCCAAGAACTCCGCCATCGGAAAGGCGGGACCGGAAAGGTGGTAGGTCCGCCAACGCCCTTCGAAGAAGGCCGGCTGCCGGGCGATGCGGGCAAGGACCGCGGCCACGGCGTCCACCGGCACGATGTGCAGGGGCGCCCCCGGATGGAAGGGCAGAGGCGTACGGCCGAAAACGGAGAGCGCGCGCCAAAGCGGCGCGTGGCGCTTCAGGCTCCGCAGCAAGTAGTAGGGTCCGTCGATCTTGTCGGTGCGGCCCGTGGCGGCGTCGCCGACCAGGATGCCCAACCGGCAGACGTACTTGCGGACCTCGGTCTTCCAGGCGCCGACGAGGCCTTCGACGCGGAACTTCGTCGAGGCGTAGGGATTCGGGAAACCCTGCCCCACGTTGAACATGTTCTCGTGGAAGATCCCCCGGAAGTCCCCCGCCACGGCGATCGTGCTCGTCGACACGAAAGTCTCGAGCGAGGTGAGGCGATCGCAAAGGCCCAAGAGATTCTGCGTGCCCACGACGTTGTGGAGGTAGTTCTGCGAAGCGCCGATGCGCAGGTCGTAGCTGGCCGCCATGTGCAGGACGCCGCGAACCTCGGAGGCGAGCTCGTCGATGTGGTCCCGCTCGGTCAGCACGCCGAAGTCGCGCAGGTCGCCCGCGAGCAGCCGCACGTCCTTGCGATCGCCGTAGAGACGGCGCGCCTGCGCCATCGAGGCCGGGCGAACGACGAGGTAAAGGAGCCCCGGGTAACCTTCGAGGGATTCGAGGACGCGACGGCCCAGGAAGCCGCTCGCGCCGGTGATCAAGAGACTCATAGTGCTTCCCCCAAAGGACTGAAGAGGCGGAGGCCTTTCGGCATGATCTCGATGTCGAAGCTCGAAGCTTCGCAAAGGAACTCGCCGTCGCCGAAGAACGGCAAGGTCTGGCCGTCGAGCACGTCGATGCGCACCCGGCGCGCTTCCGCCGTGAAGAACTCGGGATCGTTGCGCGGGTCGCGTCCGCGGCGGATGTCGAGGAGCCCCTTGAGGAATCCCAGGCGGTGGCGATGCCCGAAGCCTGCCACGTTGAAGGTTCCGTCGTCATTGCGCGTGCTCGGCGCGATCGCGAAGTTTCCGCCCAGCACGGGCTGGTTGTTGATCATGAGGATGGGCGTGCGGATCTCCGAGACGACGCCGTCGACGTCGATCCGGAACGGAATGCCCCGGCCGCCCGGGCCGAGCAGCTTAAGCACGACGCCCGCGGAATAGATGTTCGGGCCGGTCAGCTTCATGAAACGCTTGAAAAGGGGGGCCTGCGCGCGCCACTCGTTCACCTGGAGCGCGACCGAGGCGCCGAGCCCCAACCCGCCGTTCGTCGCCATGTAACGGCCGTTGATGCGGATAAGGTCGATGCAACGCTCGTTGGAACGGCGCACGGCCTCGACGGCCCGCTCGATGCGACGGTCCAAGCCGATCTCGCGGGCGAGGTCGTTGGCCGTGCCGGCCGGCACGAGCAGCAAGGCAACGTTGGATCCCGCGAGGTCTTGGATGAGCGTGTTCGCCGTCCCGTCGCCACCGACCGCGACGATGGCGTCCACGCGGTCGCTCACGGCGCGCAGCAGCTCCTCGTGCAGGCGATCGAGCCCGTCCGGCGAAACGAATTCGAGCTCGCTGCGGAAGAGCTTACGCTTGAGCCCTTCCACGAGTTCGACGCTTTCGCCCGACGAGGCGCGCGGATTCAGGAAAATTCTAATCTTCTGCATAGGGAGCCCTCTCCCTCTTCGGAGAAAACGCTCCCTCGCACAAGCCCGGCGGGGCCGGCGTCAAACTCTCAACGCCGCCGAAGCGCCGCGGCGCACCGGAACACCTACTTCGGGGCGCGCAAACGCAGGCTCAGATTGATCGCGAGCTTCCGCAGGATCTGGATGTGGGCCTCGGGGTTGCGTCCCACGAAGTCGTTCATACGGGCGTGGGGGATCAGGAGGACCTTGGCATCATTGCCCGCCACGGTCGTCGCGCTGGCCGGCTGTCCGTCGAGCCACGACATCTCGCCCAGCATGTCGCCCGATTGGAGGCGAAAACCCGAGGGCTGAACGACGCCCTCGCCCTCCATCACGATGCAGATGGCGTCGTTGCGACGCCCTGCCTCGGTGAGGTGCGTTCCCGTCGGGAGCTTGGCGATCGAGGAAAGCGAAAGCAGCTCCGTGCTCTCGTCCGGCGTCAGTTCGTTCAGGAGCCAAGTCTGCAGCAGCAACTGTCTCACGGTGTCATATCCCCCTTCCCAGGATAATCGAATCGTCCCGACTGCGATACGGGTCGCTGGCGTCCGGAGCGGAAGGGACGCATACTTAGAGCCATGAAAACGCACCGCCTGCCCGTTTTGGCCCTCTTCGCGCTCACCCTGAACGGCCCGGCCTTGGCGCAGAAGGCGCCGAGCGCCGACGAGATCATGCAGAAGAGCGAAAGCGCGCGCCGCATTCCGCAGCTCAAGGCGGAGGGTCTCCTCGCCACGAGCGGCGACGGTGCCCCTTCCGACAAGACCTTCCTGTTCTCCCGCAAGCTGACCTCGGACGGCACGCGTTTCCGCACGCTCACCCGTTTCAAGACGCCGGCCACGGTCCGCGACCAGGCCATCCTCTTCCTCGAACGCGACAGCGACTCGAGCGACATCTTCATGTACCTGCCCAACTTCAAGAAGACCCGCCGGGTCGAGTCCCACGCCCAGAGCGGAAGCTTCATGGGCACGGCCTTCAGCTATTCCGACATCGCGAATCCCCACGCCGAGGACTACACGCACAAGCTGCTCAAGTCCGAGAAGTGCCCCGGCGGCGCGAACAACTGCTTCGTCGTCGAGTCGACCCCCCGCACCGCGGGCGTGAAGGAACGCACCGGCTACTCGAAGTCCGTCCAGTGGATCGATTCCGTGAGCTACCTTCCCGTCAAGGGCGAGTTCTACGACGCCAAGACCCAGAAGCTCCGCAAGCAGATGGTGTCGAGCGACATCCAAGCCGTCGGCGCGAAGAAGGCCCACTACCTCGCCCACCGCTCCGAGATCACGGATCTCACGAACGGCCGCAAGAGCCGCCTCGTGTTCTCGAAAGTCAACGTCGACGAGAATCTCCGCGATAACCTCTTCACCCAGGCCGCCCTCGAGTCGCCCTGAGCGGATCCGCGAAGCGTCCGATGCCGAAGCACGCCCCGTCTCGACGCCTCGCCCTCCTCGGCCTGGCGTGCGGCCTGGGCGTCGGCGCGCACGCGGCCGAGGTCGCGGGGCGCCTGCTCAGCGCGACCCACTTCGCCGTCGACCCCGGCGCGCGACGGCCGCTTCTGCAGAACACGCAGCTGGGCTTTCTGCGCGTCCGCGAGAGTTTCGACGAAGGCCCGCGCTTCGAGGGGAGCGTGCGGCTCGTCGCGGAACCCCGCGGGCTCGACGCCACCGGCAAGACCTTCGAAGCGGACTTTCACGAATTCTACCTCAACCTCCGGCGCGGCGACTGGGATGTTTCGCTCGGACGGCGCATCCGCAGCTGGGGCATCGCGGACGGCGTGAACCCGACGCGTTTCTTCGGCGCGAAGGACCACACGCTTCTCCTGTCGAACGAAACCGACAAGGAGCTCCCGCTCACCCAGCTCATCGTGAACTGGACGCCCGACGGCGGCGCTTGGACTTGGGGCCTCGTTTTCCTGCCGACCTTCGTGCCCGACAAATTCTACGTCCCGCCGGAGAGCCTGCCGACGGGCGTCGCCTTCAACGACACCGCTCAGTTTCGCGGCGAGGGATGGGGCGGCGGCGGCGGGCTGCGCCTCGCGTACGTCGGCGACGGTTTCGACTTCGCGCTCGTCGGCTTCGCCGGCTTCGACCCGCGTCCCGAGTACGAAGTCCGCGTCGTGAAGGTCCTGCCCGAGCTCGTGACGCTTTACCGCAAGCAGGTCGGCGCCGGTCTCGAGGCCTCGACCTCGACGGGCCCCTGGATCTTCCGCCTGGAGGGATCCTTCCGCCACTTCGTTTCGGAGTGGGATCGCGATCCCTACCTCCTACAACGGACCGAAGGCGTCGTGGGAGTCGAACGCTCGCTCGGCGACAGCTGGCGGATCAACGCGCAGGCGATCGGCCACCACTCCTCGACCTCGATCGCTTCGGGGAGCTTTCCCCTGACGGCCGAGACCGCCGGGCTCTACGCGGTCGTCCGACTGAACGAGCGGGTCTACCGTTCGCGAAGGTCGGCGGAAGCCGGCGCGACCTTCCGTCTCGCCTACGATTCCGAAACGAATCCCTTCACGGCGGAAGTTTTCGGCGTGACCTACTTCGCCGACCTGGACTGGCTCGGACGAGGCGCTTTGGGATGGAAAGCGCGCGACGGACTCAAGCTAAGTCTCGGCGTCGACTACTACTCGGGGGACGACGAGACGCTCTTCGGCAGCCTCCACGACCTCTCGGCCGCTTGGTTCGAAGCCGCTTTCGACTTTTAGCTGCTAGAATGAGGGCATGATCCAAATCCACGAGTTCGTCGGCGAAGAGAGCGGAACGCACCTGCTTATCTTGGGCGGGATCCACGGCAACGAAGTCTGCGGGCCCCGCGCGCTGAGCAAACTCGTCGACGAACTTCGGGGCGGAAAGCGCACGCTCGCGAAGGGACGCCTGACCATCGTTCCCGTCTGCAACCCCCGGGCCCACGCCGCCAACGTGCGCTTCATCGAAGAGAACCTGAACCGCGTGTTCGAGCCGAGCGACGCGCCGAAGTCCTACGAACGCCGTCTCGCCCAAAGCCTCGCGCCGCTCGTGGCCCGCTGCGACGCGCTGCTCGACCTGCACAGCATGCAATCCAAGGGCGAAGCGTTTTCCGTGCTGAACCAGGATCGGCCGGGCTCGGCGTCGCTTTGCCGCGCGCTGGGCACGCGCTGGATGCTTTCGGGATGGCCCGAGGTCTACCGCGACCACGCCGACAAGGACAGCTGCTGCACGCAGAGTCTGGCCGACCGCCACGACAAAGCGAGCGCGCTCATCGAATGCGGACAGCACGGCAGCGTCGAAGCCGATCGCGTCGCCGAAATCGCGATCGAGCGCGCCCTCGCGCATTTCGGCCTGGGCGGGCTTGCGGCGGGTCACGTCGCGAACCTCGAGCCCCGGCGCGTTCATTTGCGCTCCGTGCATTTCCGCGAATCCGACGGCGACCGGCTCCTGAAGGACTTCGAGAACTTCGAAAGCCTGCGCCAAGGCGATCCCATCGTAAAGCGCGCCGATGGCCGCGTGGAGCACGCCCCCGAAGACGGGGTCATCGTTTTTCCGAGCCCCCATTCGGCGATCGGCACGGAGCTCTATTACCTTGGCAAGCTCCAAGGATAGTCCCGCTAAGCCTCCGAAAGGACGGAGGATCCGTCCTTCAAAAATACTACACGCCGAGCTAACCCAAACTTCACCGGAGCGGGTCTTATCGGCATATGGAACGTTTTCAACGTCGCCTCCGCCGCTCCCCTTCAATTCTCCTCTTGAGCTTCGTCGCCGGCCTCTCGGCCTGCGGCAAAGCGACCACGGGCGCCGAGCCCGAGGGCGTCGTCGATAACACGACCCCCCTCGGCACGACGCCCCTTCCCTCGAGTGCCCTCTCCCTCGACGTCATCGCCGCGAGCGGGGCGGAATGTCCGGCGGGCGGTTCGGTCCTCGTGCGTTTCGTCGACGCGAACGGCAACGCGACGCTCGACGCGAACGAGAACGTCGTCTCGCGTCTGCCGATCTGCAACGGCGCGCGCGGCACGGACGGCGGCGAGGGCATCGCCTCGGGGCTGCTCTTCGAGAACGCGACGAGCGCGAGCTGCGCTTACGGCGGCTCGAAGCTGACCGCCTTCGCGGACCGCAACGGCAACGGCCAACGGGAGATCGGCGAGGAAATCCGCTCCGAGACGACGATCTGCAACGGCCGCGACGGCGCGGACGGTCGCGACGGCGAAGCGGCGAGCTTGAGCGTGGCGCCCGCGAGCGCGGCCCAGTGCCCGGGCGGCGGCGCCGTGTACACGAGCGTCTCCGCGTCGAGCTCGGCGCAGACGACCGTGGTTTGCAACGGCCAAGACGGTCGCGACGGCCGAAACGGACAGGATGGATCAAACGGGCAAGACGGAACGAACGGCCGCGACGGATCGAATGGCCGTGACGGCGTGGATGGCCGCGACGCGACCTACGCCATGGGCGCCGTCGGCTCGATCGTGAAGGGACGCGACTACTCCGCCTGCCACCACGACTACCTCTACCTGCCGAATCGCGAGGAAGGCGCGCGCGGGTGGCTGCTCTTCCGTCACCAGGCCAACGGCGCGAACGACCAGGGCGTCGGTCCGACCGGCTTCCAGGTGTGGAACGTCGACATCGGCGACTTCGCCCTCGTGTCCGAGGTCGGCGGCGTGACCTACTGCCGACTGCGCTGGCACGCCGAGAAACGGCTCCTCGAGTACGAAGTCGTCGACCGGAGCAACGGGCTAGCGGGCGAGACGGGCCAGATCTCCTTCTGAGCAAGCGCTCCCCAAAAAGCGAAACCCCCGAGCACCGCGAGGCGCTCGGGGGTTTCGCTTTCGCTCGGAAGCGTGAAGAAGCTACTGGAGGTCGTCGACGACCGTCGCGGAAGGTTGCAGCAGTTCGGCCGGGTAGACTTCGGGTTCCGCCGCGGCGGCGACCTTACGGCCGGCCGAGCTCGTCTTGACGGCGCCCGTATTCACGCCGAGCATCTCGTCGCCGACGCTCAGCCCGACCGGGATCGCCCGGCCCGTGTAGAGACCGTAGGCGTCGAGGTAGGCCAGGTACTCGTTGATGAGCGTCTGATGCTTGGAGCTCGCGACGACGGGCGCGTCGATGCGCACCGACTTCTGGAACATCCCGTAGGCCGGGCTTCCCCACTTCTTGATCTCTTCGTCAGCCGCCGCGAGGCCCGCCGGCGTTTGCGGCGCCATCGCGCGGAAGGTCACCTCGTCGCCCGGCGCGCGGTAGACGAAGCGGCCTTGGCAGCCCGACCAGCCACACTCGAGGGGGTTGCCCTTGAAGGGGCTATATCCCGAGGGGCGTTTCTCTTCGGCCGCTTCGAGGGTGCGGATGCACTCGGCGTAGCGCGCATCGCGGTTGTCGTTCGGGCACAGGAAGTCGAGCACGCGAATCTTGTAAGCGCGAAAGTCGTTGTTGGGCACCCACTCGGCGCGTCCGCCCCCGGTGGCGACGGGCTTCCAAAGCGGCTCCGGCGAGGTCCAGCTCATGGCCAAGTGGCCCATGCCCCGGTAGCAACGGGTCATGTCGGGATCCGTCTGCACCTTCACGTTCACGATGTAAGTCTCGACGCGACGGCGCTCCCAGGGGAAGCGAGGCTCGATGACGCGACGCTGTTCGCGCGGCTCCATCTTGAAACCCGGCGCGAAGTCGCAGAAGGCTTTGAAGAAGCCCAAGCCGCCGCCCCGGTACTGGGGTTTGCGCTTGGTCGGGTCCGGGTTCAGGTCGAGCGGGTCCTTCTCGGGCGAGGGACCGTAGTTCCCCCAAACCCCGGAGTACGGAAAGTTATTCGGCTTCATGCGCAAGCAGCCGCGCGAGCAGTCGTAGGTGTCGCCCTGCGAGAAAGCCGTCGTGGACGGCGCCCAGGGATAAGAGGCGAAGGGCTTGGCTTGGCCCTCGGCGAGCGGCGGGTTCGGATAGCCGTAGCCGGTCATGTAGAAGCGGCCGTCGGCGTGCAGTCGCTCGAAGTCGGTGAAGCTGAGCGAGCCGAGGACGGGGATGCCCCACGCCCGCGACAGCAGCGGCGCCAAGGTGAAGCCGGAGTTGCAGCCCCAGAGGGCGGCGAAGGCGTTCGGGCTGAAACGCGGAGCGAGCGCCGCGATGCCGGGATGGAGGGCGCGCACGTCCGGATTGCCCGTGGCGTACATGTTCGCGATCGGCTGCGCGAGCGGAAAGCGGAAGTTCCAGTCCTTCGTTCCCATCGCCGCGCCCGAGGGCCAGCTCGCGTGCGAAAAGACCTCGAAGCCTTCGATCGAGCCGAACTGCGAAGCGATCGCGGCCATCTCGGCGGATCCGAGGGTTCCACGGGGCTGCGACACGACGTGCAGACGCGCGCCCTTGATCCACGCGGTCTCGCGGTCGCCGGCCTTGACGCCCTTCGCGATGAGCGGCTTGCGCAGGACTTCGTCGATGTTCTCGATGGGCTCCATCGGCACGTAGGCCAGGACCTGACGCTCGGGGAACTGCGACGAGAGCACGCTCAGGCGCGTCGCGACGGCGTCGAAGAGCGCCTTGCCCAATTCGTTGGGCGCGCCCATGAAAAGAAGGTGCGCGGGGAGCCGCGAGTTCACCGGGCGATCCGGCGTGGCCGAAAGCACGTAGTAATCCGCCCGCGACGCCGACGTGACCGAGACCAAGGCGCAGCCGAGCAACGCGCGCGTGAAGAATTTTTTCTGCATAGCGATTCCTCCCCGCGAATCAGTCTAAAGTGATTGCGTCGAGAGGGCAGCCGCAAAGCTTTGACGCCCGATTCGAGGGCGAAACACCGATAATGCCCTCATGTCCCCAACCCCAACGCTACGCACGCTCGAAGGGATGCGCCTGCTCATCGTCGACGACGAGGGCGCGCTCCGCGAGATTCTCGCGGAAGAATTTGAAAGCCACGGCGCGATCGTGACGAGCGCGGGCGATGGACGCGCCGCGCTCGAGCTTTGGCGGCCGGACCGCTTCGACGCCGTCCTCTCCGACATGCGCATGCCCGAGATCGACGGCTTAACGCTCGTGCGACGCGCACGCGCCGCCGGCGACCTCCGCACGCCCGTGCTGCTTTGCTCAGGCTACAACGATATCGACGACGAGGAACGGCGCAAACTCGGCATCGTCGAAGTCTTCGCGAAGCCCTTCAAGGTCTCCGAGCTGCTAGCGCGCGTCGCCCAACTTCGGGCCCCGAAGCGAGACTGAGTCCAGGCCGCCCCGCGAGCGGCCTTGCTTCGGCCGCCGCTTGGGCTATCTCGAAGCCCCGCATGTCGCTTCCTTCGCTGGCCCTCGTCTTTCTCGTCTTGATCGCCCTCGCCTACCGCTTCTACGGCGGCTGGGTCGCCCGTCAGTTGGCCGTCGACCCGAGTCGCGTGACGCCGGCCCACCGGCAGTCGGACGGCGTCGATTTCGTGCCGACGCCGCCCTTTTACCTTTTCGCCCAGCATTTCTCGGCGATCGCCGCGGCGGGGCCGATCGCGGGGCCCATCCTCGCGGCGCAAAGCTTCGGCTGGTTACCGGCGCTCCTCTGGATCGGACTCGGCGTCGTGCTCATCGGCGCCGTGCACGACTTCGCGAGCCTCACCGCCTCGGTGCGGCACGAGGCGGGATCGATCGCCGACATCGCCGGTCGCCAGCTCGGACGCGGCGCGGGGCTCGCCGTGATGGCCTTCATCTCGATCGCGCTCGTGTACATCATCGTCGCCTTCGCCGACATCACCGCGGCGAGTTTCGTCGCGGCGCCCGAGGAGCTCGCGGGCCGCGCGCTCGGTTTCCATCCCTGCTGTGCTGTGGCAG
>DDRA01000088.1:0-136 GCA_002343545.1 Bacteriovoracaceae bacterium UBA2428
GGTCTGACCCGGGCGCGTGGGGAGGGGCGGGGCCGAAACCGAGACGAGGCCCTTCGTCGTGGCGAAGACGGCCGCGTTGGCCTTGGGATCGAACTTCGCGACGAAGATCGTGCCGCGCACGCCGGCGACGGCGTTC
>DDRA01000088.1:281-1252 GCA_002343545.1 Bacteriovoracaceae bacterium UBA2428
CCGCGCACGCCGGCGACGGCGTTCTTCGTTTTGACTTCGTACTTGTCGCCGTCTTCTCCGGAGTACTTCTTGCGCACGTCCGAGCGGATCTCGCCGCGAGCGAGCGAGAGGCTCGTGGAGCCGGCGCCTTGCGCGACGGGCGTCGCCTTCTCGATGAAGAGCGAAGTGCTGCCGCCGAGGACGACTTCGTTGCCGCCCTGGATGAAGGAAAGCTTCACGCGACCGTCGGCTCCCGTCTGCACGGTTTCGCCCTCAAAGAACGGGGAGCCCGTGAGGGTCTTGCGTCCGCGTTTGCCTTCGGGATCCGCGACGACCTTGGAGTCCTTGTCGAGGATGAGCACCTGGCCCTTGGAAAGAACGATGCTGCCGACTTGGGTGGCGGACCAGCCGAGGGACATGAGCGCGACCGAAGCGAGGAGGCTCAAAACGCGAAAAGACTTCATGGGGTTCGTATCGGTCAGGTTCCCCCAAAAGTAGAGCGGGATTCGCGCTAGATTCGTTCTTCCCGAGCGGAGCTTTGACGCCCGCCGGGCCTTGCGGAGGAATGGGGGCCCCCCTACACTCAGGGATGAAATGGAAAAGCATTCTCGTTCCGGGCTCTTGACGCTCCTAGTCTTGGCATCTTCGGGCGCGGGAGCGACCCCGGTCGAAGAGGCTCCCCGGCGTTCCATTCGGCAGGGAGAGACCCTTTCGGGGATCGCGCGCGAGATCTTCGGGGCGGCCTCCCGTTGGCGGGAGCCCCTGCCGATGAACCCCGGCATCGCCGACCCGAACAAGATTTTCGCGGGCCGCGACATTCTCATTCCGATGCCCGCCCGCCCGAAGAGCACCCTCGAAACCCCGTCGTCGGAAGACGGGGCCGACGCTACGCCGCCTCCGCCCGAAGCCGTCGTCGAAGCGGCCGAGAAGGAAGCCGAATCGATCGAGAAGGTGGAAGCCGTCAAGAAAGCGCGGACGCCCCAGGAGATCCG
>DDRA01000088.1:1387-4994 GCA_002343545.1 Bacteriovoracaceae bacterium UBA2428
CCCCAGGAGATCCGGGCGCTCTTCGACAAGGCGGCCGCCGCGTTCAAGGCGAAACGCTACGACGAAACCCAGCTCGTCTACGCCGAGCTGCTGGCCCGCACCGACGATCTGAAGGCCGAGGAGATTCTCGAAGCCCACCACGGTCGCGGCTTGTCCCGGTTCCACCAAGTGGGCTGCGCGGCGGCGCGCCGGGATCTCGAGACTTCGGCCAAAGATCCGCGTTTCGTGGAAGAAACGACCTACTTCCTTTCGCTTTGCGCGGTCGAGTCCCGCGACTTTCCGAAGGCGAAGGAAGGCTTTACGAAGCTCGTCAAAGAGCAGAGCCCGAAGTTCCAGGAGCCCGCGCGCTTCTACTTGGGCGTCGTCGCCGACGGCCAGGACGAGTGGACCGAAGCCGAGTCGCATTACCTCGACACGATTGATTTCGCCGAGGACAAGCGTCTCGTCGATCTTTCGAAGGAACGGCTTGGCGCCATGAAGGAGCGCCGCAGTCGCACCTGGGCCGAGAACAAGGTCCTCACGGCCTTCACGAGCTTCGGTCTGGGCTACGATTCGAACGTCGTCTCGCTTCCGCAGAATCTCTCGCCGTCGAGCTTCGGCGTGACTTCGCCGTCGTCCGCGAACGCGATGTTCCTGGGCGTGCTCGAAGCCAAGAACCCTTGGGTCAAGGCGGTCGAGCATCGCGTGCGCTATACCGGCGTCGTCCTGCACCAGCTCCGCTCGGAGCTCGTCGCGAACGACTTGCAGTCGCACGAGCTCGCGACGAGCTTGGATCGCCCCGTGACGAAGGACGACTTCGTGGGGATGACCCTGGGCTACAACGGCCTCTTCGTGGGGCGCCTGGCGGACTTCCCGCACTACATGAACGTCGCCTCGCTCGACCTGCGCTGGACGCGCGTGACGGAAGCCGTGCCGGGTCGCGACGTCGAGTGGACCTCGACCTTGCGCGGGAGTCTCTACGACGCGAAGGTCGGCGAGGGCACGAGCACCGACGCCGACGGCCACGGCTACCGTTTTGGCCTTTTCCGCACGGTGCGCGAAGGCCTCGTGAGCAAGGCTCCGGGCTTCGAGTTCGAGTGCCGCCCGGCCGACGGCACGGACGCGGCCTACTGGGCGGCGAGCCTCGTCGGACGTTACGAATTGCCGGTCGGTCCGAAGGACTGGGCGCTCAAGCTCTCGAACGAAGCCGCGCTCCAGTGGACGAGCTACTACGCCTCCGAGAACGGCCGTCGCGACACCCTGCTGCGTTACACGGGCGCGCTCGCGCGGCTCTGGGCGCCGTACTTCGAAACGCGTCTCCAGCTGACGGGGCAGATGAACTTCTCGACGGAGAGCGTGACGAATCGCTTCAACCGCTTCCAGACGAACCTGACGGCGAGCCTCTTCTACTAGAAAGCGAATCCGGCTCCGATCCAAGGATAGGGAACGGTCGCGGCGTCGGAAGCTTCGGCGTTGGAGACCCTTCGGTAGGCGAGTCCGCCGCCTCCGCTCAAGCGGAATCCTCCGTCGGCGATCCAGTCCAATCCGATCTGGACGGAGCAGGACGAGAGGGAAAGTTCCTTGTCGTTCGAGGATTCGCTCGCAAGGATCCCCTCGAAGGCCAGGCCGATAATATTGTGCGCGGTCCCGCGTGACGCGTAGAGGCCCAACAACGGGCTGAAGCCAGAATCATACAGACGTCCCTGGAGACCGAGCCCGAAGACCTGGCCTCCGAAGGAGACGCCGTATCCGCCCACGACTTCGAGGGGGCCGAAAACGCGCACGCCAGCTTGGAGGGAGACCACGGATCCGAAAGGCGATCCGAGTATTCCGGCGCCCGCCGAAAAACGGCGACGGCTGGCGGAAACGTCATCGGCCGACGCCAAGCTCGACGCGGCTAACGTCAGCGCGAAACAGGTCGTGCGTATGAGGTCCGTTTTCATGGAAGATTTCTCCTGAAGGATCGAAAATCGGACGAAACTAGTGGGAGCGGCGCTCACAATCGAGTTCGGCGTCCCAGACGAAGGAGCACTTGGCTTCGATTTCGGGCCGGTAGGTATCGGGATGACGGCAGTCGGTGACCATTCGAACTCGATGGTGTTTTCCCACCGGGTTTCGGCCGGCCGCGGGCGTTTGTATCAAGGTGAGGGCCAAGAATCCCTTTCCTTGCGAAAAGCCCGAGAAAAAATCTTCATTGTAATCGGTCGGGTAGCTCGCGTCGTCGTCCCCGAGTTCTCGGGTTGCCTTCAAGGGCGGTAGGAAGCCGAAGGGAGTTCCCATGTCGATCGCGTTAAAGTCATCCTCGATCTTTACCCGCGCGAAATTCTGCCCGATGTTGAAAACGTAAAAGCTCGGTTTGCGCACGACGACGGGCAGTCCGTCGTCTAAGCGGTTCCCGAGCGTGAGCGGACGACGGGCCGTACAACGGTAGACGTAGGGTTCGAGTTCCCCAAGGGATTCTTCGGCCAGAAGGCGAACGTAGCTCTGGCTGAGCTCGTAGTTCGCGTCGAGCCACAGGAGCCCGAGGTACTCGTGAAAAGCGAGACTCGCCTTCTGCGTGCGGTCGAGTTTTTGCCAAGCTCCGGTGTCGAAGACGATGCGCCGCTGGGCGGGATAGTTCACGGCTTGCTTTGGAACGCCGTTCACCGCCAGGTCGCTCCCGACTTCGATGGTCGTACTTTGAAGCGCGCGGGAGAATTCCTTGATGTCGATGCGACGTCGAAGCTGCGCCGAGAGCGCCGAACCTGGGCGTTCTAAAATCTCCAGCGCGCGGTAGCCATAGCTTACGAACTCCAAGACCCGGGCGTCGCCGCCCCCCGAGACCCAACCGCCGGCGAATACCGGTGCGGAGAGGGTGAAGAGCGTGAGAAACGTAAAGGGAAGTTTCATGCCGGCCAGAACTATTCTGCGGAGGCGCATGTCTCGTCAATCCTGCAATACGGGGGAGGGGGCAAGAAATATTGCATATAATATACACAATATGTTGTATTAAAAATTAACATGATTTTCCGACATCTAAGCTACCGCGCTGCCCTTCGAGATCGCTTAGAAGAGTTGCGGCGCGAGCGGGGGCGTTCCTTCACGCAACAAGCCCTCGCCGTCCAAATGGGGGTGCAGAAAACCTACCTTTCGGCCGTGCTCGCGGGGAGGGGGGATTTGAATCCAGATCATCTTTACCTCGCGGCGGAGTTCCTGGAACTCGATGAGGCCGAAGAAAATTTCCTGCATCTGCTTTGGAGCTACGAACGCTGTCGGTTGAGGTCGCGTAAGCAAAGTCTGCTGACTCGGATTCGTCTCGTGCAGGGGAGCCGTCTTCGCACCGAAACGGCCATTCGGGTCGATAAGGTCTCGGATCCCGACGCGGGGGAGTCGGCCCTTTCGACGACGTTGTTCTTGGACCCGTGGGCTTCCATCGTCTTGACCGCCTTTTCGGTCTCGAAATGGCAATCCGACGTGGGCGGGCTGGCGGCGGCGCTCGGCCTGGAGCCGAGACATCTGAACGACATCGTCGAGGCGTTGGAAAGGGCCGGTGTTCTGGCCCAAAAAGGGGGGCGGAGCCTGACCACCGAACGACTTTGGAAATTGCCATAATCTTCGGGGCAGGGGAAGGCGTACGGGACAGTTGTGA
>DDRA01000120.1:0-12093 GCA_002343545.1 Bacteriovoracaceae bacterium UBA2428
TCGACGAGATCGGCGAGCTTCCGCAAACGCTGCAGGCCAAGCTCCTGCGCGCCCTGCAAGAGCGCAAGATCCGTCGCGTGGGCGAGAACCGCGACATCGACATCGACGTTCGTATCCTGGCCGCGACCCACCGTCGACTGGCCGAAGAAGTGCAAGAACGCCGCTTCCGCGAGGACTTGTATTTCCGTCTGAACGTGATTCCGCTCGAGATCCCGCCGCTTCGCGAACGCCGCGACGACATCATCCCGCTCTGCCGCCACTTCCTTGATCGTCTCAGCCTTCGCTACGGAGCCAAGCGCGGGAAAGAGCTCAGCCGTACGGCCGTCGAGTTCGTTCTCGATCACCCGTGGCCGGGTAACGTGCGCGAGCTCGAGAACGCGATGGAACGCGCTTTCGTGCTGAGCCGCTCGAGCGACACGATCAACGTGGAAGACTTCGCGAACCTCTCGATGGACAGCACTCCTCTGCGCGCGGTGCCGACGGTCGCGCCGGGCCCCCTCACGGGCCTCTTCGACCGCGACACTTTGCCCAGCTTGGCCGAAGTCGAGGATCGCTACATCGAGCTCGTGCTCAAGCGTACGAGCGGCGTTAAGGAAAAGGCGGCCCGCATCCTCGGGATCGACCGCAAAACGCTCTACCGCCGTTTGGCGCAGGAGCGCGCGGATAGCGCCGGCCTCGCCGAAAGCGGGGCATAAGACCTCGTCGCTCGCTCGAAAACGTCCCCCTTTTCCGCGTTCCGCGAGAGGGGGGCACGTTATCGAAGCTTTTTCGTGGTCCGCCGTTTGCAAGATTCTTGCTTAGAGGTCCTCCCCGAGACGCATCGCCTTGGGAAGGAAGTTTTAGATGAAGGGGGTATGGGCTAAGAGGAGTCGCTTCATGCTGCGAGTCGCATTGTTCTTTTTCATCCTTTCCCTGCTTTCTTTCATGGCGGGGGCCATCGGACTCGCGGGCATCTCGATCGAAATCGGTAAGAGCCTGCTCTTTGTGTTCGCCCTTCTTTCCTTGCTAAGCGGTCTCGTTGGCCTCGTCGCCAACGGACGAGGAGTCCCCCGAGTATGAAGAACCCGACCTTGAGTTATTTGACCCGCGGATCGCCCGATCGCGAGGCGATCGTGTTTCTTCACCCCTTCCCGCTGAGCGCTTCGTTCTGGGATGAAGGGCTGCGGCGCCTCTCCGAGACCCACTATTGCGTGGCGCCGAACCTTCCCGGCTTCGGTCAGAGCAACGGGACGCCGGGCGCGCTTTACTTCGAGAACATGGTCGACGCCTTTTTGGGTTTCCTCGAAGAGCGGGGCCTCGAGCGCTCCATTTGGTGCGGCCTTTCGATGGGCGGCTACGTCGCCTTGCGCGCGATGGAAAAGCTTCCGCAGCGTTGCGCCAAGCTGATCCTGGCCGATACGCAGGCCGCCGCCGATAGCGACGCCGATCGTTTGCGCCGGGCGGCGGGACTTGCGGACCTTCGCGAACAGGGTTTGGAAGCGTTTCTCACGAAACAGGCGCCCAAGCTCTTGGGTCCCAGCGGTCACGCGGACGCGGCGAGCCTCAAGCGTTTTCTGGAGCTCGGGCGCGAAAGCGCGGCCGAAGGCGTCGCCGCGGGACTCGTCGCGCTCGCCACGAGAACGAACACGCTCGAGGGCCTGGGCCAGATCAAGGTGCCCACGCTCATCGTCGTCGGCGAAGAAGATGCCGTTACGCCCTTAGCCGCCGCGGAAAAGCTGAAGGCGGGCATCTCGGGCAGCCGCCTGGCGGTCCTTCCGAAGGCCGGGCATCTGAGCGCGCTCACCCAGCCCGAGGCCTTCTACAACGAAGTCCGCACGTTCCTGAAGGGTTCCTAAGTCGAGTGCCGTGCCTCGAATTTGGGGCACGGGACAAACCGCGTCCGCGAAATAAGACCTAGAACTCGGCCGCTAAAAGCCCGCCGAAACGCATGTCGTCCACGAAGAAAGCCTGCTTGTTCGCGTCGAGCATCGAGGCGAACTGGCTGCGGTGCGTGTGCAAAAAATCGAGGCCGGGCACGAGCGTCCATCCCGTCAGCGGGATGCGGAAGCGAGCCTGAACCCGCAGCGTGCTCGAGTCGCGCTGCTTGCCCAAGGCGACGGGGCCGAAGCCGAAACTCATGAGCCCCGCTTCGACTTCGGTCTCGAAGGCACGGTAGCCGTAGATGAATCCGATGTATCCGCCGAGCTGATGCGAGGTCGGGAAGATCCCGAGCGTCGTTTCCCAGGTACGCCAACGTGCGCCCGTGAACATCCAGAAGGCACCCCAGGAGCCACGACCGACGCCCGTCTTGAGTCCGAGACCGCCGAAGGCGTCCCAGACGTCCTGCTCGACGTAATTCGACTGAAAACGAAGACGACCGCGTTGGACGCGCCCGTGCATTTCGAAAGCGAGGCCGGGCGCGATCCCCCAACTCACGAGACCTTCCATCCCGAAGGGACGGAAGCGATGCGAGCGGCCCGCTTGGTAGGCTTCCTGGTCGGAGGGCCCGTAGACCTTCACGTCTTGGTAGGAGCCGACGTAGGCAAGACGAAAGCGCGGAGCCTCCGCGAGAGCTTCACGAGAGGCGAACGCCAACCCCAGACACAGCGACAGATTCCGAAGCAGCCAACGACGACTTTTCATGGGTCCCTCCCCGATTCCTTCTTCCCATCGTACCATCGACTTCGCCCTTCCGGGGAGAGCAACCATTCCTTGGCGCTCTCGGGGCTCCATTCGAGACCTTCCGCGGCCAAAGCGTCTTCCTGCTCGCGGAGCTCTTTGAGCACGCGACCGAGCTGCGGCCCCGAAGCGATACCCAGGCACTCCATCACGGAACGGCCGTCGAGGATCGGCCGTTCGCGGATCGGAATCTTCAGCGCTTCCGCGAGCGCGTGGCGAAGGGCGACCAGATGCTCGAGCCGGGGCTGCCCGTCGGGGCCGAGGCTCGAGCGCGAATCGGCTTCAATCAGATCGAGCAGATCCGGCAGCAAGGGGCCGGCTTCGCGAGCGAGTTTTCGCGCAGGCTTGAGGCTCGCCCAGCGCAGGGAATCCCCGCCCCTCAGATGGAGCGTGACGAGGCGAACGACGTCGTCCGCGAGCGAACGATCCACTTTGAGACGTGCCAGCAGGGCCGCGGCGATCGAAGCCGAAACCTGTTCGTGGCCCAGGAACTTCACGCGATCGCCGTCCTCGCTTCGCGTCGCGGGCTTGCCGACGTCGTGCAACAAGGCGGCCCAGCGAACGGCCACGCGCGCGGGCGAGCTCCCCACCACGGCGAGCGTGTGCACCCAAACGTCGCCTTCCGAATGATACTTGGCATCTTGGCCGCAACCCACCATGGGCAAGAGCTCGGGTAACGCTTCGGCGAGCAGCCCGCTCCGTCGCATCCCTTCGAGGGCCCGCGCGACGTGCGAACCCAAAAGGAGCTTCGTGAGCTCGTCACGCACGCGCTCCGCGCTCAGGATCGAGAAACGCGCGCGGGTTCGCACGACGGCGGCTTCGGCCGACGCCGCGATCTCCCAACCGAAACGCGAATGAAAACGGTAGAGCCTCAGCATTCGCAAGGGATCGTCGGAGAAGATCTTCTCGAGCTCGACGACCGGATGCCCGGCCAGGCGTCCCGCGCGCAAGTCCGCCAGGCCCTGGCCGCTCGGGTCGCGCAAGGCACCCGTGGCGAGATCGAGGTAGAGCATGTTCACCGTGAAATCGCGGCGGGCGGCGTCTTCGTCGAGGTTGCCGTAGCGGCTTACGCGCTGGCGGGAAGCGGGATCCGGAAAAGCCTCGGCCTGCGTGTCGGCCATCTCGAGCACTTCGCCCCGCGTGCGGTAGAGGCGACCGCCGAAGCGAACGTCCTCGCGGAAGGAAAGACTCCAGATCGGGTAACCTCGGCCGAGCAGATGCGGCGAGGAGAGCGAATCGGGGAAAGCCGCGTGCAGCGCCTTCGCGAGGGCTTCGGCGCCCCCGGCTCGTTCCACGGCCACGTCGAGATCCTTCGCGTCGAGCCCGAGCAGGCGGTCGCGAACGAATCCGCCCACGGCGAAAGCAAGGCCCGCGAACTCCGAGCCGGGCACCCAGGCGCGGAGCAGCCCCTCGAGGCCGTCGTCGGCCGGAGGAAAACTCGCCATCAGAAGCTCCCGATCGCGAACTGAATCTTGACGTCGCTCTCATCCTTGCGGCGATCCACGTTGTAGGCGAGATCGAGCGCGAGCGGACCCACCGGCGTCACGTAACGAAGGCCGACACCGATGCCCGTCCGGAATCCCGTGCTCGTTTCGTCGAGCGGCGCGATGGCGCGCAGGACGTCGACCTGGCCGCCGTCCACGAAGAACGCCAAGCCGAGGTCAAGCAGGATGGGCTGACGAAACTCCGCCTTGACCTCGAAAGCTTGCATCGCGAGCACGCCTTTGGCGTCGAAGCGCAAGAAGTTCTCGGGCAGGGAACGGACCGAATTGCGGCCGCCCAACAAGAGACGCCGGTTTTCGGGCAGGCCCTGGGATGACCCGAAGCCGAACATCCGGTGGTAGGCGCCATAAAGCGCGATCGTCGAGGCGCCGTAGGTCGGCACGTAGAAGGTCGCCGAGTTCCGCCACAGGAAGAAGTTTGCGTCCGCATCGCTCCCCAGGGCCGAAGCCGCGTACTCGAGGCTCGTTGATCCCAAGAAGCCGCGCCGCGGGTTGAAGATATTGTCGCGGAAGTCGAAGGTTAGGCCGGACCCCACGGACCCGATGCGGTAAGTCGCGCGACGGCTCGCGCTCACCTCGTCGAAAGCCTCGATGCGCGGCAAAGAGATCGTGTAGAGGTTATGGGTCCAGCGAATCATACGGTCGTAGAGGTCCCGCTCGAGCGAGAAAGCGAGGGAGATCTCTTCGCGGTTGATCCCGCTAATCTTGGCGTGACCGACGAAGTTGACGTCGTCTTCCTTGAGGAACTCGGCCGCCGCGCGGAACTTGAGCCGGAGCCCGGCCAAGTACGGTTCCAGGTACACGAGCGAGTACTTCTGCTCCGGAAACTGGTAGTCCTCGAGTTTTCGCGAGACCTGCGCACGCGTGACGAGGCCGCGGTTCCAGCCGCCGAGGTTGCGGTAGCTGAACTCGGCGAAGGCGACGAGCCCGAGGTCGGTCCGGAAGCCGGGGCCGAACTCGACGGAGCCGGCGGGACGCTCGATCGCGGTCAGTCGGACGTCCTTCTCTTGCACTTCGATGCTTCCGTCCGAAGCCCGACCTTCGGAAATTCGGCGGCCGCCGGACGCTTCCGTTTGGACCGACCCGAAGATCCCCAGACCAAGCAGGTTTTCTTCCAAACGTCTTTGACGATCGGGCGTCCAAAGCTGACCGGCTCCGAGAGTTTCTTCGCTGAACTCCCGGGTCACGACCCGTTCCTTGGTCCTCGCCAACCCGACGACCAGCGGACGTCCGACCCGAACCTGGGGTCCCGGCTCGATCTTAAGCTCGACCGCAACCGTCGATCCGTCGGACGAGGCCTTGAAGATTTCCTTCTCGTCCATCGCGACCCGCGCGTTCAGGAATCCGAGCCCGAGGTAAGCCTCGCGAAGCCGGATCGCCGTCTCGAGAACCCGGTCGGGATTCGCCCACTGCCCCGGTTCCAGGGTCACGATGCGATCCATCTCGGCGTCCGAAAGCGCGATGTCCCCGAGAACGCTCACTTCCGAGAGACGGACCCGCGGCCCGAGCTGCACGGCGATCTCGACGTCGACGGCGCGGGAACTTTCCTTGAAGGTCGGGCGCATCTCGAGGATGCGGGCCTGCAAGAATCCCTCGGCCCGCAAACGACGCACGAGGTCCGGCGTCCAGCTCGACAAAAGACGTTCGTCGAAGGGGATGCGGCGGAAGGGGCTCTGATTGGATTCACGCCAGGCTTTCAGGACGCGCGCCGCGAGCGCCGCATCGCTCTCGGCGCCGCGATCGAAGGCGAAGCCGCGAACGAAGAAGAAAGGTCCCTCTTCCAGGCGAAAGAGAATGCGGCGAACGTCGTCGCCGTCGGTGCTCGTCGTCGAGATGCGCACGTCCTTCGCGCCTTCGGCGAAATAGATACGGCGCAAAAGCACTTCCGCGTCGGTCGTCGAGAAAGGGACCCCGAGCCGCACCGAACGGTCCGTGACTTTATCGCGCAGTTCCCGCTCCCAGAAGGCGACGTTGCCCTCAAACTGGATGTCGTAGCGCGGACCCCGCTCCAAACGGATCGAAAGGATAAGCTGGCCGGAGTCGTTCTCTTCCAAGATCTCGAGGGAAGTCCGGAAGTCGAAGTACCCCGCGGCCCGCGCGGCTTGGGCCCACTGGTTGACCGAATCCGAAAGGTCGATCCAGTCGAGCGGGACTTCGAAGGGAATCTCGCGGGTCTCGGGGTTGCGGGCGGTCTCGCCCGCGCGGAGAACGCCGCGCGCCGGGTCGAGCAAGCCCTCGATGATCTGGCGTAGATCCGAGTAGCTGCGCATGAACGAGAAGAATTCGCCGACGTCGCGACTCCGGAAACCCTGCAGACGGAGCTTCTTCACGAAGACGCGGGCTCCGGTCTCGACCGAAATGAGCAGGATGCGTCCGGAAAGCCCGGGACGCTCCTCGAGCGCCAAAACGATTTTGGCGTTGGGATAACCGCGATCCCGCAGGCGCGCCGCCAAGCGAGGGCGGAGTTCGGAAAGGACCTCGGACGTGACGATGTCGCCTCGCGCGACGCCCAGGGTCAGCAGCAAGTCGGCCGAAAGCTCTTCCGAAACGGATTCGCCCGAAGGCGTCGCGCCGGCGGAGATCCGCAGGTCGATGCTTTGAACCCGATTACCGAGACGCAGAACGAGCCGGGCCCGACCCGTATCGGGATCAAACTCGCCGCGAATCCCCTGGAAGCGACCGCCCCCTTGGGCGACGCGCACGACCGCCTGCTCGAGGGCGCCTTCGGTGACGACGTCGCCCACCTTCAGCGCGAAAAGATCGAGGATGCGCGGAAGATCGATCTCGCCGTCGGCCTTGACCTCGATATCGGTCAGCGCGACCTGCGCGTGCGTCGGCACCGCAAAGCCCAGGGCGAAGGCAAGTCCGATTCGAGCGAGCCGCATCATTTCACGTCGAACTTAAACCGTAAGTCGACGCCAAGCGACGACTTCGTCGGTTCCGGTTCTTCCCAAACGCCCGAGATGTTCACGTTCCTGAAGAGTCGATAGTCGACCTGAAGATCCTGCTCCTGCGATCCGTCGAGCGCTTTGCCGTAGACCGCGCTGATCCGATCGGTCAGCTTGCGGTGCACCGTCACCTTCGGCACCGTCGTGCGTCCGGACTGCGAGCTCGCGCTCTGCTGATTTTGGACGCGCACCTGAAAACCGGTCCTACGGTCCAAACTCTTGCCGAGCGATTGACCGAAGAGCAATTGCAGAGCCTGCCACTGGGCGTTTCGGATGATGCCTTCCTCGGAAGTCGCCTCGAGACTTTCGTCGGGACGCGTGTAACCGAACGCGAGGAGCATGACGATCTCCTGCGTGGGAAGGACCGGGTCCGAATTGAAAGTGAAATCGAGCCGGTCCGTCGGGCCCGAGACTCCCAGCTGCACCGTGTAGTCGCGATCGGCCTTGATCGTCGTGTTCGCTTCGAGGCTCACGACCGGTACGTTACCCGGCGCGCCCGTAAAAACGACGTTCCCGCGCGCGACGCGGAACTCGTTGTCGCGCGCGTAGAGGATCCCGTTCGGCGCCAGATCGAGCTTGCCGCGCAGCACGGGCGCGACGTCGGTCCCCGTGACATTGAGTCGTCCGAGGACCTCGGACGACACGAGCGAGTTGCGGGCGGCGAATCGCCCTCCGACTTCCACGCCGACATTCAGCTTGAAGAAGGGATCGCGAGGCGCGCCGCCTTCGACGTCGTCGAGCCCGAACTCCCGCGAATAGAGACCGTTCTGCGCGACGATCTCGCCGGACAGGGACCAAGGCATGCCTTCGCCGGCGATCACGATCTCGCCGCTGGCTTCGAGCGGCAGGTCCTTCATCAAGATCGCGCGCGCGCGATTGAAGCGCGCGCTGAGCGCGAGGCCGGGCTTGAGCGCGTCGAATTTGTAGGCACCCGAGAGGGTCACGTCGCCCGGCCCCATGCGTCCCGTGGCTTCGCGCAAAGAGAGACGCCCCTTCTCGAGTCCGAGCTGCGCGCTCACCCCCGTCATGGGCGCCCCGAGCGCGTCGATCATGACGACGCCGCTTTCCAGCGAACCGCGAAGGTCCAGCGTCGCGATGTCCGGGGGCATCGGAACGGTCCCCTCGACGATCAGCCTTCCTTCCCGAAGTCCGATCGCCGGGATGAAGAGATCCACGAAGGGGGCGGGGAGGCGGCCTTCGAGCCGGGCCTGCCGATCCCCGGGCGAGGCGCGCAAGGACCAAGGCTCCGGCTCGGCGGCGACGACGCGTACCTCGCGCACGAGTCCCTTTCGCCAAGCGATGACCTGGCCGGCGTCGAACTTGGCCAACAAGGCGTCGCGACCCTCGACGCCGACGGGACCGTTGATCTCGAGCGGACCGAAGCGGATCTCCCCTTCGTCCTCGGCGATATCGAAGTCGACCTTTCCTTGCGTCCGCACGCGGCTCGCTTCTTTCCATCCCTTGAGGTAAGCGAGCCCCGCATAAAGGCCGACGCCTTCGACGCTGCCCTTGAGGCTTTCCAGCCTCGTGCGGTTGCCGATCTTCTCGTCGACGTAGCGGAAGTCCGCCGCCGAGGGGAGTTTGGTTTCGAGCCGGAACTTCGTATCGGTTCCGCGCACGCTGAACTCGCCGTCGGGCAACGCCGTGCCGGCGATCTTCATGTCGCGCAGGCGGCCGCTCACGCCCCAGCCTTCTTGCGGTCGCCAAAAACCCTCGAAGCTGCTGCGACCACCCTCGAGCGACGCGAGGAACGGGTGCAGTTCCGTGTCGCGCAGCGGGAAGTCTTCCGAACGAAAGACGAGCTCGCTGCCGCCCTCGGGGTGGAGAAGACCCTGCACGCTCACCGAAGCGCGACCCTTGAGCGCGCGGGCTTGGGTGAGGTGGAGGATACCCTTGTCGTATCGACCGCGCACGGTGCCGGACTCGAAGGGAATACCGAAAATGCGGGCCGCATCGAAACCAAGCTGAATCGGGCCGCTCAGGAAATCGCCGCGCGACTTGGCGTCGATGCCGCCGCTGATCTCGGCCTGGCCCGAGACGAGGCCGCGGAAGGCTTCGGGACCGTCCTTCGCCGCGCGCCCCACGACTTCCAGTCGGGAGAACTTTCCTTTGAGCGTCATCTGCGTCGGCGAGGACGCGGGCAAGCGGATGTTTCCTTCGACTTCGGCCGATCCGCCGCCGGACCGCAGCAGCAAGGGACCGATGCGGAAGCTATCGCCCGCGTAGCTGAAGGGGCCGCTCGCGTCGCCCAGCCTCTGCCCTTCGAACTCGAGGCCCTTCGCTTCGAGACGCGCCACGACCCGCGAGCGACCCGTCTCGAGCGGCCAAGTCTCGTGGTACTGGATATGGGCCGTCGCTTCGGCCTGGCCGCCCCAATTGAAGCCCGCGATCTCGGAGGGAAAGGTTCCGAGCGGCATCTTCGTCCCGACGGATTTCAGGTCGACGATCGTCGGGTTGAAGTCGATGCGCCCCTCCGTGCGGATCGACATGCCGTCGGCGCGGGAGAGCACCCCCGGCTCGATCGTCAGGAACTTGCTGCGGATATGCACCTGCGCCTCGAAATCCGAGGGCCCTACCCGAACGACGGGCGCGAGCTCGGGCGGGGTGCCGTAGAGCGGTTCGCTCGAGACGAAAGACTCGCCGACGAGCTTGGATTTGACCGTGGCCTTGAGGTCGAAAGGATCGAGCGTGCCTTCGGCGGCGACGCTGCCGTCCACCGAGACCGCCGAGTAGCAGTCCTTGGAATCCACCGCGAGCTGGATCGAGCAGACGCTCGTCTTCTCGAGCTCCAACACGGCCTTCAGGCGCTTCGATTCCAACGTCACGAGATCCGATCGGATGCGGCCGCCGGTCGCCACGCGATCGCCCGGAAACTTCGGGAGGCGGATGTCGAGGCCCCGGAGGACGCTCCGCGCGGCGTCGCTCTCGAAGCGCGTCTCGAGCGACGCGAGCTCGTAGCCGTCGTAGTGGAGATCGCGGGCCGACACCTGTCCCTCCGACGAGATCACGCGATCCTTCGCCAAGCGGACGCGGGCCTTCGCCTCCAGGCTTCCGCCGATGCGGACGCGATCTTTCGGGTCGACGAGCGCGGGCGACGAGGCGAGCCAGGCGCGCAACGCTTCCCCTTGGATGCGCGCGTCGACGTTGAGCTGTCCCGGAAAACGGCCGTCGATCTTGAGATCGGGAAGCTCCGAGGATTCCGTCGCGACGAGCGACGCGCGTAGCGACGCGAGCGTAAGGTAGTAGGTTTCGGCGCTTTCGCGCATGAGGCCGACGGCGCCGGCGAAGGAGGCGATGCGACCGACCTTGCCGCTCCACTCGAAGCCTTCGACGTTCCAACGGACCCGCGCCTGCCCCAACTCGAAGTTCGTCACCTCGACGTCGAGCCGGTCCGCCTTGAGGGGAGCCGCTTCGACCCGAAGGCCGCGGATCGAAGCGTTATCCATCGAGAAATGGTGCCGATCGAGATCGCCGACGGCGAGCGAGAGTTGACGACCGAGCCAGGTCGGCAGGTCCTTCGTCCACGGCTTGGGGGCATCCGGGTCGTCGGGCGTCGTTTCGAGCCACTCCTTCGGGATGCGGCCCTTGAGCAGCGGGTCACGAAGCTGCAAGTCGCGAAGGTGGAGCTGGCCGAGCGCGAGCCCAAGCGGGGAAAACTGCACCCAAACCTCGGGCGCGGTCAGCACCAGACGCTCGTGACGGAGGCCGAGACCCTCGAGGGTCGCCGAGAACGTGAAGGGATTGACCTTCCATCCGTTGGCTTCGATGCGAACGCCGGTCCGAAAACGCGCAAAGCGCAGCGTGGCGCCGAGCAGGAGATCCGACATGAGCGGCGTCTGCAGAAGGGCAAGCGTCGCCGAGACCGGTATCATCACGAGGCTCGCGAAGATGAGGGCGCGTTGCTTGGCAAACTTCATAAAAACGGAAACGCGACGCGCCCTCACGAGGCACGTGGATTCCCGTCTTTATTCTATCAGGAGCTGCCCAATTTCTCGGAGACGCCGCGGTACTTTGGATCGATCTTCCTGACGGCGTCAAAGCGCCGTCGCGCCTGGTCCGCGAGCCCGAGCGCCTCGAGCGCGAGGCCCGCCAAGTAGTTCACGTGCAGCATCTGATCGGCCGTCCAGCGGATGGCGTTCACCGCGGCGAGCGCTTCGGTGTAACGCTCGAGCTCGACGAGCACGCGCAGACGCCAAAGTTTCGTCTGCGGCGAGGGGGTCTCGCGATCGGCGCGTTGCACGAGCCGATCCGAGAGTTCCCAGTCTCCCGACAATCCCGTGACGACCGCCGCGACCAGACCGAGGCCCGCAAAACGATCGGCGGGAACCGACAAAAAAGCGCCGATTTCGTCGCGCAGGTCGAGGCGAGTTTCGCGGCTGCCTTCGCCGAAGCCGAGATCCCTCAGCAAAGCCGCCGAGGTCTCCTCTTCGCCGTCGGAACTCGTCGTGACGGAACGCGCGCGCAAGGCGCGATCGCGCAGCTGGTTCACGAGGCCCGAGAGCTCTTCGTCGTCGGGGAGCGCGATCTTGATGCGCTCGTAGAGCCGAAAGGCCTTCTCGACGAAACCGTCCGCCAGCGCTTGCTCCGCCTGCTGTTGCAGACGGAGCAAGTCGGGCGACAAGGAACTCGCGAAGCCTCGCTTCAAGCTAGGACCTTCCGAGGAGATCTTGTTCGATCCACTTCGTGTAGAAGTTCGCCTTCTCGAAATCGGGATGGTTCAGGATACGAAGGTGGAGCGGGATGTTCGTCTTGATTCCCTCGATGACGTACTCGCCCAGGGCCCGCACCATGCGCTTGCGCGCTTCCTCGCGCGTCTCGCCCCACGTGATGAGCTTGGCGATCATCGAATCGTAGAAGGGCGGGACCTTCCACCCGGCGAAGGCCGCCGAGTCCACCCGCACGTTCCGACCGCCGGGGGCGATGTAGTTCGTGATGAGGCCCGGGCAAGGCACGAAGGTCGTCGGGTCTTCGGCGTTGATCCGGCA
>DDRA01000120.1:12215-19247 GCA_002343545.1 Bacteriovoracaceae bacterium UBA2428
TCGGCGTTGATCCGGCACTCGATGGAGTGACCTTGGAAGCGCACGTCCGACTGCTTGAGACGAAGCTTTTCGCCCGCCGCGACGAGGATCTGCTCGCGGATGAGATCGAGATCCGTGACCTGCTCGGTCACCGGGTGCTCGACCTGCACGCGCGTGTTCATTTCCATGAAATAGTAGTTCAAGTCTTCGTCGACGAGGAACTCGATCGTGCCGAGACCTTCATAATTCGAAGCGCGCGCGACTTCGCAAGCCGAGGCCCCCATGCGGGCTCGGATCTCGGGGCTCACGACGGGCGAGAGGGCTTCTTCGACGATCTTCTGGTGGCGGCGTTGGAGCGTGCACTCGCGCTCGCCCAAATGGATCACGTTGCCGTGGCCGTCGGCCAGGATCTGGATCTCGATGTGACGCGGGCGTTCGACGTACTTCTCGATGAAGACGTCCGGCGACCCGAAGGCCGTCTGCGACTCGCTTCGCGCCGAGTAGAACGTCTGCTCGAGCTCGGCTTCGGCGCGCACGACGCGCATACCCCGACCGCCGCCGCCGTTCGAAGCCTTGAGCAGCACGGGGTAACCGATACGGGCCGCGGCCTCCTTGGCCTCGCTGACGTCCTCGAGCACGCCGGTGCCCGGCAGTAACGGCACGCCGGCCTTCGCGATGGCCTCGCGCGCGGACACCTTCGAGCCCATGAGCCGCATGCTCGCGGCCGAGGGACCGATGAACTTGAGGCCGCACTTCGTGACGACCTCGGCGAACTCGGCGCGCTCCGACAAGAAGCCGTAGCCCGGGTGAACAGCGTCCACGCCCGTCAGCTCGCAGGCCGAGAGCAGGGAAACCATGTTCAGGTAACTCAGCTTGGGCGGGTCCTTGCCGATGCAGACGCTTTCGTCGGCGAGCCGCACGTGCAGGCTGCCGGCGTCGCAAAGGCTATGCACGGCGACCGTCTTGATCCCCATTTCCTTCGCGGTACGGATGATTCGAACGGCGATTTCTCCGCGGTGCGCGACCAGGATCTTCTTCATCGCGGCCTCAGATCTTCTCGATTTCGAAGAGAGCCTCGCCGAACTCGACGGGCGTCCCGTTCTCGACGAGGCAGCGCAGGATGCGTCCCTTCACGTCGGCTTCGATCTCGTTCATAAGTTTCATCGCCTCGACGATGCAGAGGGCGTCGCCGCTTTGCACGACCTTGCCGGGCTCGACGAAGGCGCTTTGGTTGGGTCCGGGCGAGCGGTAGAAAGTTCCCACGAACGGCGACGTCACGACGTGCAGGTTCTTGGGCGCTTCGACCTTCGGCGCCGGGGCTTTCGCCTCGGAAGCGACGGCTACGGCGGCGGGCGCGGGGGCCGACATGATGAACTCGCTCGTCGCGACGCCTCCGCGCTTGAGCTTGATCTGAAAGCCCGACCCGCTCATTTCGAGCTCCGTCAGGCCTTGGTCCTTCATGAAATCCGAGAATTCACGGAGGGTGTCGAGGCTCATTCCCGGCGGCGGCGACTTCGCAGTCGCTTTCGTCGGGGGAGCCTTAGCCTTGGCGGCGGCCTTACTTGTTGACTTTTTCAACGTAGTCGCCCGTCCGCGTGTCGATCTTAAGCATGTCGCCTTCCTTCATATGAAGGGGGACGTGAACGATGTGTCCGCCTTGGAGCGTGGCCGGCTTGTTCGAGCCCGTCGCCGTGTCGCCCTTGAAACCGGGCTCGCAGTACGTGATCGGCAGCACGACGAAGATCGGGAGATCGATCGAAATCGGCTTCTCGTTGAAGAAGAGGACCGTAACCACGAGGTTTTCCGTGAGGTACTTGGCTTGCTCGCCCAGGAGCTGGCCCGTGAGGTTCAGCTGGTCGTACGTCGTGTTGTCCATGAACGTATAGAGCTCGCCGTCCGTGTAGAGATACTGCATCTCGCGGTTGTCGAGGTTCGGCTCGTCGAAGCGCTCGCCCGACTTGAAGGTCCGCTCGAGGAGCTGCCCCGTGCGGAGGTTGCGCAGACGGCAGCGCGTGAACGCCGTACCCTTACCGGGCTTGACGTGCTCGAACTCCACGACCGTGAAAGGGTCGGCTTCGATAAGAATCTTGGAGTTCTTCTTGATATCGTTCAGTTCAATCATAGGGCCGAAGTTCTATCCCATGGCCTAAGGCTGGCCAAGGGCATGGAGCAGGCTTTCGATCACGAGCTTCTGGCGGAACAAACGGGAAAGGCGCTGGCTTCTGAGCACGGCGTCCGCGTTCTGCGCGGCTTTCGCCTCGGGAAGCACGGGCGGCGCTGCGTCACGCTCCGACCACACCGTTTTTTCCTGTATTTCCATCGGTTTGAAAATTTCTTTGGCCACCGGTTCGGCGGGTAAATGCCGGGGAGCGACGGGTCCTTGGAGGGCTTTTTCGATATCGGGATCGGCCGCGATCAGCGGCGCCATCGCCTTGAGCGCCTCGAACTCGCGGGCAGCGCGCTCGAGACGTCCCAAACCGCCCAGGGCCCGGATCAAGATCTTTCGGGCCAACAGATTATCCGGGTAATAGGTGACGACGTTCTCGACCTCGGACAAACATTCTTCGAGTCGACCCGAGTCCAAGAGAACGTGCGAGAACGCGACGCGACCGCCCGCGTAGTACGGGTGACGCGAGATGCCCTCGCGACAGATTTCCTCGGCTTCGTTCAGGCGGCCAAGGCGGCGGTAAAGATCGGCGAGCGGCGCGAAAACGCGCGAGTCGGGGTTCTCCTGGAAGATCCGGAGATACCGCTCGAGCTCACTCAGATCGACTTCGTTTGCCACGTCGCTTCGCCCTTTCGGCGTCCGCGACCGCCTTGACCTGCTTGAGCAGGGCGTCCACGGACTTCTCGGCGTGCTTGCCCAGGGTGGAGGCTTGGTCGACGACCGCCTTGACCTTGACCCCGAGCTTGTCGAGATCGCGCTTGAGCTTGGCCATCTCGAAATCGCCCGCGCGGATGACGCCGCGAACGTCCTGCAGCTTGTCGTCGATGCGACGGCTGACCTTCTTCACCGAGACGTCCATCTCGGCGACGAGTTTGTCGAAGCGTTTGGTGATCTCGGCTTTGAGCTTTTCGGCCCGTTTTTGTTCTTGGGTCATGCCTACAGAATATCCGATCCCGGCGAGGGCGCCAGGCGTTTTACCGGACGGATTTGCTCGAAAGCGTCAGGGGCGACGGACCGCGTTTACTCCGCGACCTTGCAGGCTTCGTCGGGCACTTCGGTGTCGTAGATCTCGTAGGTTTCGGTCCCGTTCGCGTAGGTCAGCGTCATGCGCGTGCTGTCGCAGCTTCCCGCGAACGAGTAGCTGGCCGTTTCTTCGCCGCCGTCGGAGTAATGAAAGGTGATTTTCTTCTTCGCGATGTCGTGCGAATAGTTGGCCTGAAAGTTTCGACCCGCGACGCCGCCGTTCACGACCTGGTCCGAGCACGCAACGGTGCCCTTCTTGATCGAGAGGAGATCGAAATCGAGGGCCAATTCCGCCTTCGTCCGGGGCGTGGCGTAACCCGAGACGAGTTTCCAACGGGCGAAGATCTCGTAGGTGTTCACGACGCCGCCCTCGGTGTTGCAGGTGCCGCTGCCCCCGCTCGAAAGCGAGGGCAGGCAGGAGCCCAGAAGCCCCAACGCGCCGAACAAGAAGGGCAGGCGAAAGATTCGCATGGCTCTTCTCATTCTAACTCCGCGGGCCTCGGCGACGGGCGAATTTCGGAGGGCTTAACGCAATCTTCAAAGAAGCTCTTCTTCCGCGGTGCTCGAAGGCAGGCGGCGTTTGGAACGCACTTCCTCCAGGTGTTCGCACGTTCGCCGCGGGCTTACCTTCTCGGGGACGCCCGGCTTGTAGAGAGTGAAAAAACTCGGATTCAACGCCTTATCCAGGTAGATCTTGAGTTCGCCCGAAGCGCCGCCCACCGTTCGCAGAACGGCACGATCGTCTTCCATCTCGTTACCGATGCGGAACGTCTTGGGGTGCGTCACCCAGAAGCGGGAAACGTCGCGACGACCGAAACGCGCTTGAACGTGGAGTCGATTCTCCGCCCCCCGCTCGTCGACGTCGAGGATCTCCAGACGACAGACCCGCTTGGCGTCGTCCATGCCGCGAAAAACCATGCCGCGCTCGATTTGGCTGTCGGTGGAACTGGGTTCGCGACCGGAGTTGCTCGCGCAAGCGGCGGCTCCGGCGAGAAGCGACAAAACAAGGCGGTGACGGAGTTGTGCGCTCAGCATGCCTCCTTATCGACCGGGCGCGGGCCGGACTTTAAGGGTCCCACCCGCGTTCCGTCCCGTCGGGAAGCGCCACGCCAAACCCTACTGTTCCTTCTGGAAAAGCTCCGCCGTCGGGACATTCAGCAGGGAACGCAGGAGCCAAAGCCCGAGCGCCGTGAGCCCGACCGGCATGCCCACGACGAGCACGGCGGCCGCGAGGCTGATCCCCGAAGCCGAAGGCGGGATGTCGAGCCCGAAGCGCGCGAGGACGTAGGCCATGAGCGCCGAGAACCCGAGCGCCAAGCCGCCCGCGACGAGCGCGGTGAGCGAAAGCTCGATACCCAAAAGCGAGCCCAACTGCGAACGACGCAGTCCCAGGCAGCGCCAAAGCGCGACCTCGCGAAGCCGCTGCGAGCGACGCGCCAGCAGCACGCCCACGAACACGAGCAGCGCGCTGCCGACGGCGAAGGACCCCACCGCGAAGACCGCGGTCGAGAGTTGCCCGAGCAGGCTCTTGAGCCGGGTCGCGAGCGATTGCCCGTCCAAGACCGAAAGCGTGGGGTGTTTTCGGAGGATGTCCCGCTGCAGCTCGGCCACCTTGGCCGGCGGCACCGCGCCGATCCCCACGAGCTCGAAGGGCGCCTCGCGAAGGTCCTCCTCGTGGAAGACCATGAAGAAGTTCGGGCGGAAGTTGTACCAATCGACCTTGCGCGTGCTTTGCACCACGGCCGGCAGTTCGACGCCCGCGATCTCGACGACGACTTCGTCCCCGGGCGCGACTTCGAGATTCTCGGCGAAGCCCGACTCGAGCGAGACGCGAACCTTGCCCTCGACGGGAGCGCCGAAGAGCGCGCGGCCCGCCACGAGGCGTTCCCCCGCGGAAAGCGCCAAACGCCGCGTCGAGAAGTACTCGCGCGTGAAGCGTAGCGATCCGAGCTCCTCGTTTTCGGCGTTCTCCTCGGGCGGGCGGTCGTTCTCGAGGGCGCGGCGCGCCGCCAGCTCCTCGATCGGCACGCCCTTCACCGACTTCAGCCGAACCTGCGTCACGGGCGAGAACTCCATCGTCGGCACGAAGCCCGTCAGGCTTTCGCGATCCTCGGGCGGAATCCCGAGCAGAAAAAGGTTCGGCATCCCTTCCCGATCACTGAGATCGAGCTGGCTCTGGAAGGTCCGGCTGAGCAGGAAGATCGTCGATGGCAAGAAACCCGCCAGCCCGAGCACGACCACGAGCGTGAGCGTCGAGGCGCGCTGGCGCCGCAGCGACAGCAACGCGTGCTTGAGCGCGAGCGACGAGGCCACGCGGATCCGTGAAAGCGCCGCCACGAAGAACGAGGCGCCGAAGGCCAAGACCGCGACGACGCCGACCAGGCCGCCCAAAAAGATTCCGGTGAGCGCAAAGTTCCGCCCCACGAGCGCCGCGACGAGCACGGCCGCGGCGCCCAAGGCCAAGGCGTCGCTCGGGGCGAAGCCGACGCGACTGCTCTCCGAGTCGCGGAAGGCCTCCGAGACGGGGGTCCGCAGCACCTGACGCAAGGGCAACACGACGGAGACGGCGACGACCACGAGCGTGACGAAAAGCGCGAAGGCCAAGGGCCCGCCGAAGGTCGGGGTCGAAAGCGCGACGCCGAGCTGCGCTTGGGCCGTGCGCGAAACCCAATCCTCGAGCAACACGCCGACGCCCGATCCTAGCCCCCAACCCAAGATCGAGAGAGTGAGCGCCTGCAATCCCGAAACCGCCAGCAGATCGCGCGACCTCAATCCCAAGCAACGGAGCGTGAGCAGCTGGGGCAAAGTCAGGAGATAACGTCCCCGGAAAACCATGAAGACGCCGGCCGCGCCCAAGAAAACGGCGGTGAGCGCGACGAGCGACAGGAACCCGGACACCCGGTCCACGATCCGCTGCGCTTGGCGGTTGGCCCGGTCGGGAGTGATGAGACGCCAATGGAGATCGGGAAGCCGCTCGCGAAAGCGGCTCGCGAACTCCTTCGAGCTTATTTCGCTGCGGATGAGGATCATGCGGAAAGCGCGCGAGGTCGGGCCGATCATGCCGGTGCGCTCGGCCCACTCCTGGTGGACGATGATGCGCGGGCCGATCGCGAAGGCCGAGGCCACCGTCTGCGGCTCTTCGAGGATGAATCCCTTCACGACGAAGTCGACTTCGCCGAGACGCACCCGATCGCCGAGCTTCAGGTCGCGGGCCTGGAAGCTTCGGTCCAGCAGGATGCCCGGCTCGGCGCGCAGATCTTCCATCGCGAGCGCGGGCTCCGTGCGGAACTTTCCGTAGAAGGGGTAGTCGCCTTCCAGCGCGCGGGCCGAAACCGTGACGGCGTCGCCGCTCGGCAACTGCACGGCGCTGACCCAATCGGTTTGGCGGAGAAAGTCCTTCTCGGGCGCGAGCTTACGGATCGCCGCCCAGACCTCGGGCGTGAAGACCCGCCACGACTGGACCTGGTAGTCCGCCGCGAGGAAGGACTTCGTGTCGCGGCCGATCGTGTTGGCGATGCGGTTCGAGAAGAGCTCGAGGGTGATGAGCGCGGCCACGCCGAGGGCGACGCCCGCGGCGTTGAAGAAGAGCGAACGCCATCCGAGCGAACGGTCGCGGCGGAAGTAGTAGAGCGCGGCCCTCACGGCACGAGCTTTCCGTCGCGGAGATGGATCTCGCGGTCGCCGAGCTTGGCCACGCCGGGATCGTGCGTGACGACCACGAAGGTGCTGCCGCGCTCCTTCTGCAAGTCGCGGATGAGCGCGAGCACGGTCTCCCCGTTCTTCGAATCGAGGTTGCCCGTCGGCTCATCGGCCAGGATGACGGGCGGCGCCGCCGCGAAGGCGCGCGCGATCGCGACGCGCTG
>DDRA01000120.1:19353-19976 GCA_002343545.1 Bacteriovoracaceae bacterium UBA2428
GCTGCTGCTCGCCCCCCGAAAGCTCCGTCGGCAGGTGGTGGAGACGATGCCCAAGGCCAACGCGCTCAAGCAGCTCGCGGGCGCGGCCGGGAGCGAAGGCGCGACGCTTACCCTCGCCCGCCGACAGGGCGATCTCGATCGGCAGCTCGACATTCTCGAGCGCGGTCAGCGTCGGCAAGAGGCGGAAGGATTGGAAGACGAAACCGAACTTGGTGGAGCGCAGCGCCGAGCGTTCCTCTTCGGATCTTTGCGACAGGGCGACGTCGTCCACCCAGATCTCGCCGCGGCTCGGGACATCGAGCCCCGCGAGGAGACTGAGGAGCGTGGACTTCCCGCTCCCGCTCGGTCCCGTGATGGACACCCACGCGCCGCGCGGGATCTCGAAACTGACGTCATCGAGAACCGTGGTAGAATTGGCCCCGTCGCGAAAGGTTTTTATGAGATTTTTAACTTTGATCACGGCCCTATTGTCGACGTCTCTCGGTCTCTTGGCCACCCCTTGTTACGGGAACGAGAAAGCTTCGTCTGCCGCGGCGCCCGCAACGACGAAGATACTCGCGTTCGGAGACAGCCTCACGGCCGGTTATCGCCTGCCGACGAGCCAAGCCTATCCCCCCCAGCTC
>DDRA01000091.1:0-6513 GCA_002343545.1 Bacteriovoracaceae bacterium UBA2428
GTTATGAGCCCGACGAGCTACCAGGCTGCTCCATCCCGCGGTACCTGAGAGACGCTCCTTATGCTGCGACTTTGAGGTCCTGTCAAGCGAGACGTCAAAACTCATTTCGCCTCCTCGGACGTGCTCGCGCGAGCCTAGCGCCGTTTACGAATCGGCCGATCTTTCCTACCCCTAAGGTCATGAGAAGAACTTTTTTCGCCCTCGCCTTTCTCTTCGCCGGTTTCGCTGAAAATGGCGGCATGGCACACGCCTACGCGAGCTGCCGCGACTTGGCCGGCTCGAACCGCTCCTGCTTTCTCGAGTTCGACGGCCCGATGCGTGGCCGCTGCGAAGTCTGTCGCGAAGGACAATCCTGTTTCCTGGCGTTGAACGGCCGCGACCGCGATCTCTGCCAAGCCTACGTCGAAGACAAAAGCTGTTTTCTCGCGCTGAACGGCACGGACCGCGCCTGGTGCGAAGTCTTGAAGGAAGGCAAAAGCTGCTTCTTCGCCTTCAACGGATCCGAACGCGAAGACTGCGAGCGCGGCTACTCCCCGTGGTCGCATGAGTTCTGGAGAAACTAGGCGTCGCTTCGCGGGCCGAGACGCGCGCGATTATTCGCGGTCGCAGCTTTGCCGAAGGGCGTGCGGAAGCGCGGGGGCGTAGAAGAGCGCGAGACGTGCGCGTTGCGAGGCCAAGAGCGGCGCGCCCAAAAGGCGATCGGGCCCGGACTCGAGCTGCTCGTGCCAAATGGCCCGGATCGTCCTTCCGATGGCCCGGCCGTCGCCCGTGATCCCGGCGATGCGCTCCAGATCGTCGGGTTCGAGCGGCGCCGAAAAGGCCGCGCGGAGCCGAACGGGAAGCGGGCTCGAAGCCTCGAACTGCACGTTCGCGATGCGGTAGGTGTCGAGGAGCGTGACGGGTTGGATGCGCAGCTTGAGGCCACGCTTCTTAAGCCCCGCCCAAAACACGGACTCGAGCTTGGCGCGGTTCGGGCGGTTGTCGTAGAGCCCCGCCGAGGTATAGCCCTCCGTCGAGACGAGATAACCCGAAAGCTTGCCGCGACGGGCGAGCGCGGCCATCTTGTCGAGCGAGGCCTCGTCGTCGCGACCGACGCAGACGATATGATCGAGGCCGCAGACGCGGTCCGCCGCCGGCCGCGGAAAAGCGTGATCCAAATTACCGACCGAGCCGTAGCCGCGCCCCTTCAGGTCGGCGAGCACGAAGTAGTCGTAGAAGGGGTGCGCGTGGGAATGCGCGAGCCAAGTGACGACGTCGCGCTCGGGCGGCCGCACCGCGACCGGCCCGCCGATCCACTCCGAGCGGAAGCCTTCGCGCTCGCCCATGTGGCGCACGAGATCCCAAACGCGGTCGAAGGTCGGAGTTTCTCCGGGCCCCGAGGACCGCACCGTCGCGACATCCTTCAGGATTCCGAGCGCGTCCGGGCCCTGCCCCGTAAGGGCCTTCGCGAAGCGTCGGAAGGGCTTGCGCTCGACCGAGTCCGCGAGCGGAACCCCACCGACGCGGGCGAGCTCGGTCGCGTAGAGTCGCGCCGAGAGCTCGAGCGCGCGGTAGGCCTCGATGCGTTCGTGGTCGCTATCCGAACCGTAAAGCGCTTCCTTCGCTTGGTAGTCCGCGAGCTTCGCGGCAAAATCCTCGCCGGCCTTTTCGAGCGCGCGAGCCTCGCGCTCGTTCAACGGGGCGCCGCGCACGAGCTCATGCCCAAGGCAGTCCAAGTAACGCCGCGTCCAGTCCGCGACGTAAAGCAGTCGCGCCCGGCTCCAACGATCGTAGTCGTCCTGGAAGGCGACCCAATGCGCGTAGATATCGCGCGCGCGCTCCGGCGCGGAACCCAGGGCCGCCCGAAATTCCGTCGTGGAAGCCGTCCCCCGCAGCGCCAAAGCCCGCGCTCGCAACGTTTCCTCGCTCGCCGTGAGGCGCGCGTAGGGCGTCGGGGCGAGCGGCTCGCTTTGCGGGACGCGCGAAGGCGCGCTCGAGCAAGCCACCAAAGGCAGCGACAAGAGGCAAAGGGTCCATCGACGAGCCATGACCCTATTGTAGCGGAAAGCCGCGACCGCGCGGGGCCGGATCTCCGACGCCCCTCGTTGCGACTTGACCCGATCCGTGCGCTCCGCCACATTGCCCCCCATGCCGACCCGCTTCACGTCCGTCCTAGTGGCCCTTGGGTTTGGGTTCGCCGCACCGAAGGCTTGGGCCCAAGCCTGGGCCTACCGCGACCAAGGCCACTTTCACCTGGCCTCGTACCTCGTCGATCCCGACGACTTGCGCGGGATCCTCGAGGACTTCGGCCGGCGCGCGCACGGCCGCGCCTATCGCGACGCGGGCGACCGCAACGACTGGTTCCACGGCCACTTTCTCTACGCCGAAAGCGCTAAGCCCGACGCCCGCGGCATGATGAAGCCGTACGCGATCCTGTACCATACGCAGGAAGAAGCCTCGCGCTTCCACCGCGAGACCCCGGGCGGCCGCTACGACTACCTCGACCGCGCGACGCGCAACTGGGTGCAATTCCTCGAGACGGACGGGGAGCGGCTGCGCTCCGGCACCATCCTCAACGCTTTCGGCCTCATGTTTGATTTCCTGCCCGATACGCCCGCCTACCGCCGCGGCCTCGAAGCCACGCGCTCGCACTACACCGTTTTCGCGGAACAACTCGATTGGCGAAAGTTTCCGGTCTCCCACCGCGAGCGCGCGATCGGCATGCGGCAGTTCGACTTCGACGCGGTCGAGTGCGGATCGGCGCCCGTTCCGGATTTCGTTTCGCTCATCGGATACCTCGAGCTCCGCCTGCCGAGCGCGCCTCGCCTCTGCGTGCGGGCGACCGCGACGACGGCCTACCTCCCGATCGAATCCGCGCAAGGGCTCGAGTGCACGCTCGCGAACGACGCGCGCCTCGAAGGTCCGCCCTCGTTCTGAGTCCCTAGGTCCCGAGCACCTTCACGATGACGCGTTTACGGCGGGTGCCGTCCCACTCGCCGTAGAAGACCTGTTCCCACGGGCCCAGGTCGAGTTCACCGCGCGTGATCGGAATCATGCACTGGTGGCCGCAGAGGATGCGCTTGAGGTGCGCGTCGCCGTTGTCCTCGCCCGTTTGGTGATGGTGGTAGTTCGGGTTCTCGGGCGCGACCTTCTCGAGCCAATCCAGGATATCTTGGTGGAGGCCCGACTCGAGGTCGTTCACGAAGATGCTCGACGTGATGTGCATGGCGGAGACGAGGCAAAACCCCTCTTGGATGCCCGAGCGCGAAACGAGGTCGCGGACCTGAGGGGTGATATGGACGATTTCTTTCTTCCGTTTGGTTTCGAACCAAAGGTAATCGGTGAACGCTTTCATCTCGTTATTGTAGCAGTCGCGGAGCCGGACGTCGCGCGATTCTAAATGCCGAAAGCGACGCCGAGGCCAATACCCAGCACGTGCTGCAGGCGATCGGCCGGCGCGTCGACGGTGAAGCCCGTGCCCGTGCCGCTGCCCATGTCGATCGTCATCTTGTAGAGCAGGTGAACGCTCATGAAGAGGTTCTCCTCGAGCTTGAACTCGTAGCGGGGCGCGAGCTTGAGCGCGAAGGCCATGTCGGTCGTCGCGTTCGAGTTGAGCAGGCCGCCCGTCGCGACGTCGAAAGAATCGATGCCCGTGCGGTCGAACTCGACGCCGACGCCCGCTTCGCCCGCGAAAGCCCCCGAGCGGTACTCGAGCAGCGCGTGCGGAAGGAACTTGTTCGTGCCGCGGCTCGAGCGCGTGAGCGCGTCCGTGGCCGATTCGCGGAAGTATTGGTAGTCGAGACCGCCGCCGAGTCGCCAGCGCTCGGAAAGCGCGAACGCGAGGTTCGCGCCCAACCCGAAGCCCGACGCCATTTCGCGCGAAAGCTCGTTCGCGTACTCGAGACGCAAACCCATCCGGACGCCCTCGCTCGACGAAGCCGGCTTCTTGCCGCCCTTGCCCACGATCGGCTTCATACCGGCCGGCGCCCGTTCGATGGGGCGGCCTTCCGCGGGGCGGCCCTCCGCGGGGGCACCTTCGGAGGCGGGAACACGACCCGCGTCCGCGTTCGTTTCGGCCACCTCGGTCGACACCTCGACGGGACGACGCGGCTGCGAGAACGAGGTGTGCATGACCGGGATCCAGCCTTCGCGACCCGAGGGGGTGCGAACCTTCGCCCAGGACCGCGTCGTCGAGTAGGTCAGGATCTCGAGCTCCACGCCCGGCTCGACTTCGGCGATGGGCGAGCCGAACTTCGCGTTCGGCTCGGTCCAAATTCGGGTGGGCTTCGTCGAGAAGCCTTGGGCGTTAAAGTCTTTCGGGTTCGCGGCTTGCGCCGTGAAGCCCGCGACGAGACCGATCCCGAGGAGCCAAGCCAGGAAGGCGGATTTCGCGGCAACGTCTCGACGCATCATAACCGCTCCAGTGTAGCCGCCGCGTCCCCGCTTTCGGAGCTAAAGCTTTGACGGGCACCCGGCTAGGGGCACCCGGCGAGGGGCGCCCGGCGAGGGGCCCCTCGCCAAAAATGGGACAGAACGAAAGGTCTCCGGAGCCGCCTTCCCCCGGAAGCGTCGGGGATCTAAGCTAGAAACTCCATGGCAAGCTCTCCGCGCGAAGACCGACTCATCCTTCACATCACCGGCATGGACCGCCCCGGGGTCACCTCGACGGTGACTTCGATCTTGGCCCGTGAAGGCGCCCGCTTGCTCGACCTCGGGCAGTCCGTGCTCCTCGGTTACCTCAACCTTTCGCTCGTCGTCGAAGTTCCGCCGGGATCGGACGCGCTCCGTCAGACGCTCTTCGCCGTCGCGGACTTGGGCCTGCGTTTCGAGGTCGAGCCCTTCGGCAAACGCACGCGCTCCCACACGAGCAACGCCTCGGGCGGACTGAGCGTTTTGCTCCTCGGCGAACTGACCCAGGGCCACGTCGTCGCCGCGGCGACCGGCCTCATGGCCGAAAAGGGCCTCAACATCCTGGAGCTCAAGACCCTCGCGGGCCAAGAGATCCACGGCCTCGAACTTCTCGCTGAGCTCCCGGCGGGCGCCGAAGCCCGAGATCCGAACTATTTCTCCACCCTACGCTCGAACTTCCTCGATCTCGCCACGAAATACAGCGCCGACGTCGCGCTCCAACGCGACGACATCTACCGCCGCAACAAGCGCCTCGTCTGCATGGACGTCGACTCGACCTTCATCCAGATGGAAGTCATCGACGAGCTCGCCAAGCTCGCCGGCGCGGGCGAAAAGGTCGCCGCGATCACGGAGCGCGCCATGCGCGGCGAGCTCGACTTCCGCCAGGCGCTCCACGAGCGCGTGGCCTCGCTCAAGGGCCTCCCCTTCGAGAAGGCCAAGGGCCTGCTCGAGAAAGTTCCCCTCACGCCGGGCGCCGAAACGCTCGTGCGCACGCTCAAGGACCTCGGTTTCCACGTGGGCCTCGTGAGCGGGGGCTTCGACTTCTTCGTGGACGAGCTCAAGCGCCGCTTCGGCCTGGACTTCGCCTTCGCCAACCAACTCGAAGTCCGCGACGGCCTGCTCACGGGCAAAGTCTCGGGCAGCATCGTCGACGCCGAACGCAAAGCCCAACTCCTGCGCGACATGGCGCAGGTCTACCGCTGCCGCCTCGAGCAAACCGTCGCGATCGGCGACGGCGCGAACGACCGCCTCATGCTCCAGGAAGCGGGCCTCGGCATCGCCTTCCACGCCAAGCCCAAATTGCAAGAGGTCGCCCACGCGAGCTTCAACCGCAACTGGCTCGATTCGGTGCTCTACCTTATGGGCCTACACCACGCGGGCTAAGAGAATGAAATGCTGATTCAGGGACTTTACCTCTTCGTCGGTCTCGCCCTTCTCGTCTACGGAGCCCACCGGCTCGTTCTGGGGGCTTCGGCCCTGGCCTACCGCGCTGGCCTCACCCCGCTCGTGGTGGGCCTCACGATCGTCGCGTACGGCACGAGCGCGCCCGAGATGGCCGTCAGCGTGAAAGCCGCTTGGTCGGGCCAGGTCGATCTCGCGATGGGTAACATCGTCGGAAGCAACATCTTCAATGTGCTCTTTATCCTGGGCGTCTCGGCGCTCATCAGCCCGCTTATCGTGTCCCGTCAACTCATCCGTCTGGACGTTCCCATTATGATCGGGGTTTCGGCCCTGCTTTATTTTTTCTCGCTCGACGGCCATCTCGCCCTTTGGGAGTCTGCCGCTCTGCTCGGAGGCGCGATCGCCTACACCGTTTTCCTCATCCGAATGGCACGCCGCGAAGCCACGCCGGAATCCGCGGAGCAAAAGGCCGAGGCCAAAGAGGCCGCGGGAGCGAGCGGACTCGCCTCGGTCGCCTCGATCTTGGTCGGACTCGCGCTCCTCGTTTTTGGCAGCCGCTTGATGGTCGACGCCGCCGTGAGCATCGCGAGCGCGCTCGGCGTGAGTAGCGTCGTGATCGGCCTCACCATCGTCGCGGCGGGTACCTCGCTCCCCGAGGTCGCGACCTCGGTCATGGCCGCCATCAAGGGCGAACGCGATATCGCCGTGGGCAACGTCGTCGGC